>NZ_JBHXRW010000011.1:0-175798 GCF_042716635.1 Streptomyces sp. NPDC058664 | reverse complement strand
CCCCGACCATTTAGCCTGCCCATCTGGTATTTCTCGATCTAATCGAGTTTCGGGGGCTCGGAGATGTTTTTAAGCTGCTGGTACGGGGCGGGGTGGGGAAAGAAGCCGCGCAGCGCTCGAACACCACCGCCCCCTCCCCGCCCCGCTTCACCACCAGAACCTCCGGCTCCGGCAGCACGGCCCGGACGGCGGCCGGATCGGCGACCCCCCACAACACCTCCGCCTCGTCCGCCCCGACGAACACGAGGTCCGCCCTGCGGGCGAGTTCGAGCAGCACGTCACCGGCGGCCTCGGGCCGCCGCCGCCACAGGCCGGGCCGGTGGTTCACATCGAAGGAGACGAGCGGGCGCCCGGCCCGGGGCGCGGTGAGCTCCCGCATCAGGGCGAGGCAGTCGGCGGAGAGGGCGGCGGTGATGCCGGAGAGGTGGAGGACCCGGGCGCCGGCGACGGAGTCGTACGGCACGGTGGCCGGCGACATGGCCGAGGCGGCCGATCCCGCCCGGTAGTAGGCGACCTCGTGGGCGTCGGTGGCCCGGTCCGCGTCGGTACGGAAGTAGACGCCGGTCGGCCGGTGCGGGTCGCGGCCGACGGCGCTGACGTCGACGCTGTACGCGCCGATCGTCTCCACCAGGTGGTCGCCGAAGCCGTCCCGGCCGACGCGGCCGACCCATTTCGCCCGGTGTCCTGCGGCGGCGAGGGCGCAGGCGACGTTGGACTCGGCGCCGCCGATCGCCCGGGTGAAGGCGGGGACGTCGGCGAGGCGGCCCGGACGGGTCGGAAGGAAGGTGACCATGGACTCGCCGAGGCAGAGGACGTCGGGGTGCGCGTCCACGGGCGCGTGTGCGCTCACTCTCGTGCTCCCTGTGGCTCGTACGGGCCTGTCGACCCGGCGTGGCTCGTACGGGCCCCGTCGGCCCGGCGTGACTCGTCCGGGTCCATTGACCCGGCCTCGGCCCGGATGTTAGACAGCCATGAGCAATATGCGCAATGCGCGTTGCATATAACGCAACGCACTGATGAGGAGGCCTCATGCCCGACCCGGCGAACGAGAAGCCCGACCTGGCGAACGAGCGCGTCGACCACCGCTTCAAGGCCCTGCCCCCGGACGCCGAGGGCCTGACCGTCGGCGAACTCTCCGCCCAGCGGCGCAACCTCTTCACCGGCGGCTTCACCACCCCGGTGCTCGCCCTCTCCGCCGAGTCCGTCGAGCACAACCTGCGCCTCCTGAAGACCTACGCCGAGCGCCACGGCCTCGCCTTCGCCCCGCACGGCAAGACCTCCATGGCCCCGCAGCTCTTCGACCGCCAGCTGGCGCACGGCGCGTGGGGCATCACCGCCGCCGTGCCCCACCAGGTCCGGGTCTACCGCGCGCACGGCATCGCCCGGATCTTCCTCGCCAACGAGGTCGTCGACGCCGCCGCCCTGCGCTGGCTCGCCGCCGAGCTCGACGCCGACCCGGACTTCCGGCTCGTCTGCTACGTCGACTCCGTGCGGGGCGTCGAGCTGATGGACGAGGCGCTGCGCGCGGCGGGCGCCCGGCGCCCCGTGGACGTCGTCGTCGAGCTGGGCGCCGGCGAGGGGGCCCGTACCGGAGCCCGTACGGAGGCCGACTGCGCCGCCGTCGCCGACGCGGTCGCCGCCGTCACGACCCTGCGGCTGGTCGGTGTCGCCGGGTACGAGGGCGAGGTGCCGAAGCCGGACACCGAGCGGGTCCGCGCCTGGCTGCTCCGGCTGACCGGGCTCGCCGCCTCCTTCGACGAGGAGGGCCGCTTCGACACCGGCATCGGCGAGATCGTCGTGAGCGCGGGCGGCAGCGCCTGGTTCGACACGGTCGCCGAGGTCTTCGCCGAGCTGCCCGAGCTCTCCCTCCCGGTCCTCAGGCTGCTGCGCTCCGGCGCGTACGTCTCCCACGACGACGGCCAGTACCGCAATCTGACCCCCTTCAACCGGGTGCCCGAGGAGGGCGCGCTCCAGCCCGCGTTCCGGCTCTGGTCGCAGGTCGTCTCCCGGCCCACCCCCGAGCAGGCCTTCACCAACGCGGGCAAGCGGGACGCCGCCCACGACCTGCACCTCCCCGAGGCGCAGGTGGTCCGCGACGCCCGCACCGGCGAGATCCGTCCCGCCGACGGCATGACCGTCACCGGCCTCTCCGACCAGCACGCCTGGGTACGGACGGAGGAGGGCGCCGACCTGGAGGTCGGCGACTGGCTCGGCATGGGCCTGTCGCACCCGTGCACGTCCTTCGACAAGTGGCAGCTGATCCCGCTGGTCGAGGCGGACGGCACGGTGGTCGACCACATCCGCACGTTCTTCTAGAAGGAGTCGGCATGGACCTCGTCTTCCGTGACGCGGAGGTCGTCGACGGCACCGGCGGTCCGTCCTACCGTGCCGACGTGGCGATCGAGGGCGGCCGGATCGCCGCGATCGTCCAGGAGGGCGCGGCGGCCGGCTGCCAGCGCCCCACCGCCCGGCGCGTGGTGGACGCCGAGGGCCTCGCGCTCTCCCCCGGTTTCATCGACATGCACGCCCACAGCGACCTCGCGCTGCTCCGCGACCCGGACCACAGCGCGAAGGCCGCGCAGGGCGTGACCCTCGAGGTCCTGGGCCAGGACGGGCTCTCGTACGCGCCGGTCGACGACCGCACGCTGGCGCAGGTGCGCACGGCGATCACCGGCTGGAACGGGTACGGCGACGACGTCGACCTCGACTGGCGGACGGTCGGCCAGTACCTGGACCGCCTCGACGGCGCCCACGGCGGCCGGGGCATCGCCGTGAACGCCGCCTACCTCGTCCCCCAGGGCACGGTAAGGATGCAGGCCGTCGGCTGGGAGGACCGTCCCGCGACCGGGGCCGAGCTGGACCGGATGCGGCGGCTCGTCGCCGAGGGCCTGGAGCAGGGCGCCGTCGGCATGTCCTCCGGCCTGACGTACACCCCGGGGATGTACGCGCCGGACGCCGAGCTGACCGAGCTGTGCCGGGTGGTGGCGGAGTACGGCGGCTACTACTGCCCGCACCACCGTTCGTACGGGGCGGGGGCCCTCGAGGCGTACGAGGAGATGGTGCGGCTCACCCGTGACGCGGGCTGCGCCCTCCACCTCGCCCACGCCACCATGAACTTCGGCGTGAACGAGGGCAGGGCCCCGGAGCTCCTCGCCCTCCTCGACGAGGCCCTGGACGCGGGCGCGGACATCAGCCTCGACACGTACCCGTACACGCCCGGCTGTACGACCCTGGTCGCCCTGCTGCCGGGCTGGGCGAGCGAGGGCGGCCCGGAGGCGGTCCTCGCGCGGCTGCGGGACGACGCGACGGCCGAGCGCGTCCGCCACCACCTCGAGGCCGTCGGCTCGGACGGCTGCCACGGGGTGCCGGTCGAGTGGAACACGGTCGAGGTCTCGGGGGTGTCGGATCCGGCGCTCGCGGGGTTCGTGGGCGGTCGTGTGGACGGCTGGCCGACGGCCCGGCGGCTGCTCCTGGACGACCGGCTGGGCACGACGATCCTCCAGCACGTGGGCCACGAGGAGAACGTGCGGACGATCATGCGGCACCGGGTCCACACGGGCGGCTCGGACGGCATCCTCCAGGGTCTGAAGCCGCACCCGCGCGCGTACGGGACGTTTCCCCGGTACCTCGGCCGGTACGTGCGCGAGCTCGGCGTCCTCTCCCTGGAGGAGTGCGTCGCCCACCTCACGTCCCGCCCGGCGGCCCGCCTGCGCCTCCCGGACCGGGGCAGGATCCGGGAGGGCTTCGTGGCGGACCTGGTCCTCTTCGACCCGGCGACGGTGGCGGCGGGCTCGACGTACGCCGCGCCGCGCACCCCGCCGGTGGGCATCCCGCACGTCCTGGTCGACGGCAGGTTCGTGATCGAGGACGGCCGGCGGACGGACGTCCTCGCGGGCCGGGCGATCCGCCGGACGCCGGTACAGAGCCGTTCCCGCTAGAGCCGTTCCCGCTGGATCCGTTCCAGCTGGAGCTGCTTCCGCACCCAGGCGGGGTCCGGGTTGACGTGGGCGCGGCCGTCCACGACGACGGTGGGCACGGTCTCGTCGCCGCCCGTGGCCGCCCGCACCACCGCCGCCGCCTCCGGGTCGCGCCAGATGTCGACCCAGTGCGCCCGGCGGGCCCGGACGCCGAGACGCAGACGGAGGCGCAGGCAGAACACGCAGCCCGGCCGCCAGTAGACGACCGGGCGGCCGTCGGCGGCGGCGCGGCGCCGGGCCTCCGCCGCCCCGGTCGACCCCGGGAAGACAAGCGGTGAGGTGACGGCGGCGAGCAGCGCGAACAACGACAGCAGGATCACGGCCGTGCCGGGACTCCCTCCGGCGGCCCGCCCGGCCGCGAGGAGCGAACCGCAGAGCAGCGACAGCACCGGCAGGATCCAGGCACGCGTCATGGTGCCGGAGGTTACCGGGACCGGGCGCCCTTCCGGCCGCGGGGGCCCTCACCCCATCGTGACGACGACCTTGCCGGCCTTCGCGCGGCCCTTCTCGACGTACTCCATGGCCTCCCGGGTCTCCGCGAAGGGGAAGACCCGGTCGACGACGGGACGGATCCTCCCCGCGTCGATGAGCGGTGTGAGTCCGCGCAGCTGGGCGCCGCTGGCCTTCATGAACAGGAACGAGTACGTCACGCCGTAACGCTCGGCGCGGCGCCGGGTCCTGTAGCTCAGTGCGCTCATCGCCAGGCGGAGGACCGGGTTCGCGCCCAGTTCGCGGGCGAAGGCCGCGTCGGGAGGGCCCGCGACGCTGATGAGCTTCCCGCCGGGCCTGAGCACCCGCAGGGACCTCTGGAGCGTCTCGCCGCCGAGGCTGTCCAGGACGACGTCGTAGCCGTCGAGGACGGTCTCGAAGTCCTGCCGCCGGTAGTCGACGACCACGTCGGCGCCGAGCTCCTTCACCAGGTCGAGCTTGGCGGTGCTCGCGGTGGCGGCCACGTGCGCGCCCAGTTCCTTCGCCAGCTGGACGGCGACGGTGCCGAGGCCGCCGGCGCCCGCGTGGATCAGGACCTTCTGGCCCGGCCGCACCTGTGCCCGCTCGACCAGCGCCTGCCACGCGGTCAGGGCGACCAGCGGGAGGGAGGCCGCCTCGGTCATGGTGAGCGTGGCCGGTTTGATCGCCGCGTCGTCCTGGTGGACGGCGATGAGTTCGGCGAAGGTGCCGATGCGGTCCTTGTCGGGCCGGGCGTAGACCTCGTCGCCCACCGCGAACCGGGTGACGGCCGGTCCCACCCGGACCACCGTCCCGGCGAGGTCGTTGCCGAGGACGAGCGGGAGGCGGTACGGCAGGATCGCCTTGAGGTCCCCGTCGCGGATCTTGAGGTCCAGCGGGTTGACGCTCGCCGCGTGGATCCGGACCAGGACGTCGTCGGCGCCCGCCCGCGGGTCGGGCATCTCGGCGGCGCGCACGCCGGCCTTGTCGCCGTACCTCTCGATCATGAAGGTCTTCATCGTCGTCTCCTCAGGCCGCGTGCGGCGCGGCGGCCAGGCTCTGCCTGACGTACCGGGTGATCTCGTCGGCGAGGATCTCGGGCAGGCCCGTCTCGATGCCGTCCAGGGCCTGTGCGGCGACGTCGGCGGGGTCGGTCTTCTGATCGGCGGGTACGGCCGCGGCCATGTCGGTGTCCATGTAGGCGACGTGCAGCGCGGAGACGGTCATTCCGCGGGGCGCCAGTTCCTCCCGGGCCGCGTCGGTCAGCGCCCACGCGGCGGCCTTGGCCGCGGCGTAGGACCCGAGGCCGGCCGGGTGCAGCCAGGACAGGACGGACAGGACGTTGAGCACGGCGCCGCCGCCGTTGCCCTCGATGACGGGGGTGAAGGCCCGTGTCACGGCGAGCGGACCGAAGAAGTTCGTCTCCATCTCGCCGCGCACCGCGTCCAGGTCTCCCGCGATCAGCGGCGTGCCGGTGGAGATGCCGGCGTTGTTCACGAGGAGCGTCGCGTCGGACGCGGTGCGGGCCGCGGCGCGGATCGACTCCTCGTCCGTCAGGTCCAGGCGGAGCGGGGTGACGCCGGGCAGGTCGACCGTCTCGGGGCGGCGGGCCGCCGCGTACACCTTCGCCCCGCGCTCCACGAGCTGGGCGGCCAGATGCCGGCCGAGCCCCCGGTTGGCGCCGGTGACCACCGCGACCGCGTCCTTCAGTTCCATGTCCACTCCCTGCGTCGCGGGCGCCCAGCGACTCCCGCACAATTAGATTACAATTACAATCTAAACCATGGACTAGAATAGATTGCAACCGTCATCCAACTGGGAGGTGGCTCATGGGCCGCGTATCGCAGGCGCAAGCCGAGGAGAACCGCCGACGGGTCGTGGAAACCGCGTCCCGGCTCTTCCGGGAGCAGGGCACCCACGTCAGCGTCGCCGACCTCATGAAGGCGTCCGGCCTCACCCACGGCGGCTTCTACAAGCAGTTCGCCTCCAAGGAGGCACTCGTCGACGAGGCCACGACCCACGCGTTCACCGAGCTCACCCGGCTCCGCGACGAGGGACTCGCACAGCACGCCGGACGGCGCGACGCCGCCCAGCGGGCGCTGATCGACACCTATCTCTCCGTCGGGCACCGGGACGGCGCGGCGGACGGGTGCCCCGCCGCCGCACTCGCCGGCGACATGGCGCGCGCCCCCGGGGACCCCGAGGCCCGCCGCGTCTACGCCGAGGGAGTGGGCGACTTCGCCGAGTGGCTCACCACCGAGGACCAGGACGGCATCACCCGGCTGTGCACCATGGTCGGCGCGCTCGTCCTGGCCCGGGCCACCAAGGGCTCCCCGCTCTCCGAGGAGATCCTCACCACCGCGCACGCGGCGTTGACGGCAACCGACTGACCGGGGGCGGCGGAGGCCACGAGGACCGGACGCCCACCGACCACGACCAGCCGGAGGCCGTCAGAACCGGACACTCACCGGCCACGACCGACCGAGGGCCCTCAGGACCGGGCCCTCACCGGTCGCGGGTGCCCCCCGGCGGGCACGGCCGTGGGCCACGGGTCGCGCCGGAGCCACACCAGGCCGAGCGCGAGCACACCGCCCGCGAGCACGAAGCCGTACCAGGGCGTGTGCCCCGAGGGCGCCGTCTCGTACACGAGGGCGGCCGAGAGGACGGCGAGCACCTGCCCCGCCCGTCCGCGCCAGGCGACCGCCGCGACGACGGCCGTCCCCCACAGCAGGTACCAGGGCTGCACCATCGGCGACAGGGCGACGAGCGCCACCAGCGAGAGGCCGAGCCCGAGGACCGGGTCGATCCGTCCCCGCCAGGCCCGCCACGCGAGCACCGCGATGATCGCGGCGGCGGCGAGCAGGCCCAGCTTCTGCACGGCGCCCTTGACGGGGTCGGGGTCGTCCGCGAGGAGCGTGCCGAGGGCGAGTCCGAGGTCGCTGGTGAGGGAGAGGGGGGTGTGGATGGCCCCGGCGACGCTCTGGGTCCCGAGCCAGCCGAAGCCGGTCCCCGCCGCCAGGCTCGCGGCGGCGGCCACGGCACCCGCGACGGCCCCCGGCAGGACGAGGCCCTTGACCGGACCCCGTACGCCCCCGTCCCGGCGCGCGACCATCACGCCGATGAACAGCAGCGCGACCGCGGCCGGCGACTTGATCATCACCGCCAGGCCGACCAGGACGCAGCCGAGCACCCACCGCCCGCGCGTGGCGAGCAGGACGCCGCCGAGCAGGAGCCCGATCATCAGGCCGTCGTTGTGCGCACCGCCGACGACGTGGATCAGGAGGAGCGGGTTGAGGGCGGCCAGCCAGAGCGCGCCGGACCGGCCGCCGGGGCCGCCGCCGAGTCCGCGTACGGCCCAGACGATGAGGGCGAGCGCGGCCAGGGCGATCAGCCGCGTCCCGAGGACGGCGGGCACGATCGCCCCGCCGGTCACCTTCACGACGGCCGCGGCGAGGAGCAGGAAGACGGGTCCGTACGGGGCGGGGGTGTCCGTCCAGTTCCCGCCGACGCTCGCGGCGGCGTCCGCCCCGAGCTCGTCGGGGCCGAGGACGGAGGGCCCGCCGCCGTACACGTCGTGTCCTTCGAGGACCATCGCGCCCTGTGCGATGTAGCTGTACACGTCGGCGCTGTGCAGGGGCGGGGCGAGGAGCAGCGGAGCGGTCCAGCAGGCGAGGGTGGCGAGGACGCCGTCCCTCAGGCCCCGGGCGAGGAGGACGCCGTACCGCCACCAGGCGGCGACGAGCAGGGTCAGGCCGAGGTACGCGAGGACGGCGCCGGCGACGGTGAGCGCGGAGCCGCGCGGCTCCCACAGCCCCCAGCCGCCGCGCACGGGCAGCGACCCGGCGGCCCATCCGCCCACGGCGACGCCGAGGGCACCGCCCGTACCCAGCCACCGGCATCCGGAGGCACTGAAAGCCCACATGACGGGCCAACCTATCCCGGCCCGCCCCGGTGGGCCGCCGGACCCCTCGCCCGCTACCTGGGTCGCTTGGTCTGTCCCCGGCCCCGTCCGGGTTTGTCCTGCTGTCCCTCGTCGGCGGAGGCGGAGGGGTCGTCCTTCGGTCCGGCCGCGGAGTCGGCCGTCGCCGCTCCGTCCCCGGACGGAGCAGTCGTCGGGCCCGGATCCGAGGCCTTCGAGGAGGCGGAGGGGTCCGTACCGCCGTCCCCGCCCGGCTCGCCCCCGTCGGCGCCCGTGGAACCCGGGGAGCCGGAGGCGCCCGGCGTCCCGCCGGAGCCGTCCGATCCGCCTGAGTCGCCGGAGCCGTCCGATCCGTCCGTCGGATCCGCCTGGATCAGCGCGGGCGGCCCCTCGGGGGCGCCTCCGTCCGGGGCCCCCGTCCCGCCGCCCTGACCGGCGCCTCCCGCGAACAGCGCGGCGCCGATCCCGAGGGCCACGGCGCCGCCGGCGGCGAGCAGCCAGACCGCGCCCGGGCCCCGGCGTGCGGGGGCGTGACGGCGGCGGCCGGGCCGTGGCGCGGCGGCTCCGGAGACGTGGTGGCTCATGGGCCCGGATTGTAGGGAGCACGACACCCCCCGTGCGACACGGGTCACACCGGGGCCGCGCGACGGGCGCCGACGTGTCCGACGTGTCCCAAAACACGAGGCGTCCCGACCGCCCCGGCCGTAAGCTCTCGTCATGCAGGTGATCCAGTCCACGAAGCTCGCCAACGTCTGTTACGAAATCCGGGGTCCGGTGCTCGAAGAGGCGATGCGGCTCGAAGCCGCGGGTCATCGCATCCTCAAGCTCAACACGGGCAACCCGGCCGCCTTCGGCTTCGAGTGCCCGCCCGCCATCCTCGAGGACGTGCTGCGGAACCTCTCCGAGGCGCACGGCTACGGCGACGCGAAGGGGCTGCTCTCGGCCCGCCGCGCGGTGATGAGCCACTACGAGACCAAGGGCATCCCGCTCTCCGTCGAGGACATCTACCTCGGCAACGGCGTCTCGGAGCTCATCCAGATGTCGATGCAGGCGCTGCTCGACGACGGCGACGAGGTCCTCGTCCCGGCCCCCGACTACCCGCTGTGGACCGCTTCGGTGTCCCTCGCGGGCGGTACGGCCGTGCACTACCGCTGTGACGAGCAGGCGGACTGGATGCCGGACCTGGCCGACATCGAGCGGAAGATCACGGACCGCACCAAGGCGATCGTGATCATCAACCCGAACAATCCGACGGGCGCGGTCTACGACGACGAGATGCTCCGCTCGCTGACGGAGATCGCCCGGCGGCACAACCTGGTGGTCTGTTCGGACGAGATCTACGACAAGATCCTCTACGACGGCACCACCCACACCCCGACGGCCGCCGTCGCCCCCGACCTCCTCTGCCTCACCTTCAACGGGATGAGCAAGAACTACCGGGTGGCCGGTTTCCGCTCCGGCTGGCTCGCGGTCTGCGGACCGAAGCACCACGCGTCCTCGTACATAGAGGGTCTGACGATCCTCGCCAACATGCGCCTCTGCGCGAACATGCCGGCGCAGCACGCGGTGGCCGCCGCGCTCCAGGGCCGGCAGTCGATCGAGGATCTGGTGCTGCCGGGCGGGCGGCTCCTGGAGCAGCGGGACACGGCGTACGAGCTGCTCACGCAGATCCCGGGCGTGACGTGCGTGAAGCCGAAGGGCGCGCTGTACCTGTTCCCGCGTCTCGACCCGAGCGTCTACAAGATCAAGGACGACCGGCAGATGGTCCTGGACCTGCTGCGGGCGGAGAAGATCATGGTCGTGCACGGGACGGGCTTCAACTGGCACGAGCCGGACCACTTCCGGATCGTGACGCTGCCGGCGGCGGCGGACCTGGCGGACGCGGTGACGCGGATCGGCCGCTTCCTGGACGGTTACAGCCAGCCCTGAGGCGACCGACCGCGAGGCCCCGGGCCCGTCCGGGCACCCCTCCGGACCCGAATCAACTTTAGACAGGATCTAAGCTAGGATGGCTCCAGAGCACTAGGAGGCCGTCCCATGTACGAACCGATCCGCACCAAGTCGGTCCACCGGATGGCCGACGACGCCCACGACGCGTACCCGCACCGCTCCCGCGAGGAGGAGCTGGACATCCAGCTCGCCGGGCACCTCTCCGCCCTCCTCGCCGTCACGGACGAGCTCGGCGACACCGAGGCCGGCGAGCTGATCGCCCGGCAGGTGGCGCGGTTGCGCGGCGCACCGCCCGCGCGGCACGCGGGCCTGAGCGGCTCGCCCGCCCGGGACCTGCACCGCAAGGCGCACGCCCTCGCGGGCCGCGCACTGGTCGTCGCCGCCTCACGGGCCGACACGGCCGCCGCGATCCTCGCCGCCGAGCGCATGGACGCGCACACCGCGGCACTGGCCGGGGAGACCCTGGTCGGCGCCCCCTGACGGCCCCGGTCCGCGCGGCACGAACCGCGCGGACCGGGCGCCACCCAAAAGGGCCGCCCGCGGCGGACACGGTACGTTCCGCTCCGGTTCGGTACCGGGATCGCTCCTTCACTCCCCGTACACCCAACTCCCCCTGGAATGTGGGTTTCCGCGAGCACGCTGCCCGCGTGAGACGCATCCTGGGAATCATCCTGGCCGTCCTGCTCCTGGGCGGTGTGGCCGCCGTCCTCGTGACGGGCGGCGACAAGGACACGGGCACGGCAACGAAGACCGTGCGAGGAGTCATCGGGTCGGAGAAGGCGGAGTTCTTCGCCGACCCGCAGGTGGTGAAGGCCCTGGCCGCGAAGGGCTTCACCGTGGAATCCGAGACCTCCGGGTCCTGGGACATGGAGGAACTGCCTCTCGACGGATACGACTTCGCCTTCCCCTCCGCCAAGGGTCCGGCCGACGCGCTCCGCGCGAAGGCCCAGAAGCAGGCCGGGGACAAGGCGACGACCGCCCCGCTGCGGCCGTTCTACTCGCCGCTCGTGGTCGTCGCGCACAGCGCCGCCGCCCGGGTCCTCGCCGGGAACGGCCTGGCGACCCTCGGCCCGCGCGGCACCAGCGGCACCCTGAGGATGGACGCCTACCTCGCGGCGGCCCGCGCCGACCGGACGTGGCAGCAGCTCAAGGGCTCCGCCGGGCACGCCGAACTGAGCGGCACCCTCTTCATCACCTCCACCGACCCGGTCGCCTCCAACTCCGGCGCCCTCTACCTCGCCGCCGCGAGCTACGTCGCCGACGGCGGGCGGGTCGCCGGCGACAAGGCCGCCGTCAGCCGCACGGCCCCGCTGCTCCGCAAGCTCGTCCAGGTGCAGGGCGCCCAGCAGTCCGGCTCGGACGCCCCCTTCCGGGACTTCATCAGCGGCGTCGGCAATCCGCTGGTCCTCGTGTACGAGTCACAGGTCGCCACCCAGCTCCTGGCCGGCCGGCCGATGGGAGACCTCGTCGTCCTCTACCCGGACACCACGGTCAACAGCGACCACACCCTCGTACCGATCACCGCGAACGGCCGGGAGCTCGGCGAACTCCTCTCCGACGACTCCGAGTTGCGCAAGCTCGCGGTCCGCCACGGCTTCCGGCCGCAGGGCGCGGCGAGCGAGTTCACCGCCGCGACCGACGGCCACACCGAGTACCTCAACCAGACGCTGACCGGGGTCCGCCAGGCGCCCGTGCCCACCGGCAAGGTGCTGCGCGACATGGCCCTGCGCGCCCGTGACCAGGGGGACACCGCATGACCACGCCCGAGGATCCGAGAAGGACGATGGCCCTGACACCGCCCGAGCACGACGCCCCGCTGGTCCTCACGCCGCCGGAGCCCGTCCCCGTGGTCCGTGCCGCGCAGGCCTCCGGCCTGGTGCCGCTGGACGAGGCCACCCGTACGGAGATGGCGCGGCGGGCCGCCGAGTACGTCGGCTCGATCGAGGGACTCGACCCTCGCTCCCCCGAGTTCGCCGGCCGCGTCGGCGAGATCGCGGCGCTCGGCGCGGGCGAGATGCGCGCGGCGGCGCAGCAGTCGAACCGCATGCTCGACCGCACGGTCCGCTCGCTCGGCTCCGGCGCCTCCGGCGGCGGCGCCGAGTCCCGGGTCGGCACCTCCCTCGTCGAACTCCGGCGCACCGTCGAGGACCTGGCCCCCCAGGACACTCCCGCCAAGGGCTTCAAGGGACTCCTGTCGAAGCTCCCCGGCGGCAACAAGTTCCGCGACCACGTCGCCAAGTACGCCTCCTCGCAGACCACTCTGAACCGGATCGTCCAGTCCCTGCGCGACGGCCAGAACGAACTCCAGCGGGACAACGCCGCGTTGGAGGTCGAGCGGGGCCGACTGTGGGAGACCATGGGCAAGCTCCAGGAGTACGCGGTGCTCACCGAAGCCCTCGACGCGGCCGTGGAGCGGCGCGTCGCGCTCGCGCCCGATCCGGAGCGGGCGGACGCACTCCGCGCCGACCTCCTCTTCCCGGTGCGGCAGAAGCACCAGGACCTGCTGACGCAGCTGGCCGTCTGCGCGCAGGGGTACCTGGCGATGGACGTGGTCCGCCGGAACAACGTCGAGCTGATCAAGGGCGTGGAGCGGGCGGCGACGACGACCGTGTCGGCGCTGCGGATCGCGGTGATGCTCGCCTCCGCGCTCGAACACCAGCGGAAGGTCACCGAGCAGGTGAACGCGCTGCGCTCGACGACCGAGGACCTGATCAGCGGCAACGCCGAGATGCTGTCGTCGCAGGCCGGTGAGATCCAGCGGATCGCGGCGGACCCGGCGGTGGGCGCGGAGACGCTCCGTACCGCCTTCCAGCAGATCTACCGGACCCTGGACGCCATCGACACGTACAAGGCGCGGGCGACGGAGTCCATGGCGGCGACCGTCGAGTCCCTTTCCGCCGAACTCCACCAGGCGACGGCCCACTTGGAGCGCAGCCGCCGCACGGGCGCCCTGGAGGGTGGCACCTCCGCATGACGACCTCCCACGGCTCCCGGTCCCGCCCCCGCGCCCGCCTCCTCAGGCGTACGTTCACCGGGCTCGCCCTCGCCCTGCTCGTGACGGCCACCGGAAGCTCCTGCGACACCGACCGCACCGGCCCCGACCGTGACGGCGCCGACCGGAACGGCACGGAGTTCGTCCCCGGCACGCTCCGCGTCCTCGCCTCCTCCGAGCTCGCCGACATGGAGCCCGTCCTCGACACGGCCGGGCGGGCGACCGGCGTCCGGGTCCGTCCCACGTACGTCGGCACCCTCGACGCCGTCGAGCGGATCGCCTCGGGGAAGGCCGACAAGGAGTACGACGCGGTCTGGCTCTCCTCCAACGACTACCTCCGGCTCGACCCGGCCGCCGCGCGCCGGATCACCAGCGAGACGCCGATCATGACCTCGCCGGTCGCGCTCGGGGTGCGGCCCGCCACCGTCACCCGGCTCGGCTGGGACCCGGCGAAGGTCACCTGGTCGCAGCTCCACCGGGCCGTCGCCGACGGGAAGCTCAGCTACGGCATGACGGACCCGATGCGCTCCAACTCCGGCTTCTCCGCGCTCGTCTCGGTGGCCTCCGGGCTCTCCGGAGCGCAGGCCGCGCTCACCGGGGCGGACGTGCGCCGGGCCACGCCGAAGCTCAAGGAGTTCTTCACCGGGCAGAAGCTGACCTCGGGCTCCTCCGGCTGGCTGGCCACCGCCTACGGCCGTCGCGGCGACGTCGACGCGCTCGTCAACTACGAGTCGGTGCTGCTGTCCTCGTTCCCGGTCGGCGACCTGACCGTGATCCGGCCGACCGACGGCGTCGTCACCGCCGACTACCCGCTCAGCGTGCTCACCTCCGCCCGTCCCGAGGCGAAGGACGCGGCGCGCCGGCTCACCGACCACCTCCGCTCCCCCGAGGTCCAGGACCGGATCACCACGGCGACGCTCCGCCGCCCGGTGGTACCCGGTGTCCGCCCGGCGCCCGCGCTCGCCCGTGACCTGCGGCGCGAGCTGCCGTTCCCCGGCAGCCGGGCGGTGGCGGACGGGCTGCTCGACGCGTACGACAACACCCTGCGCAGGCCCTCCCGCACGGTCTACGTGCTCGACACCTCGGGTTCCATGAGCGGCGAGCGGCTCGAACGGCTCAAGGCCGCCCTCGTGGAGCTGACCGGTGACTTCCGGGACCGGGAGGAGGTCACCCTGATGCCGTTCGGCTCCGCGGTGAAGGAGGACGAGGTCCGTACCCACAGGGTCGACCCGGCCTCACCGCGGAAGGCACTCGACGCGATCAAGTCCGACGCGGCGAAGCTCACGGCCTCGGGCGGCACCGCGATCTACTCCAGCGTCCAGGAGGCGTACCGCTTCCTCGGCAAGGCGCCCGGCGACACGTTCACCTCGATCGTGCTCATGACGGACGGGCAGAACACCGACGGCGACCCGGCCACCGCCTTCGACTCCTTCTACCGCTCGCTGCCCGCCGAGCAGCGGCGGACCCCGGTCTTCCCGATCCTCTTCGGGGACTCCGACCGGGGCGAGCTCGACCACATCGCGAGCCTGACCGGCGGGCAGCTCTTCGACGCCACCAAGGGGTCGCTCGACGGCGCCTTCGAGGAGATCCGTGGCTACCAGTAATCCGCTGCTCCGGTACGCCGAGTCCCGCAAGAACCTCCTCGGCAGCGTCTGCGGCCTGGCCGGTGTGGGCATCGCCCTCACCGGCGCCGCGGGCGCCCTCTGGCCCCTGGTGATCGCGGGCCTGTACGGGGCGGGGGCGCTGATCGCCCCGCCCGAGCGGCCCGACACCCCGCACTTCCCTGACGCGGACGAGCAACTCGTGGCGCTGCGCGGCGACTTCACGACCCTGCGCGCGTATCTGACCGAGGTGGAGCTGCCGCCCGCCGCGCGCGAGCGGCTCACCGCACTCGGCACCCTCGTGGGGGCCCTGCTCGAACCGGGCTCCGTGAGCGACCCGGAGCACCTGCACGTGCTGGCCCGTGCGGTCCGCCAGGACATCCCCGAGGCCGTCGACACCTTCGTACGGACGCGGTGGTGGTCGCGGTTCGCACCGGGCGCCGAGCCGCCGGAGACCCACCTGGAACGGCAGCTCGCCGCGCTCCACGAGGAGGCGACGGCGATCGCCGCCACGCTCCGGGAGGCGGAGGCGATCCGCCAGGAGATCCTCACGCGGTACGTGGAGGGGCGCGGCGACGGCGGACATGCGCCGGCCCCCGGGGCCTGAGGGGGCTCCGGGGGCCGGTTGCGTCGTGGTGGGCCGTCGTGACCCCACTGGTCAGGGCGGTATCTCGGGGCAACCCACCACGAGTCTGCGGTGCGGGATCAGCCCAGGCGCTGGACCAGCGCGTGGTACTCGTCCCACAGCTCCTTCGGCGTGTGGTCGCCGAAGGTGTTCAGGTGGTCGGGGACGAGGGCGGCCTCCTCGCGCCACACGTCACGGTCGACCTTGAGGAGGAACTCCAGGTCCTCGGCCGGCAGGTCCAGGCCGTCGGTGTCGAAGGACTCCGGGGTCGGCAGGATGCCGATCGGGGTCTCGACGCCCTCGGCCTTGCCCTCCAGGCGCTCGACGATCCACTTCAGGACGCGGCTGTTCTCGCCGAAGCCGGGCCAGACGAACTTGCCGGCGTCGTTCTTGCGGAACCAGTTCACGTAGTAGATCTTCGGGAGCTTCGTGGCGTCCGCGGAGGCGCCGACCTTGACCCAGTGGGCCATGTAGTCGCCCATGTTGTAGCCGCAGAACGGCAGCATGGCGAAGGGGTCGCGGCGCAGCTCGCCGACCTTGCCCTCGGCGGCGGCGGTCTTCTCGGAGGCGACGTTCGCGCCGAGGAAGACGCCGTGGTTCCAGTCGAAGGACTCGGTGACCAGCGGGACGGCGGAGGCGCGGCGGCCGCCGAAGAGGATCGCGGAGATCGGGACGCCCTTGGTGTCCTCCCACTCCGGGGCGATCGTCGGGCACTGGCCGGCCGGGACGGTGAAGCGGGCGTTCGGGTGGGCGGCGGGCGTCTCGGACGCGGGCGTCCAGTCGTTGCCCTTCCAGTCCGTGAGGTGGGCCGGGGCCTCCTCGGTCATGCCCTCCCACCACACGTCGCCGTCGTCGGTGAGCGCGACGTTGGTGAAGACGGAGTTGCCCCAGAGGGTCTTCATGGCGTTGGCGTTGGTGTGCTCGCCGGTGCCGGGCGCGACGCCGAAGAAGCCGGCCTCGGGGTTGATCGCGTACAGACGACCGTCCTCGCCGAAGCGCATCCAGGCGATGTCGTCGCCGATGGTCTCGACGGTCCAGCCGGAGATCGTGGGCTCCAGCATGGCCAGGTTCGTCTTGCCGCAGGCCGAGGGGAACGCGGCGGCGACGTACTTCGCCTCGCCCTGCGGCGGGGTCAGCTTGAGGATCAGCATGTGCTCGGCGAGCCAGCCCTCGTCACGGGCCATGACGGAGGCGATGCGGAGCGCGTAGCACTTCTTGCCGAGCAGGGCGTTGCCGCCGTAGCCCGAGCCGTACGACCAGATCTCGCGGGTCTCGGGGAAGTGCGAGATGTACTTGGTGGAGTTGCACGGCCACGGCACGTCCTCCTGGCCCTCCTCCAGGGGGGCGCCGAGGGTGTGGACGGCCTTGACGAAGAAGCCGTCGGTGCCGAGCTCGTCGAGGACGGCCTGTCCCATGCGGGTCATGGTGCGCATGGAGACGGCGACGTACGCGGAGTCGGTGATCTCGACGCCGATGGCGGAGAGCGGGGAGCCGACCGGGCCCATGCAGAAGGGCACGACGTACATGGTGCGGCCGCGCATCGAGCCGCGGAAGATGCCCTCGGAGCCCGCGAAGAGCTCCTTCATCTCGGCCGGGGCCTTCCAGTGGTTGGTCGGGCCCGCGTCCTCCTCCTTCTCGGAGCAGATGAAGGTCCGGTCCTCGACGCGCGCGACGTCGGTCGGGTCGGAGGCGGCGTAGTACGAGTTCGGGCGCTTCACCGGGTCGAGCTTCGTGAAGGTCCCCTTGGCGACGAGCTCCTCGCACAGGCGCTCGTACTCGGCCTCGGAGCCGTCGCACCAGACGATGTTGTCCGGCTGGGTGATCTCGGCGATCTCGCTCACCCAGGAGACGAGCTCCTGGTGCTGGGTCGGAAGGGTCTGGGGAGCCGCGTTGTCGCGCGCCACGATTGCTCCTTGTAGAGGGGTTTTTTGGTGTGTGCCCCGTGGGGGCCGCGACCCGGATGCTTCGTAGCTGCTCATCCGGTGCCGACCGCACTCATTTGATCATCCGACGGATCCGCCCATATGTCCAGGGGGCCGCCCACGTGAGCATCGCCACTCATATCCGCCGCCTACGGAGGCGTAGGTACGATTCGTTCTCATGACAGCAACGCCGGAAGCCACCCCGATCGAGCTCCCCACGTCGCTCCCGATAAAGCCCCGGCTCAGGGGCTGGCTGCACGCGGGGATGTTCCCCGCCGTGATCGTCGCCGGCCTCGTCCTGGTCGCCCTCGCCGAAACCCCCCGGGCCCGCATCGCCTGCGGGATCTTCGCCGTCACCGCCTGCCTGCTCTTCGGCACCAGCGGGCTGTACCACCGCGGCAACTGGGGTCCGCGCGGCGAGGCGATCCTCCGGCGCCTCGACCACGCCAACATCTTCCTGATCATCGCGGGCACCTACACCCCGCTCACCCTGCTGCTGCTCCCCGCCTCCAAGGCCGAGCCGCTCATGTGGGCGATCTGGGCGGCGGCCCTCGCCGGCATCGCCTTCCGGGTCTTCTGGGTCGGCGCCCCTCGCTGGCTGTACACGCCCTGCTACATCGCGATGGGCTGGGCCGCCGTCTTCTTCCTGCCCGACTTCATGCGCGCCGGCGGCGTCGCCGTCCTCGTCCTCGTGATCGTCGGCGGACTGCTCTACAGCGCGGGCGGGGTCATCTACGGCATCAAGCGCCCGAACCCGTCACCGCGCTATTTCGGCTTCCACGAGGTCTTCCACTCGCTGACCCTGGCCGCCTTCATCGCCCACTACGTGGGCATCTCCCTGGTGGCCTACCAGCAGGCCTGACGGCCCCGAAGGAACCGGCCCGGCCGCCCTCACGGACGGGCCGGCGCCCCCAGCGCGTCCCTGAGCACCCGCGCCGACTCGGGATTGTCCGCGCACCCCCACACCCCGTGCGGGCAGTAGTCGGTGACCGTCTGGTACACCGGCCGGTGCCGGGCGAACCAGTCGAGCATCCCCCGTACGTACGCCGGGTTGTCCCCGTTCCGGAAGAGCCCCCACTCCGGGTACGAGACCGGCTTGCCGTGCGCCGCCGCGAACCGGACGTGGTGTTCGAGCCCGTACTCCTCGGCCACCTGGTCCTCGAAGGTGAGCCCCTCGGGCTGGTCGTACGCGTCCATCCCGATGACGTCGACGACGTCGTCCCCCGGGTAGCAGCGCGGCCACTCCACGGCGTCCCGTCCCCGGCTCGGCGTGAAGTCGAACCGGAACCGCTCCCCCGCCACCCCCCGCAGCACCCCGACCACCCGGCGCCAGTACGTCTTCCAGGCCGCCGGGTCCGGGCCGCAGCGGTGGCTGTACGTGGTGCCGTTCATCTCCCAGCCGAGCACCAGGACCGCGTCCCCGAGACCGTGCTCGACGAGCCGCTCCCCCAGCACCCGGAAGTGCCGGTCGTACGCGCCCGCGGCACCGCTCCGCAGCCCCGCCCGCACCTCGGCGTCCGGCAGGCCCTCCTCGCTGCGGTCGAGCAGCGGCACGTTGAGCACGAAGAGGCGCCCCGGCCGCGCCTCCTTCCAGCGCGCCCAGGGCCCGAAGAGCGCCGGATGACCCTCGATGTTGGACCAGCGGTCGCCCGGCAGATAGGTGTGGCCGACGGCCAGCGACCCGCCGCCGAGCCAGGCCTCCGCCTGGGCGATCCTGCGCACCCCCGCCTCGTCGGAGCCGGTGAAGAACCCGGAGGGCACCCCGGGCGGGGACGCCGGTTCGGGCGCGGCCCGGCTTCCGGTGTGCCGCTCGCCGGGCGCGATCCGCTCGGGTGCGAGCAGGAGCACGAGAACGGCCGCGAGCAGCACGGCGAGTGCGGCCCGCGGCCAGGAGAGGAAACGGTTCACGTCAGCTCGTCCAGAATTCCCACCACCGGGTCAGGATCAGCATCCCGATGATCCCGATGTGCAGGACGGGCAGGGCGAAGGTGAACTCGCCGAGGAAGGTCCGCAGCCCCGCCGGCGCGGGGATCAGCCGGTGGCGGACGTTGTGCGCGGTGACGTACCAGAACATGACGATGGTGGCGACCCAGGCCAGGCAGCACCACAGGCAGAGCGCGTTGATCTCGTACAGCGACTGGTACATCAGCCAGGTGCAGAAGCCGACCCCGAAGAGCATCCCGGCGTCGAGGCCGAGCCAGAGCCAGGCCCGGTAGCGGGCCCCGGCGAGCAGCCCCGCCCCGAGGGCGACGACGACGGCGTACGTGACGAGTCCGAGCATCGGGTTCGGGAAGCCGAACACCGCCGCCTGCTCGCTCTTCATGATGTTGCCGCAGGAGACCACCGGGTTCAGGCTGCACCCGGGCTGGAATCCGGGGTCCTCGAGCAGCTTGAACTTGTCGATCGTGATCACCCAGGCGGCGAGCACGCCGGCCGCCCCGGTGATCATCAGCAGCCAGGCGAAGGCCCGGCCGGCGCCGGTCGTCCCGTCGTCCCGCACGAGCCGTCGCTGCCCCGGTACGCCCTGGACATCCACCGTCGCCATGTCGCCGCCGCCCGTCGCCCGTTCAGCCCTGCAGTCGCCGGACCGGCAGCACGACGTGCGCCCCGCCCGACATGAAATCCTCATCGGTGAGGAAGGAACGCAGCTGCTTCTCCGAGATCGGCTCGCCGGGCGTGGCCTCGGGCCAGGGACGGACGGAGCAGACCAGGTAGGCGTGTCCGAGCTTCTTGGCGGCCGCCTCCCACTCCGCCGGCACTGAACACTGCACCTTGAGGAACGGCAGGGTGAGGACCGCCTGCTGGGCCTCGACGAGGAGGTGGGCGTCGACACCGGACTCCTGGGACGCGTCGACCACCGGTCCGCCGACGGTCAGACCCATGCCCTCCACGGCGACCCGCATGGCTTCCGCACCGGCCTCGGGACCCCCACTGCCGTTGCCGAGCGAATACACCATCAGGTATGCGGCGGCCGGCTTTTCCTCGGTGGGACCGGTGGTCCAGAAGACGGTCGCGAGGCTACCCAGCGGGGAGGCGCTGCGCGCCTCGGAAACGACATTCGAAGAAGTCATGGGTCCGGATGCTAGTGGTCGCATGCCCGCAACTCCCCACCCTGTTCACCCGATCGGCCGACATTCACCCGGCCGGCATTTCCACCACAACAAATCAGCGTTTTCCTCGTTGTTCCCTCAGGGTATTTCCCTCCGCCTGTGGCGGGGCCTCCGGACCACCAGGAGATCACTCATGACCGTCACGCGCCGCCTCGCACTGCGGTCCCTCTTCACCCTGACCGTCGCCGCCTTCACCGGTGGCACGCTCGCCCGTATCGCCATGACGCCCCGGAACGGAGCGGCGGGCGGAGCAGCCGCCCCCGACGCGCTGTCCGGCGAGACGTTCGACGAGATGTACCGGGGTCGCCGCATCCAGGGACGGCCGGTGCCCGCCGACGGGATCGAGGTCCTCGTCGACGACCGGCCGCTGCATCTGATGCGCTGCGCGGACGGCGGCTATCTCACCCCCATCGATCACTACCAGACCCATCCGACACCGCTGGCGGCCACGCGCGCGGCCGTGGACGAGCTCGGGTCCGCGCCGCTGACCCGCTTCGCCGCCGCCCACGGCGTCCACCCCCGGAGGGAGTCCGCGTGGCCTACACACGTAAGAACCAGCGCGATCTGACCAGCGCCGAGCGGAAGAAATTCGTCGCCGCGGTCCTGGAACTGAAGCGCAGCGGGGTGTACGACGACTTCGTCCGCACCCACATCGACTACTACACGTCCGACGGCGAGGGCCGCCTGCGCGTGGCCCACATGGCACCCAGTTTCCTTCCATGGCACCGCAAGTTCCTGCTGGAGTTCGAGCGGGCGCTGCGCCGGGTCGACCCGACGGTCACCGTGCCGTACTGGGACTGGACCCGCGACAACACCCCGGCCGCCTCCCTCTGGAACGACGACTTCATGGGCGGCAACGGCCGGCGCGGCGACCTCCAGGTGATGACCGGGCCCTTCGCCCGGGCGGGCGGGCGCTGGACCATCACCCACGGAATGACCGAAGGCACTTTCCTCACCAGGGACTTCGGCCGCCCCCGCGACCCGATCACGCTCCCCACCGGAGCGGACCTCGACGAGGTGATGCGCGAGACGGTGTACGACGTGGCGCCCTGGAACTCCACGAGCGCCTCCGGCTTCCGCAACCGCCTGGAGGGCTGGGCCCCGGGCCGGGGCAACGAGCGCTTCCGGATCCACAACCGGGTGCACCGCTGGGTCGGCGGCCTGATGCTGGGCGGCGCCTCGGTCAACGACCCGGTCTTCTGGCTCCACCACTCCTTCGTCGACCTGCTCTGGTCACGCTGGCAGCGGCGCAACCCGCGCGCCGGCTACCTGCCGGCGCAACCCCCGCCACCGGGTGACTCGCAGTACGGCCGGATCGCGGCCCGCGACGAGCGGATGGGCCCGTGGGGCGTCACCCCGGCGCAGATGCTCGACCACAGCGCGGTCTACCGGTACGCCTGAGGCGCACGAGCGGGCGCGCCGCACACGCGGGAGCGGCCCTCCGGCGGATGCGCCGGGGGCCGCTCCGTGTGGAAGGGGATCAGCCGCCGTAGCCACCGTCGTGGTGATCGTGACCGTCGATGTTCGCGCAGGTGTTGCCGAACGTCGGGTTGAGCAGACCGATGACAGTGACGGTGTTGCCGCACAGGTTGATAGGCACGTGGACCGGGACCTGGACGACGTTGCCGGAGGCGACACCGGGGGACGCGGCGGCGATGGCGTCGGCGCCCGAGTCGGCGACGGCCATGCCGGCTCCGCTGAGGGCAACGGCACCCGTGCCGGCGAGGACAGCGGCAGCCTTCGCGATGCGAGACATCAAGAACTCCTTGGACGTGGAAAGTCGACCGCGAGAATCACGGCCACACAGTTCCGTTCAACGCCGAAAAGGCGCACGAGTAACGGCCCTTAGGCCGGATGGGACGAAATGAAAGGATGAAGGCCCGCAGACCGATGGTCCTTCCGCCGCCGGATACGACGGGCCGAACCTCCGGACCTGCGGGCCGCGGCCATGCGACAAGCCTTCTGTTGTAACGAGCAACGACCCTTAGGGTTGCGGGGAAGAATCGTGTCTTCATCCGCCGGGCCATTGGCCGTACGAAGGAGCCTCCGTCAGGCCGTCGGCTGCGCCAGGCCCAGCTGGGGTTCCAGCACCCCGTTCACCGCGGGGGTGACGACGCCGGCGTCCGGCATCGTGAGGTCCGGGAGCCCGGACCTGTCGCCGCGCGGCAGGCCGACCGGGCTGCCGACCCCGGCCGCGGGGGTGGCCGCCTTCAGGGGCGAGCCCGGGGAGGTGAACAGGGCCGTGCCGAGCCGGCTCCCCTCGATGACCTCGGGAAGCGGGGCGGCGAGGACGGTCCTCGGGAGCGTGCTGGAGACCGGGACCCGCGGCAGGCCGATGTCCGGCAGGCTCCGGGAGCTCCCCTCGTGGAAGACGGTGGGGGCGCCCGGCACGGGCAGCGGAACACCGGTGGCCACGGTGGGCGCGTCCATCGGGATGGCCGGCTCCAGGCCCTGGAGCGGGACGACCACCGGGGCCTCGGCGGCGGAAGCGGGGGCGGCCATGGCCGCGGAGGCGAGAGCGGTCATGAGGATTCCCATGCCGGCTTGTGATCGCAGGTTCATGACTGCGTGTGCCCTTCGGAGAGTAACGGCGGTGCGGTGGAGCTGTGTCCTGTGAACGAGCCCTCCGGTGAGAACGTCGCGAAAATTCGCCTGGGTGCAGCAACGCCGAGGGTCCTCACCGGTGACGGTGAGGACCCTGGTTGACAGGCGGTCAGCCTGAGTCGTCAGTGCAGGCGTTCGGAACGCCCGGCGCGTCCGGCACGGAGACGGACGACCGTTCCACCGAGGATCAGGGCGACGCTGACGGCCGCGGCGCCCGTCAGTACGGCGGTGTCACTTCCGGTGTCGGGGAGCTGGGGCTTACCCGGTCCGGTCGGGCTGGGATGGGCCGGGGTGGTCGGCGGCTGGGTCGGCTCACCCGGCCCCGTCGGATGGCCCGGCCCCGTCGGATGGCCCGGCCCCGTCGGATGGCCCGGCCCCGTCGGCTCACCCGGCTTCGTCGGCTCACCCGGCTTCGTCGGGTGCCCCGGTCCCGTCGGTTCACCGGGCTTCGTCGGTTCACCGGGCTTCGTCGGATGACCCGGTCCCGTCGGCTCACCGGGCTTCGTCGGGTGCCCCGGTCCCGTCGGCTCACCCGGCTTCGTCGGGTGCCCCGGTCCCGTCGGTTCACCGGGCTTCGTCGGCTCACCCGGCTTCGTCGGCTCACCCGGCCCCGTCGGCTCACCCGGCCCCGTCGGCTCACCCGGCTTCGTCGGATGGCCCGGCCCCGTCGGCTCACCCGGCTTCGTCGGGTGCCCCGGTCCCGTCGGTTCACCGGGCTTCGTCGGCTCACCCGGCTTCGTCGGCTCACCCGGCTTCGTCGGATGGCCCGGCCCACCCGGCTCACCCGGAGGTGTCGGCGGAGTGGTCGGCTCACCAGGGTGCGTGGGGTGGCCCGGCTTCGTCGGCTCACCAGGGTGCGTGGGATGCCCCGGCCCCGTCGGCTCACCCGGCTTCGTCGGGTGGCCGGGAGGTGCCGGGTTCTCGCCCGGGTGGTCGGGGGTTTCGTCGTCCGGGCCGTCCCCGTAGCCGTCGGGGTCGTCGACGGCCTGGGCGCAGAGGTCACGGACCGCCCTGGTGGCGATGTCGCCGAGCTTCACGGAGTCCCCGCACAGGCTCATCGAGAGAGGGGCCTGACGATGGTGGCCCGCGCCGGGCCCCGGTGTGTCCCCCGTGGAGTTCGCCGCTACGGCGAAGCCTCCGGTCAGCGACAGAACGCCCGTCGCGGCTGCGGCAGTGAGCAGCTTCCTGGTGATGATGGATCGCATACCGCTCTTCCTCTGGAGAAAGGGAGAGACCGGCGGGGAGTAGTCCCCTCGCTCCGACCGGTCTTCCCGCGCACCCAGTGCGTCAGTCGCTGACGAACTGGTCACGGAAGATCGGGACTCGGGGACACCGGGCGGATGCGCCGCAGCGACCCACGAGCCGACCTTTCGTGGATGATTGGCGAGAGCGTAAGGAGCGGCACACGCCGAAGAACCGGACCCCCACGGCAATAGATCGGAAAATCATTCGATCAGCCGATCGCAGTGAGCAGCGGTGAGGTGTGCCGGAGGGAGCGACCGCCGGAACCGGGCGGAGCCTGGGTCCGTTCCAGAGGGGTCGAGACCGCGCTGCGCGGTCGTTCGCGCAGGAAAAGGGGCGCGGGGATTCCGTTACCGAGGAAGCGTCAGCCGCCCAGCGGGATGCCACCGAGCAGCGGCGCCTTCCTGGCGGTCTCGTTCAGCTGCCCGGAGACCTCGCCCACGGCCTTGACCGGGGAACCGTCCGTGGTGCTGCTCAGCGCGTCCGTCTCCAAGCCCTCGCTGGAGATCATGCCGAGACCCCCGTCAAGGCTGGTGGGAAGCTCCGCCGGCCCCATCGCCATGGCGGGCGCGGCGGCACCCAGGGCCATGACGGAACCGGCGACGATCGCGGCGACCTTGATGGGCTTCATGGAGTGAGTCCTTCCTCTAAGCGTCGATGCGTCTTCTTCACAAGCAAGTCGCCTGCCGCGCGGTGGGGTTGAGCGTCCCCGCGCGTCCTTCTGCTTCTGTAACGAGGGGTGTGCTCACCGGAAACTCCGGGGTGACGACACTGCACCCGAATGAAGGGCCCGGTCGTATTTGCCGATCGGGCGGGCGAACGCCGTACCGACCCAGGAGTGCCGGGCCGGGACGGTGAGGCGGAGTAGCACCCGGGGGCGCACGTTTGTTCCTTTTCCGTACGCGTCGGACGGCTTTCCCCTCACCGCGCCTGCGGGTATAGCGCTCCGCGATGGAGGAACTACTGAGCGCCACGCATTCGTTCGGGTGAATCCGCCCCTCCGGCCTGCTACTCCCAGGGGCGTGCGCCGTTGCACCGGGCGGCGCACGAGGGTGCGTCCGGACGGGCGGAAGGCCGGCGCGCACACCCCGGAGGGGCGGCGCACCGGCCTCGGGAGGGCCGCGATCGTGTGCGGGGTCAGGCGTTGACGCAGGTGTTGCCGAAGGCGGGGTTGAGGGCGCCGATGATGTTGATGCTGTTGCCGCAGAAGTTGATCGGCACGTGGACCGGCACCTGCACGACGTTGCCGGACAGGACGCCCGGGGATGCCACGGCCACGCCCTCGGCGCCGGAGTCGGCGACGGCGACACCGGCGGCACCCGCGACGGACGCGGCGACGGCCACGGACAGGACGACAGCCTTTGCGATACGGAACATGGAGAAGCGCTCCTCGATCGATTGCGAACCACTCGGACCGGAAGGCCGGCGGTGTGACCGGATCTGCCCGGCTCCTTCAACAACGCGGTTCCATTTACTCGGTTGCGCTCTCGAATGGGTGATTTTCAAGCCGCCTTTGGGCCATCAGAGGGTTTTTCGAGCGAGTGAGCCAGGAATGGCGCAACACACCCAACGAGGAACCGGACGCCTGGATACGAAAGTTAGTCTTTGTGGGCATCTAATGCTTACTATCGCCCGGAATCAGCGTTATAACGTTCCCCGACGTCGCCCACGGCCCAGCCGCGCGGCCACTCTTTTCGCGCGGCCGACAGTCTCCTCTTACCCGATCTCAACGGGTGTTTCCTTGTTTCTCTCATCAAAGCGGAGAACCTGCATGCGGAATTCAACGGTTCTTGCTGTACGCCGCGGCGTGCCGCGCGTCCGGTCCGGCACCACCCGGCGCACGGTGCTTTCCCTCCCGGCGGACGCCGGACGCTGACATGCTGCCTCCACGAGAACCGGACCGCTCCCTCTCCGTCCTGCACGCGGTCCAGCCCGGGGACGGGGGCGTCGCCCGTGTCGTCGCGGACCTGGTCCGCGACCAGCTGCGCGCCGGGATGCGGGTCACCGTCGCCTGTCCGCCCGGCACGCCGCTCGCCGCGGCCGTCCGCGTCGAGGGTGCCGACGTGTACGCGTGGCGGGCCGGACGCGACCCCGGTCCCCGGTTGGTCCGCGAGACGCTCGGCCTCGCCCGGCTGATCCGCACCGCCCGCCCGGACCTGGTCCACGCCCACAGCGCCAAGGCGGGACTGTGCGCCCGGCTGGCTCTGCGCGGCGCTCTGCCGACGGTGTACCAGCCGCACGCCTGGTCCTTCGAAGCGGTCGAAGGCACGGTCGCCGCGCTGGCCCGGCGCTGGGAACGCCGGGCGGCCCGCTGGACCCGGCGCATCGTCTGCGTGAGCGAGGCCGAGCGCCGCACCGGCGAGGAGGCCGGCGTACGCGCCTCCTGGTCCGTCATCCACAACGGCGTGGACGTGGCCAGGTTCGCGGACACCTCCGCCGACGCCGTCGCCCGCGCCACCGCGCCCAGCCGATCCGGTGACGGACCCGTCGTCGTCTGCGTGGGCCGGCTCTGCCGGCAGAAGGGGCAGGACACCCTGCTCGCCGCCTGGCCCGCCATCCTCGCCCAGGCCCCTACGGCCCGTCTCTTCCTGGTCGGTGACGGCCCGGACGGCGAGCGACTGCGGACCGCGGCTCCTCCGTCGGTGCGATTCACCGGCGCCGTCGACGACACCGCCCCTTGGTACCGGGCGGCCGACCTCGTCGTCCTGCCGTCCCGTTGGGAGGGCATGGCACTCGCGCCCCTGGAGGCGATGGCGAGCGGCCGTCCAGTCGTGGTCAGCGACGTGGACGGCGCGCGCGAGAGCCTGCCGCCGGGCCACGAACCCCTGTGCCTGGTCCCGCCCGGGGACCCGGCCGCCCTCGCCGTCGCCGTCGGCCGCCTTCTCGGCCGGCCGGAGCTGCGGCGGTCGCTGGGCCGCCAGGCCCACGAACACGTACTCAGCAGATTCGATGTGCGGCGCACCGGCGCCGCCGTCGCGGACGTGTACCGCGAGCTGGCCGGAGTGCGGTGCACCGAGCGCAGGGAGCCGATCTCGCCGTGACCACGGAAAGCACCAGCGTTCCTCCCGCGCCGGGGGCCTGGCCCCCGGCGAGCCGGAGCCACGCTCCCGGACTCGCCTCCCTCGCGCAGCGGCGCGGCGCCGCCGACCGGCTCGCGCTGCCGCCGCGCCGGACCGCGCGGACGCGGTTCGCCGCCGTCCCACTGGTGGCGGCCGACTCTCTGGCCGTGCTGCTCGCGGCCGGACCGCTCGCCGAGCCGCACCGCGAGGTCCGGCTGCTCCTGCTGGTCGTCGGGAGCGTCCTCGTACTCAACGGCCGTGCCGGACTGTACCGGCCGGGGCCTTTCGCCTCCGTCCTGGACGAGCTGCCCGCGCTGGCCGCCCGGGTCGGCGTCGCGTGGTGTGCCGCGGCCGCCGCCGTCGCCGTGTACGCCCCGGCTCTCGCGATCGGTCCGGCCGCGCTCTGCTCCGCGTACGCCACGCAGCTCGTCACCGTGTGCCTGCTCCGCGGCGCGGTGCACGCCCGCGGGCGGCGGACGGCACGGGCGCATCCGAGGTCCGCGCTGGTCGTCGGAGGGGCAGCCGCCGCGCGGCGGTTCGCGGCCACCCTCGGGCAGCATCCGGAGTACGGGATCCGGCCGGTCGGGATCGTCGGCACACGGCAGGGCGACGACTCGCCGCAGCCGACCGGGGAGATGGGGCCGCCGGTGCTGACCACCACGGAGGAGATCCACCGCGCCGTCATCCAGAACACCGTCCTCGACGCGGTGTTCCTGACCGACGACCCGGATCTGGTGATGCTCTTCCAGCACTACGGGTGCACCACCTGGCGGGTGGGCGAGCAGCGGCACGGCGGACAGATGGGTGAGCACCTGTGGGGGTACGCCTGCCGTCGTCTGGTACCGCCGGCCGAGCGGCGCGGTCTGACCGCGAAGCGCGTCCTCGACGTGACCCTGGCCGGTCCGGCACTGGTGCTCGCGCTGCCCGTGCTGCTGCTGTGCGCGGTGGCGGTACGGCTCTCGGACGGGCCCGGTGTGCTGTTTCACCAGGAACGAGTGGGGCAGAACGGGCGGCTGTTCACGCTGCTGAAGTTCCGTACGCTGCGCCCGGCCGACGAGACCGAGTCGGCGACGCGGTGGAACGTCGCCAACGACCGCCGCATGAGCGCGGTCGGCGGCTTCCTGCGGCGGACGTCGCTGGACGAGCTGCCGCAGCTGTGGAACGTCCTGCGCGGGGACATGAGCCTGGTCGGCCCGAGGCCCGAACGTCCTTATTTCGTCGCTCAGTTCAGCAAGGTCCACGCCGGGTACGTCGACCGCCACCGGATGCCGGTGGGGCTGACCGGCCTGGCGCAGGTGCACGGACTGCGCGGTGACACCTCGATCGAGGACCGCTGCCGGTTCGACAACCACTACATCGACCACTGGTCGTTCTGGCAGGACGTCCGCATTCTGCTGCGGACCGCGGCCGGGCTCGTCCGGCCCGCGGGGAGCTGATGATGGCGACGGCCGTACCGGTACGCGTGCCGGGACCCGCGCTCTCGCCGGTGGCGGCGCGTCGGCGGACACGCGGCCCGCTCCGCCGGGCGGGGGCGCTGTCCCCGGTCCTCGCGGTGATCGCCCTGCTGCTCGTCCCGTCCGCCGGCGGTGCGGAGGGCGGCACGGGCGGTTCGGGCACGCTCGCCGACGCGGCCTCGGGGCTGCTCGTGCTGGTCTGCCTCGTACGGGTCCTGCGCGGCGGGGCACGCCCGCTGACCCGGGGCGCGGCCGTCGTGCTCGGGCTGCCGGTCCTCGGGATCTGCCTGTCGGCGATCACGTCGAGCGACCCGGCCGCGAGCCTGCCGGGCGTCGCCCGTTACGTACAGGTCTTCGTGCTCGTCCCGGCGGCCGTGCTGCTGACGATCCGTGACCGGCGGGACTTCGCGCTCGTCGCGTGGGCGCTGGTCGCTCTGGCTCTGTTCCAGGGCGGGATCGGCGTGGTGCAGTACCTGACCGGCACGGGCGCCTCGTACATGGGGGAGGACATCCGGGCGGTCGGGACGTTCGGACCGACCGATGTGATGGGCATGGCGACGATCGTGTCGTACGGACTCGTCGTCGTCACCGGGATCGCGCTGGGCGGCGGCGGAAGGACGCGGACGGCGGCGGTCGTCTGCGCGGGACTGCTGTGCGTGCCGCTGGTGGTGTCGTTCAGCCGGGGCGCGTGGATCGCGACGGTGCTGGCGTGTGCGCTCCAGCTGGTGCTGTCAGGGCTCCGGCGGGCCGGCCGGGTGGCACTGGTGGTGGGCGCGCTGGCCGTGGTCCTCGTCGGCGGTCTCGGCGTCGGCTCGTCGATGGTGAAGGAGCGGGTCTCCAGCATCACGCAGGTGACGGCCGCGCCGGACCAGTCGGTGACGGACCGTTACACGATGTGGGCGGCGGCGGGCCGGATGTGGCGTTCGGAGCCGGTGACGGGGGTCGGGCTGAAGGGCTTCCCTCAGTACCGTGACTCCCACGCCTCGCTGGCGCTGTCCTCGGGCAGTGACACGGCGGGTGCCGGCGCCGACTTCCGGCGTCAGCCACTGCTCTCCCCGCACAACATGTACCTGCTGGTACTGAGCGAGCAGGGCCTGGTGGGGCTGCTCGCCCTGGCAGGCAGCTGGGTGGCGCTCCTTGCGGGAGCGCTGTGGCGGCGCTCCCGGAGCGCGGACTGCGCGCTGGTGGCGGTCGGCCTGCTGTCCTGGCAGCTCATCGACTTCTTCTACGCGGACATCGGCGGCCCCTCCACAGTCCTGATGTCGGTGGTCCTCGGTCTGGCGGCCTGGTGGTCGCTGACGGAGGTGAAGCGTGCGTGACCCCCGGGGCGGGGAGCCGGAATCCACGGACGCGGTGACGGTTCCGGCTCCGGTCCCGGCGCCTTCTCCGGCCCCGGTTCCCGCGCCTTCTCCGGCTCCGGGACCGCCCGGGGCCGGGACGGCGGGGACCGGTGGCCGGGGCCGCCACCGGCTCCGCCCACAGCCGTCCTCCGGCCGGTTCCTCGCGCGGGCCGCCGCCGTGACCGCGGGACTCACCGCTGCCGGTGCGGCGCTCGGACTCGTACGGGACCAGATCCTGGCGCACTTCTTCGGGGCGGGCGCCGAGACGGACGCCTTCCTGGTGGCCTGGACCGTGCCCGAGTTCGCCTCGACGCTGCTCATCGAGGACGCGATGGCGCTGATCCTGGTGCCCGCGTTCAGCCGGGCCCTCGCACGGCGGAGCGGCGTCCTCTCCGGTGACCCGGTCCTCTCCCTCGTACGCTCCACCCTGCCCCGGCTCGCACTCGCCGTGAGCGCCGTCGCGGGACTCCTCGTCCTCACCGCACCGCTCCTGGTCGCCGCCCTCGCGCCCGGTCTCGCCGACCCCCGGCTGGCCGTCGACTGCACCCGGCTGACCGCGACCTGTGTACTGACCTTCGCGCTCGCCGGCTACTGCTCCGCCGCTCTGCGCGCCCACGGCAGCTTCCTGCCACCGGCCGCCATCTACGTGGCGTACAACATCGGCATCATCGGCACGGTCGTGGTGCTCCGCGAGCCCTTCGGCGTCCGGTCGGCGGCCGCCGGGGTCGCCGTCGGCGGTCTGCTGATGGTCCTGGTGCAAGCCCCTTACCTGGTGAAGGAGTTGCGTCGCCCACCGGAATCGGAACCGGCGGCGACGACGGCGCTCCCCGGCGACGGGCGGCTGCTCGTCCTCGGGCTCATCGCGCCCGTCATCGCCTTCGCGCTCTCCCGTCAGTCCCAGATCCTCGTCGAGCGCTTCCTCGCCTCCCCCCTTCCGGCGGGCGCCATCTCGCATCTGAACTACGCGCAGAAGATCGCGCAGATGCCGATGATCCTTTCACTGATGCTGTGCACGGTCAGCTTCCCCGTCGTCGCCCGCGCCATGGCCGCGGGCGACACCGAGGGCGCCCGCCACCGGGTCGAGCGCGACCTGCTGCTGGCCGCCGTCGTCGTACTCGTCGGCGCCTCGATCGTGATCGCCGCCGCTCCCCAGATCGTCGAAGTCCTCTTCCAGCGGGGGGCGTTCGACCGAGCCGACACCGACTCCACCGCCGCCGTCATGCGCGTCTACGCCCTCGGGCTGCTCGGTCAGACGCTGGTCGGCACCCTCGTCCGCTGCTATTTCTCCGCCGCGCGACCGCTCTGGTACCCGGCCGCCGCCATGGCCACGGGGCTCGCCGTGACCGCCCTCGCCGGAATCCCCGGCGCCCGCCTCTGGGGTGCGGTCGGCATCGCCGCCGCCAACGCGCTGGGCATCACGCTCACCGCCGTGATGCTGCTGCTCGGCGCCCGCCGCCAGTCCATCCCGGTCCGCGTCCGCTACCTCGGCGAAGGGCTCCTGCGGCTGGCCACGGCCGCCGCCTGGGCCACCGGCGCCGGCTGGTTCTGCGCCTCCTTCGTGAGCCCGACACTCCTCTCGCTCGCCGTCGCGAGCGTGGTCACCGCGTCCGTCTTCCTGCTCTTCACCGCCTTGGCGCCTCGCGCGCCCGACATCCCGCCCCTCACCCCCATCGCATCACGAAGGCTCGCCCATGCCCGTTGCCTTGGCGCCCCGCACTCCCGCGATTCGTCGTCTGCTGCCGAAGCCGCCTCCCTGGGTGGTGATGTACCACTCGATCGCGGACACACCGATTGATCCGTACCGGGTGACCGTCTCCCCCGTGCGTTTCGCCAGGCAGCTGCACTGGCTGAGCGACCGGGGGCTGCGCGGTGTCTCGGTACGGGAACTGCTCGCCGCCACGGTCGCGGGCCGCGCGAAGGGGCTGGTCGGACTCACCTTCGACGACGGATACGCGGACTTCCTGGAATCGGCGGTGCCGCTGCTGCGCCGCCACCGGTTCACGGCCACCGTCTACGTCCTGCCGGGCCGCTTCGGCGGCGCGAACACCTGGGACGGGGACGGTCCGCGCAAGCCGCTGCTGACGGAGGACGGCATCCTGCGCGCCGCCGAGGCCGGCATGGAGATCGGCTCCCACGGCCTGCGGCACGTCTCGCTGCCCGCCGCCGACGACGCGGCCCTCGCCGACGAGACCCGCCGCAGTCGCGCCCTCCTGGAGGACCTCACCGGGACGACCGTGGACGGATTCTGCTACCCGTACGGCCATGTCGACGCCCGCACGATCCGCGCCGTACGGGCCGCCGGCTACCGCCACGCCTGCGCCATCGATCCCGGCCCGCTGACCAGCGCGCACGCGTTGCCGCGCATCCACATCGACGAGCGGGACGCCGCCTGGCGCCTCACCGCCAAGCGTGTCCTGCACCCGCTGCGCCGCCGTCGTCCCGCCGATCTGGTGCCCGCCCCGCAGCGGCTGGTCGGAGCGGACGCCTCATGAAGGTCCTGCACGTCATCACCGGCCTCGGCATCGGCGGCGCGGAACAGCAGCTGAGGCTGCTGCTGCGCCACCTGCCGGTCGGCGCCGAGGTCGTGACGCTCACCAACCCGGGCGCGGTCGCCCGCGGCATCGAGGCCGACGGCACCCCCGTCACCCACCTCGGTATGGCCGGCAACCGCGACCTCGGCGCACTGCCCCGCCTCACCGGACTGATCCGCCGGGGCCGGTACGACCTCGTCCACACACATCTCTACCGGGCGAACCTGTACGGCAGGATCGCCGCCCGCCTCGCCGGGGTCCGTACGGTCCTGGCCACCGAGCACTCCCTCGGCGACACGCAGATCGAGGGCCGCCCGCTGTCCGCCGGTACCCGCGCCCTCTATCTGGTCGGCGAACGCCTGGGCACCACCACCGTCGCCGTCTCCCCCAGTGTCGCGCGCCGGCTGGAGGGGTGGGGGGTGGCCCCGTCCCGTATCCGCGTCGTGCCCAACGGCATCGAGACGGCCCGATTCGGCTACACCGAGGACCGCCGACGGCTCGCCAGGAAGCTGCTCGGTCTGCCCGGGGACGCGTTCGTCGTCGGCGGGGTGGGGCGGCTCGCGCCCGCGAAGCGATTCGACCGTCTCGTACGGGCGGTGGCGTCGGTGCCGGAGGCGCGGCTGCTCCTCGTCGGCGAGGGCGAGGAGCACGAGCGGCTGACGGCGCTGGCCCGTGAGTGCGGGGCCGCCGACCGGGTGCTGTTCACAGGGGCCTGCGAGGACCCGGCACCTGAGGGAGCCGGGGGTCCCGGCCTGCCGTCGCTGCTCGCCGCGATGGACGTCTTCGTCTCCACCTCCCCCGACGAATCGTTCGGCCTGGCGGTCGTCGAGGCGCTGGCCGCCGGACTGCCGGTGCTGTACGTGGCGTGTCCGGCGATCGACGACCTGCCGCCCGACGCGGCCCCGGGCGCCCGCCGGATCGGCGGGTCGGTCATCGAGATCGCCTCGGCACTGCACGGCATCCGGGACGCCCGGCTCACCCGGCTCCCGGCGCCCGCCGCGGCATCCCGCTACGACATCGCCCACAGTGCACGGCAGTTGCTGTCGCTCTACGAACAGGCCGTTCACGGCGCCCCTCTCCCCGCGAAGCGAGACACCCGATGACCCCTTCACGCTCCTCACGCTCGGCGAGCTCTCCCGGCTCCGCGAGCTCGGTGAGCTCCGCGAACCCCGGCCCGCCGCCGTCACGCCGTTCCCCCCTCCCGAAGGCTCTGCGGACCCCGCGCCGCTGGTGGGCACTGCCCGCCTCCGTCCTTGCGGGCGTCGCCCTCGGCGGCGGTTACGGAGCGCTGAAGGCTCCGGAGTACGCGGCGACGAGCTACGTCATCGTGGTGCCGGCCGGGAAGTCGGACCCGGCCGCGGCCCTCGGCTTCGCCCAGGCGTACGGGCGGGTCGCCACCGACATCGCGGTGACCGGCGACGCCCAGGTGTGGGCCGGGGTCTCCGCGCAGACGCTGCGCTCCGACGTGCAGGCGGCCACCAGCCCGGACGCGCCGATGATCTCCATCACGGCGCGGGCGGCCAAGCCGACCCGGGCGGTGGCCATGGCCGACGGGGTGGCCCGCGCCCTGGTCCTCAACAGCTCGCACGTCTCGGGGAGCACGGGAGTGAAGGTGGTGCAGTTCTCGCGGGCGACCAAGCCCTCCGCGCCGGTCTCGCCGTCCGCGCCGCTCTCGGCGCTCGTCGGCGGCTGCGCGGGCGGTCTGCTCGCCGGTCTGGCCCTCCTGGTGCGCCCCGGGCGCACCGCGCGCGCCGAGGCGCGGCACTCGCGGCAGCCCGCCGCCGTCCCCGGTCCTGCGGGCGCGCAGCACCGGCCGGAACCGGAGACGGTGTGAGCACGGCGGGCGCGGGCGGTCTGCGGGCCGAGATCTGCCGGGACGACGCGGAGTTCGGCGAACTCGCGGACCGGTGGGGATCGCTGTACGCGCGCTGCTCGACGGCGACCCCGTTCCAGTCCCATGCGTGGCTTCACTCGTGGTGGGTGTCGTACGGCAGACCCGGCGCGCTGCGCGTGGTGCTCGTACGGCGGGAGGACGGCGGACTGGTCGCGGCGGCGCCCCTGATGCGCGCCCCCGGCCCGCTCCCGGTCCTCACCCAGCTCGGCGGCGCGATCACCGACTTCACCGACGTCCTCCTCGACGACTCCTGCCCGGACGCGGTCCCCGTCCTTGCCGGGGCGCTGGCCCGGGCGGCGCGCGGCGCGGTGATCGACCTGCGCGAGGTGCGGCCGGGGGCGGCGGCCGAACAGGTCTTCGGCCGCTGGCGCGGTCCGCGCAGACGGCTCGCCGACTCCCTCTGCCTGGAGCTGCCGGCGGTGCCGATGGACGACCTGCTCCAGCGGATCCCGTCGGCCAAGGCCCAGCGGGTGCGTGCCAAGCTGCGCAAGCTCGACGCGCTCGGCATCGACGAGCGGGTCGTGACCGAGGAGGAGGTGCCTGCGGCGCTGGAACGGCTGCTGCGGCTCCACCAGCTCCAGTGGGAGGGCCGGGGGGTGACCGCCGAGCACACCAGTGACCGGTTCGCGCAGCATCTCGCGCGGGCGGTCCGGCCGATGGTCGAGCGCGGGGACGCGCGGGTGACGGAGTTCCGGCTCGCCGGGGACGTGGTCGCGGCCGACCTCACCCTGATGTCGCCGCGGCTCGCGGGCGGTTACCTGTACGGCGCGGATCCGGTGCTGCGGGCTCGGAAGGTCGATGTGGCGACGATGCTGCTGCGGCACGGGGCGCGCGAGACCAGCGCGAGCGGGCGCGCGACGCTGAGCATGCTGCGGGGCACGGAACCGTACAAGCGGCACTGGCGGCCGGAGACCGTGTCGAACCAGCGGCTGATGCTGTCCGGGCGGGTCGCGGCTCCGTTGCTGTGGCTGCGGGCGGGCGCGGCGGACGGGCGGCGCCTGCTGGCGCGGCAGGCGCGCGAGCGGGCGTGGGTGGGGCGGGCGGTCGGACGTCTGCGCGGGCGGCCGAGCGGCGGAGGATGAACTCCGCCGCCGCGGTGACCCCGGGTGATCAGAAGGGCCAGGTCTCGCTGTCCATGATCTCCTCCCAGGGCTCGGTGTCGTCGATGTCGTTGATGTCGACGGCATCGACGACGTCGTCGATCGCGTCCTTCGAGCCGCCCTTGTCGATGCAGAGGGGCCCGCCGAGCCAGCTCTCGATCCAGGGACCGAGGTTGACGCTCCAGCAGTCGGTCTCGGGCTTCGGCGGCACCTCCGGCTTCGGCTCCGGCTTCGGCGGCACCTCCGGCTTCGGCTCCGGCTTCGGCGGCACCTCCGGCTTCGGCTCCGGCTTCGGCGGCACCTCCGGCACCTCGGGCACCTCGGGTTCTGCGCCGTACAGCATCTGCCGGAACACCTGTGACGACTTCGGATTGTCGTCGCACTGCCAGACGCCGTGCGGGCAGTAGTCGGTGATCGTGTGGTACAGCGGTTTGTGCTGCTGCATCCACTCGATCATGCGCCGCATGTACTCGGCATTGTCCCCGTTCCGGAAGAGCCCCCACTCCGGGTACGAGATCTGCTTTCCGTGTTCGGCCGCGAATTCCACCTGCTTGCGCAGCCCGTACGGCTCGTTGACGTGGTCATCGAAACTGGACCCCGACGGCTGGTCGTACGAGTCCATTCCGATGACGTCGACCACGCCGTCACCCGGATAGCATTCCGTCCACGGAACGGCGTCCCTGCCCCGGCTCGGGTTGAAGTCGAAGCGGAACTCCTGGCCGGGGACGGAACGCATCGCGGTGACGATCCGGTTCCAGTACTCCTTCCACGCCGCCGGGTCCGGTGCGCACCGATGGGTGTACGTGGTGCCGTTCATCTCCCACCCGAGGACGATGACGGTGTCCTTCGCCTCCAGGCCGACCAGGCGTTCGGCCAGCGCCCTGAAGTGATGGTCGTAGTGCCCCGAGGCGCCGAGCCGGAGCTGCCTGCGGACCTCCTGGTCGGAGACCCTGGCCTCGTTGCGCTCCAGCATCGGCACGTTCAGGACGAACAGCCGGTCCTCCCGCTCGTTGCGCCAGTCCGCCCAGGCGTCCAGGAACCCCGGGGGGCCCTCGATGTTCGACCAGAGGTCGCCGGGGAGGTACGTGTGCCCGACCCGCAGTTCCCTGCCGCCGAGCCACCGCTCCAGCTGGCCGATGCGGCTGACACCGACGGGGCCGGATTCCAGGAACGCGCCCATCGCGCTGGACAGAGTCGGTTCGGGGGCCTCGGTCGTTAGGGATTCGGCGGCGTGCGCCGGAGAGGACAACACGACCGAACCCGAGGCGAGGAGCCCCGCGGTGAACACCCCCCACCAGGTTCTCGATACTTTCCGTCTTCCACTGGCCATGGCCACTCCTTCTCGTCCCGCACCACTTGATGAGCCATCAATCCGATGTTCAGAAAGTATTCCTAATAAGCCAACCGTGAACGCGGTGGCGATCTGATCCGTAGTCCATTGGTGGATTTCATCCCCCACTTGGGGCACTCGAGAGGAGGACATGCCGTGCCGGGTTTTGACACCGGCGTCCCCGCGCTCCTTGTACGTCTCGACCGGAATCCCTTTCATCACGGCACGCTCGGTGCCGCCCGGTCCCTCGGGCGGGCCGGCGTTCCGGTCCACGCGGTGATCGAATCGCTCACCAGCCCCGTCGCCCGCTCGCGCTACGTCCGAGAGGTCCACCTGAGCCCCGACGCCCCCTCCCCCGCCGAGCTCGCCCGTCTCCTGCTGACGCTGTCCGACGGGCTCCCCGGTTCCGGGCCCGCGCTCCTCGTCCCCATGGACGACGTCACCGCCCTCGCGCTGGCCGAGCACCGCACCGAGCTCACGGGCCGGTACCTGCTGCCCGACCAGACGCCCGAGCGGCTTCTACGGGTGGCTGACAAGGTGGCCCTCGCCGAGACCTGCCGGGCCCTGAACCTCCCCCACCCCCGTACCGAGGTCCCCACCGGCGCCGACGAGGCGGCCGCCATGGCGTGGTCGCTCGGGCTGCCGGTCGTCGCCAAGTGGAGCCGCCCCTGGCTGCTTCCGGCCGGAAGCGGGTTGCGCAGTACGTCGATCGTGCATTCACTCGCCGAGGTGCGCGCGCTGTACGCCCGTACCCCGCAGGCCGGCAGCCGGCTGCTGCTCCAGCGGCTGCTGCCGGCGGGGCGGAACCTGGACTGGTTCTTCCACGGGTACGCGGACTCCACCGGCCGCTGCTCCGCCGCCGCCACCGGGTGCAAGGAGCGCTCGTGGCCGCACGGGGCCGGGCTCACCGCGGTCGGCCGATGGACGCCGAATCCCGCCGTCGAGCGCATCGCCCGCGAACTGCTCGCCGCGCTGGACCACCGGGGCGTGGTCGATCTCGACTTCCGGCTCGACCGGTCGACGGACACGTACCACCTGATCGACTTCAACCCGCGCCCCGGTGCCCAGTTCCGGCTCTTCGCGGACCGTGACGGTCTCGACGTCGTCCGCGCCATGCATCTGGACCTGACCGGGCGCCGGGTTCCACCGCGCTCCCCCGCGTACGGCCGCCGGTTCGTGGTGGAGAACTACGCGGCGCTGGCCGTGCTCACCTCCCCGCGCCACCGCCCGGACGCGGAACGTGACATCGAGGGCGGTGCGCGGTACGGCGTCGAAGGCGGTACGGAGACGGACGCGATACCGGCCACGGAGTCCGCCGACCCCACGCGGCGCGTGGAGACGGCCTGGTTCGCCGCCGACGACCCCGCGCCCGGCCTCGCCATGACCTGGGCCTGGGTACGCCACGCCCTGCGCAAGGGACTTCCGGCACTCCGCCGGGCCGGTCGGCCCGAAGGCTTTCGGCCCGCGACCGGCCCGGCGACCGCGCTCCTGTCCCCGCCGGCGGCCCGTACTCCCTCCCAGGAGGCGTGCCGCGCGACGAAGCCGACGCCGCGCTGATCGAGGGCCGCGAGGGCCGTGTCCGGACGTCCTGCCTCGTGCGGAGACATGACGAAAGGCCGGGCCCGGCCGGCGTGATGAACGCCTTCCGGGTCCGGCCCCTCAGGTCGCGCCCCGGTGAGGGCGCGCAGGCGTCAGTCGGCGTTGACGCAGACGTTGCCGGCGGTCGGGTTCAGCAGACCGATGATGTTGACGGAGTTGCCGCAGACGTTGATCGGCGCGTGGATCGGAACCTGGACGACGTTCCCGGAAAGGAGGCCCGGCGAACCGACGGCCCAACCCTCCGCCTCCGCGTCCGCGAAGGCGGGCGACGCCGCACCCATGGCCATGATGATTCCGGCGACGACGGCCGCGGCCTTCTTGCACTTCATTTCGTCTGCGTCCTTTCTGCGGCGGAAGACTATCCACGGATTTCGTGATCACGCGGGGCGCATTTTCATGCCCCCGGCTTCCGCTGCGCACATCACCGAGCACCATTCCCTGGAAGCGGGCCGGGCGCATCTCGGGACCGACGGTATTCACTCCATCGCATTCACCGAATTACGCCGGACGCCGCACATTTCGGCTCAGCGCGGCCAGATCGGCGCCCTGATCAGCCGCTCCCACTCGCGATCCGGGACTCCCGGCACCGTGCGGCCCTCCAGGGCCCATCGCTGTACCAGCGAGGAGTACAGGGGGAACGGATCTCGGTCGGCGGGTGGCGGTTCCACCACATTACGGCTCTTCGGAATGAAGGCCATCCGCTCCCATTTGCCGGGATCGGGCGCCATCTTTCCCTCCCATCCGGTGTGGTTCCCACATCATTCCACAGACCCCGCACGAGAGTGATTCGACCGGCCGATGCCGCGTCGCGAACCTGTGTGCGACGGAAATCGATTTACAGTGCGGGTCCACATTCCCGAGCTCCGGTGGTGTACGCCCGTGTCCGTCAGGAAATTCACGCGCCCGCGGCGACTCGTGCCTGCCGTCGCCGCGCTCGTCGCCCTCGCTTCCGGGGCGCTCGCCGCCGGCCCCGCCGCCCTGCCGTCCCCCACCCTGCCGTCCCCGGGCCAGGGGCTCAACATCCTGGTGGTCGGTCTCGACACCAGGAAGGGCGTGACCGCGCGGGAGAAGGAGGCGTACCTGCTCGGTGGCAAGGAGTGCGGCTGCACCGACGTGATGATGCTGGTGCACGTCTCCGCCGACAACAGTCGGGTCAGCGTGCTGGGGCTGCCGCGCGACTCGCTCACCGAGTTCCCCGCGGGCCACCGGGACCGGCGGTCGGGCGCGGCGCACGACGCGCATGCGGCGAAGCTCAACAGCGCCTGGGCCGAGGGCGGGCCGTCGTACGCGATGGAGATCGTCGAAAGGGCGACGCGGCTCCCCGTGCACCGCTATCTGGAGATCGACTTCCGCCGGTTCATGGACGCCGTGGACCAGTTGGACGGCGGCGTGCCGATCTGCGCCAAGGAGCCGCTGAAGGACACGGTCACCGGCATCGACCTCGCGCCGGGCACCAGGAACGTCGGCGGCGGAGAGGCCCTCCAGTACGTGCGCTCGCGGCGCGCCGACGGGCAGATGGACTTCGGGCGGATCCGCAAGCAGCAGCAGTTCGTCGTCAACGCCCTGCGGAAGGTGCGTTCGGACCTGCTGGGGAACCCGGTGAAGCTGATGACGTTCGCCTCGGTGCTGAGCGGGACGACGGCGGCGGAGCGGCGCGGTCTCTCCACCCTGGACCTGATGTTCCTCGCCATGCGCCTGCGGAACCTCACCCCGGACCGTATGGAGTTCGCGACCGTGCCCGTGCTCCGCTTCGAAAACGTCCAGGGCGCCGGGTCCTCGGTCGCCTGGAACGTGGCGCACGCCGAGGAGGTGTTCGCGCGGCTGCGCGCGGACGAGCCGCTGCCGCCGGCCCGTCCCACCCCGTCCAGTGAGATCCCCCAGGCCGAGTACCGGCCGGCCGGCGGCGCTTCGCTCGTCTGCGCGTAACCCTCCGGGCCGGTGCCGGTCCGGGCCGGCGCGGGGCGCCGTCAGCGGCCGAGCTTGCGTGCCAGCTCGGCCGGGTCCGTCGTCGGCGCGTCGCAGGTGAAGTGCCGGCAGACGTAGGCGGCCGCTCCCCCGTTCACCAGCGGGCGGTCCCTGAGCAACGGGAACTCGTCGCTGTCAGGGGTGCCGAAGGCGACGACCGCGCCGGGCGCGGGCGCCAGCAGGGCGGTGCGGTGCAGGGCGCGGGCCGGGTCGTCCCCGGCGGGGCCGACCACCGCGATCTCGCGCGGCCCGTCGAGCAGGGCCTCCGCCGTGGCCAGGCCCCAGCCGATGAAGCGGGGAGCACGCGGCCCCAAGGCCTTGACCACGCCCAGTGCGCCCTCGGCGGCCGCCCGGTGGGCCTCCGAGCCGGTGTGTGCGGCGTACGAGAGGAGCGCTCCGGCGGCGGCCGTCCAGCCGGACGGGGTCGCGTTGTCGGTGGGGTCCTGCGGTCGGCGGATCAGGGTCTCCGCGTCGTGGGCCGTGTCGTACAGCGCCCCGCCCTCGGCGACGAACTGGTCGAGCACGATGTCCAGAAGGAAGCCGGCGAACTCCAGCCACACGCCCTCGCCGGTGACACCGGCGAGGGCGAGGAAGCCCTCGGCGACGTCCGCGTAGTCCTCGAGCACTCCGGCGTTGGTCCCGACCCGGCCGTCCTTGGAGGTCCGGGAGAGCCGCGCGCCCTCTCCCATGTGTACGCGAACGAGCAGGTCGGCGGCCTCAGTGGCGCGTTCGACCAGGTCAGGCCGATCGAGGAGGGCGCCGGTCTCGGCGAGGGCGGCGATCGCGAGGCCGTTCCAGGCGGCGACCACCTTGTCGTCGCGACCGGGGCGGGGCCGCCGCGCGCGGGCGGCGAGGAGCCGCTCCTTGATCGAGGCGATCCGGTCGGCGTCGACCGGGTCCGCGTCCCGCGGGAGCTGGAGGACCGAGGCGCCCTCCTCGAAGGTCCCCTCCTCGGTCACTCCGAAGTACCGGGCCGCGTCACGGGCGTCCTCCTCGCCCAGCACCTCGGTCAGCTGCTCCGGTGTCCAGACGTAGTACGCGCCCTCGGCGTGCCGCTCGTCCCCGCCGGAGCCTTCGTCCCGGGAGGGCTCCCCTCCGTCTTCGACGGGGCTGTCGGCGTCCAGCGCCGAGGCGAACCCGCCCTCCGCGGTGCGCAGCTCGCGGACCATGAAGTCGGCGGTCTCCAGCGCGACCCGCCGGGCCAGGTCGTCGCCGGTGGCCCGCCACAGGTGCGCGTACACCCGGCAGAGCAGGGCGTTGTCGTAGAGCATCTTCTCGAAGTGGGGCACGACCCAGTCGCGGTCCACGGAGTAGCGGGCGAAGCCGCCGCCGAGCTGGTCGTAGATGCCGCCGCGGGCCATCGCCGCGCAGGTGTCGGCGGCCATCTGAAGCGCGCCCTCGGCCCCCGTGCGAGCGTGGTGGCGCAGCAGGAACTCCAGCGCCATCGACGGCGGGAACTTGGGCGCGCCGCCGAAGCCGCCGCGGGTCGCGTCGTACTCCCTGGTCAGTCCGAGGAGCGCCTGGGCCAGCTCCTCCTCCCCGGGGACGCCGTCGCCGCCGTAGGCCAGGGAGCGGGACGAGAGGTCCTTGACGATGTTGCCGGCGACCTCGCCGACCTCGTCGCGGCGCTCGGTCCAGGCGCGGGAGACGCCGTCGAGGACGTCACGGAAGGAGGGCATGCCGTGCCGGGGCTCGGGCGGGAAGTAGGTGCCGAAGTAGAAGGGTGCGGCGTCCGGGGTGAGGAAGACCGTCATCGGCCAGCCGCCCTGGCCGGTGGCCGCCTGAACGGCCTCCATGTAGACGGCGTCGACGTCGGGGCGCTCCTCGCGGTCGACCTTGACGGCGACGAAGTGCTCGTTGACGTAGGCGGCGGTGGTGTCGTCCTCGAAGGACTCGTGGGCCATCACATGGCACCAGTGGCAGCTGCTGTAACCGACGCTGAGCAGCACGGGAACGTCGCGACGGCGCGCCTCGGCGAACGCCTCGGGCGACCACGGCCACCAGTCGACCGGGTTGTCGGCGTGCTGGAGGAGGTACGGGGACGTCTCATGGGCCAGTTTGTTCGGCATGCTCCCCATCCTCGCGCACACGGCTGCGCCCCGTCCGTGCGCCACGGGGGCGTCAAACGGTCGGGGCGCCGTTACGGCGGAGCGGCCCCGCCCTTCGCAGGGGAACTGCGAAAGGGGCGGGGCCGCTCAGCGACGAAGCTGACGTCAGCTGACGTCGGTGTTGCCGTTGTCGGCCAGGAGGTCGACGAGGTCCGACAGCGGGTTGTTCTGCTGCTGCTCGACCGAGTTCTGGGTGCACGTCATGTTCTGCTTCGGGCTCAGAACGTCGTCGATCGGGACGGAGACGAGGTTGATGACCGGCACCTGAGCCGTGACGTCCTGGACGTCGAAGCAGTGCAGGACGCCACCGTTGATGAGGCCGAAGTTCGGGCTCATGTAGCCACCGGTGGAGTTGCTGCCGATGGCCTGCTTCGACGTGTTGCCGATGACGTTGGTGCTGTTGCCGTCATCAGCCGCCGCAGTCGCCGTGGCAGCGGACATGCCGACGACGGAGGCCGCAACTGCCGCGGTGGCGAGAACCTTCTTGATCACGAGATTTTCCTTCTTGAGCTGGAGGGCCCTGGAATGCTCCGTTACCGAAGCACGCTGATCAACTACCGGAAAATGGATTGGTTCCGGCTGATCACCCTGATGCGCTATTCGACAGATGAACGCCATCGGACGTGATCTCGAAGGGCACACGTTCGGTAGGGCGCGAGCCCCCGCGGAGGCCGGGCGGGACACCGGTCGACCGCTCCGCGCCCTCGCGCGACGCACATCGCGCGGGACACTTGTTCGGGGCGCTTGTTCGCGAAAGCGGAAGCTCTGGGAGAGGAACCCGCACACGGGACAGCCCCCGGGCCGGAGCCGAGGGGCTGTGGGTACGCGGCCGTGTGGACGAGGAGTGCGGCGCGGGAGGCGGGGACGAAGCGCCGCGGCCGTTCTACGGGCGGGTACGGCTCAGGGCCCCGGGAGGTCCCGGGGCCCTGAGCCGGCGGCTTACCGCTACTTCCCTGGCGCCGCCTTGCCGGGCTCCGCGGCCGCGGGAGCCGACGGGTCCGGGGCCTCCTCGAAGGAGACCTTGCCCATGTGGCGGTTCATCGACTTCATCAGCTGCCAGACCGCGAGGGCCAGGACCGCGAAGACGACGAAGCCGAGGACGCCGGGGGTCACCTTGTTCTTGTCCAGCTCTTCGGCGGCGAAGGGGACAAGCTGGGTCAGTGCCAGGTGTGCGCTCATGTCAGGCATTGTCGCGGATGCCCGCGAAGAGATCTTCCTCGGGGAGGGAGGTGGGCACCAGCGCCTTGCTGAGCTCGTACTCCTCCGTCGGCCAGACCTCCTTCTGGATCTCCATCGGGACCCGGAACCAGCCGCCGTCGGGGTCGATCTGGGTGCGGTGGGCGATCAGGGCCTTGTCACGGGTCTCGAAGAAGTCGGCGCACGGCACGAAGGTGGTCAGCGTCCGCTCCTTGCGCTCGAACTCGCTCCAGCGCTCCAGCCACTCCCCGTACGGGGACTCCAGGCCGCGGGCGAGCAGCGCCTCGTGCAGGGCGGTGGTGCGGGGACGGTTGAAGCCCTGGTTGTAGTAGAGCTTCAGGGGCTGCCAGGCCGGGCCGAACTCGGCCTCCGGGTACTTCACGGCGTCGTTCGCGCCGTCGAAGGCCACCATCGAGATCTTGTGGGTCATGATGTGGTCGGGGTGCGGATAGCCGCCGTTCTCGTCGTAGGTCGTGATCACCTGCGGACGGAAGGAGCGGATCTTGCGGACGAGCGCCCCGGCCGCGGTGTCGACGTCCTCCAGGGCGAAACAGCCCTCGGGCAGCGGGGGCAGCGGGTCGCCCTCGGGGAGCCCGGAGTCGACGAAGCCCAGCCACTCCTGGGAGACGCCGAGGATCTCGCGGGCCTCGTCCATCTCCTTGCGGCGCACCTCGTGGATGTTCGCCTCGATGTAGGGGTCGCCCTGGAGCCGGGGGTTCAGGACCGAGCCCCGCTCGCCGCCCGTGCACGTCACCACGAGGACGTCCACCCCCTCGGACACGTACTTGGCCATCGTGGCCGCACCCTTGCTCGACTCGTCGTCGGGGTGGGCGTGAACGGCCATCAGTCGCAGCTGCTCAGTCAAGACTCGATCCTCAGTGATTCGACGCGGAGGGTGGTCTCTATAGTGACGGAATCGGGGGAGTGAAAATTCCGCCACCCCCTGGCTTCGAGAGGACCGATCATGAGCGCGGCGCGAGAGCAGCTGCCCGAGGGGCGCTACGGACGCTCCGCGGACCAGGCGGCGGACCGCAGGCTCAAGATCACGGGCGCGGTGCTCGGCGTCCTCTTCCTCGGCCTGATGGGCTGGTTCGGCTGGTACTACGTCGTCGACAGCAGGATCAGCGCCGAGATGATCAAGTTCGACGTGGTGAGCGCGACCGAGGTGCAGGTGCACCTGGAGGTCCGCAAGGACGAGGGCGTCGTGGGCGTCTGCACGCTGCGCTCGCGGTCCGAGGACGGCGCCGAGGTGGCCCGCAAGGACGTCCGGATCGACGACCCCGCCACCCGGGTCGACAGCGTCTTCTCGCTGCGTACGACCGCCCACGCGACCAGTGCCGAGCTCATCGGGTGTACGGCCAGGTAGCGGTGGGTAGGGACGGGGTGTCGAGTCCCGGCGAGTCACCACGGTGACCTGGGAAGACGCCACCCCTGATGGTTATGTCCTCCCGCTTTTCGCCACTGATTGTTAGGCTCGTGGTTTCGCCCACCCGGGACGCAAGCTTTCCCGTGTAGGGCGATGCTTTGTATCCCCAGTACCTACGAGGAGCACCCGTGACCCAGACCAGCGACAACGTCACCTGGCTCACCCAGGAGGCGTACACCAAGCTCAAGGACGAGCTTGAGTACCTGTCTGGTCCCGCGCGTACCGAGATCGCCGCCAAGATCGCCGCCGCACGCGAAGAGGGCGATCTGCGCGAGAACGGCGGGTACCACGCGGCCAAGGAGGAGCAGGGCAAGCAGGAGCTCCGGGTCCGCCAGCTCACCCAGCTGCTCCAGCACGCCAAGGTCGGCGAGGCCCCCGCGGACGACGGTGTCGTCGAGCCGGGCATGGTCGTGACGATCGCCTTCGACGGCGACGAGAACGACACGATGACCTTCCTGCTCGCCTCCCGCGAGTACGCGAGCGGTGACATCGAGACCTACTCGCCGCAGTCGCCGCTCGGCGTCGGCGTCAACGGCAAGAAGGCCGGGGACGACGCCGAGTACGAGCTGCCGAACGGCAAGAAGGCCGCGGTGAAGATCCTCAGCGCGAAGCCGTACACCGGCTGAGACGCCTGATCCACTGTTCCACGCGCCGGGCCGGACCCCTCGGGGGTCCGGCCCTTCGCTTTGCGGCGGACATGCCATGATGCGGACCTGACGTCACGTCACCAGGGGGAGGGGCGAAGTGCTGGGACCGCTGCGCAGGAACACGCCGCGCCGGATCGGACCGTACGAGGTGCTCGCGCGGCTCGGCGCGGGCGGCATGGGGGAGGTGTTCCTCGGGCGGGACGGTGCCGCGGACAGCCCCACGGACAGCCCCGCCGCCGGGCCCGTGGCCGGGACCTTCGTCGCCGTGAAGACCGTCCGGCAGGACGTCGCGGGCTCCCCCGCCTTCCGGGACCGCTTCCGCCGTGAGATCAGGGTCGCCGCGCTCGTCGACAGCCCGTACGCCGCCGCCCCGCTCGGCGGCGACGCCGACGCGGAGGTGCCCTGGCTGGCCACCGCGTACGTCCCGGGGCCCAGCCTCTCGCAGGCCGTACGGCGCGGCGGCGCCCTCCCCGTCGCCACCGTCCGCGCGCTCGGCGCCGACGTCGCCCGCGCCCTCGCCGACCTGCACCGGGCCGGGGTCCTGCACCGGGACCTCAAGCCCGGCAACGTGATGCTCTCCGTCGACGGACCCCGGCTCATCGACTTCGGCATCGCCCGCAGCGACACCGCGACCACCATGACCGCCACCGGCCTGATGGTCGGCACCCCCTCCTTCATGTCCCCCGAGCACGTGGCGGGCGCCCGCCGGGTGACCGCCGCCTCCGACGTGTTCTGCCTCGGCTCGCTGCTCTGCTACGCGGCGACCGGCGAGGACCCCTTCGGCGACGGGCCGCTCGCCGCCGTCCTCTACCGCGTCAGCCAGGCCGAGGCCGACCTGAGCCGGGTGCCGGACGAGCTGCGCGGGACCGTCGCCGCCTGCCTGGCCCTGGACCCGGCGGCCCGGCCCACCCCCGAGGCGCTCGCCGAGCTGCTCGGGGGCGGGGCTCCGAAGGTCTTCCCGTGGCCGGAGGGCGTACGGGACCACATCGGCGAGTACGGGACGGAGCTCGCCCGGCTCGTGGCCTCGGGCGGACCGCTCCTGGAGGTCGCGCCGGCGGCCGGTCCGGTCGTCACCCCGGCCGCCCCCGGCCTGCACTCCGTCCCGACCTTCGGGCCCGTCGCACCGCCCGCCGCTCCCCCGCGCGCGCGGCGGCGACGCGCTCTCGCCGCCGCGCTGGCCCTCGCGGTCGTGGCCGGCGGCCTCGGCGCGTACCTGCTGTGGCCGGAGGACGGGAAGCCGCCCCGGGCCCCCGCGAAGGCCGCCCCGGCCGCCGCGCCCCGCGTCCCCGGCGTCGACGACCGGGGCCTCGCCGACGCCTCGGGCGTCGTCCCGCAGAACGCGGCCCAGCGGCCGGCCGGCTGGAAGCCCTGGCGGGCGAAGCTGACCGCGCCCGCGTTCGGCTGCTCGGCCGGCGAGAAGGTGCTCGTATGCCGGACGACGGACGGGCGGTACGAGGCGCTGGACCCGGCGAGCGGGAGGAAGCTGTGGGACGTTCCGCGGGCGGCGGACACGCCCGGTGAGACCTATCTGAGCCCCAAGGGGGGCTTCCCCTTCACGGCCGGGGCCGCCACGCGTCCCACCGTCCACGGCGGAAGCGTCGCCCTCGTCGCCGGGGGCTCCCTCCAGGTGCGCGACGCGCGGACGGGTGCCGTGCGCTGGGAGAAGCCGGCCCATGGGCCGCAGGGCGCCTCCTTCGAGACCCGGCCGCTCGTCGCGGACGGGATCGTCTTCGCGGCGACGGCGGTGGTGGAGGACGTCGACTGGGTCAGGAGCGCCCTGACGGCGTTCTCCCTGGCCGACGGGGAGCGGCTCTGGTCGAAGGAGCTCACCAACGGGGTCATCTCCTTCGCCGAGCGCAAGGCGTACGAGCCGGTGGCCCACGCCCAGGGGGTCGTCTACGCCCTCGGTCAGGGCGGGCTCGTGGCGTACGACGGCAGGAAGGGCACCCCGCTCGGGCAGGTCGAGCCGGACGCCAAGGCCTGCGAGAAGCTCAAGGTGCTCGGCACGTCGGCGTACTGCGCCGGTGTCGGGGAAGGGGCCGACGCCGCCCTGCATCTGCTCGACGCCCGTACCCTCGCCCCGAAGGGGTCCCTGCCCGGCGCGCTCGGCACAGCCCTGCCCACGGCGGTCGGGCCCCGCGCCGTCGTGAGCTGGGACAAGGGCCTGCGGATCCTCGACCCGCGCACCGGCGAGGAGCGGGCCTCCTTCCCGTCCGTGGCGGCTCCGTCGGGCCTGGCCCAGAGCTGGTCCTCGCCCCTGCTGGCGGGCGACCAGGTCGTGTACGCCGACCATTCCTCGCTCTACACCGTGCGGCTCGGCGCCGACGGCACGCCGGACGGGCTCAAGGTCACCCGTGTACCGGGGGCGCCGGGGCCGCGCGTCGCCGAGGAGGACTTCGACCTCGAGTACGGCTACACGATCAGCAAGCGGGTCCGGGAGCCCGAGGTCCTTCCGGTGGGCGGGATCGCGTACGTCGTCTACGACAAGGGCGCCGTCGCGTCCGTCGCGCTCCCCAAGTGATCGCACCCGGGTGATCACACCCGCGTGCCGCCCGTCCGCCAGTGACGTCCCGAAAGGACCTTTTCGGTGCTGGAATCCCTGCCCGCGGGGCAGTCCCCTCGGCTCATCGGCCCCTACCGGCTGCTCGCCCGCCTCGGCGCGGGCGGCATGGGCGAGGTGCATCTCGCCTGCCGGGCCGACGAGCCGACGGCCGATCCGCACCGGATGGTCGCGGTGAAGACCGTACGGGAGGACCTGGAGGTCGACGGGGACTTCAGGACCCGGTTCCGGCGCGAGATCGCGGCGGCCCGGACCGTGGACGGGCCCGGGGTGGCACGGCTCGTGGACGCGGACGCCGACGCCTCCTCGCCGTGGCTGGCGACCGAGTACGTGCCGGGACCCTCGCTCGCGGAGGCGGTCGTACGGTCGGGGGCGCTGCCCGTCGGGGCCGTACGGGCCCTGGGTGCCGAGCTCGCCCGCGCCCTGGACGCCGTGCACGGGGTGCGGGTGCTGCACCGGGACCTGAAGCCGGCGAACGTGCTGCTCGGCGCGGCCGGGCCCAAGCTGATCGACTTCGGCATCGCCCAGGCCTTCGAGGCGACGGCGCTGACCTCGACCGGGCTTGTCGTGGGCTCGCCCGGGTTCATGTCGCCCGAGCACCTGGTGGGGAGTCGGGCGGTGGTGCCCGCGTCGGACGTGTTCTGTCTGGGCGCGGTGCTCGCGTTCGCGGCGAGCGGGCGGGGGCCGTTCCACGACGACGAGATGGCGGCCGTGATCTTCCGGATCAGCCGGGCGGAAGCCGACCTGGACCCGGTTCCGGAGGAGTTGCGGCACGTTCTCGCGCGCTGTCTGCGGCGCGACCCGGCGGAGCGGCCGTCGGCGGCCGAGCTGGCAGAGCTGCTCGGCGGCGGAGAGCCGCCCGAGGTCTTCCCCTGGCCCGGCGGGGTGCTGTCGCTGCTCGCCGAGTCCGGGGAGGCGGCCAGGCGGGCCGGGGAGGCAGCCGCCTCCGGGGCGGGCGTGGCCGATCTGCCGACGCTCGGTCCTGTCGTGCCGTACTCCCCCACGGCCATGAGCGACCGGCCGGTGCTCCCGGACGCCACCGTCGAGCGGCGCCGGCCGTGGGGCGCGGTCGTGGCGGGCGCGGTGGCGGTGGCGGTGGTCGCGGCGGCCGGAGTGGTGCTCCTCGACCGGAACGGCGGGCAGGGCGGTGCGGACGCCGGTGGGGTCGCGGGGCCGAGCGCGAGCACCTCCGCCGGCGCGCCGGCGAACCAGACTCCCGCCACGCTGAGCCAGGTGATGCTGCCGTACGGAGGCAAGGGCCACACCAACGACTTCGGCGGGGCCGGGACCGACCGCGCGTCCCGCCCGGCCGGCTGGGCGCCCTGGACGGCGGAGGTGGAGCCGGGCGGCGGGGCGTGCGCGCTCTCCCCGAAGGTCCTGGTCTGCCCGGGCAACGGTGGCGCGGTCACCGGTCTGAACGCGGCGGACGGCAAGCAGCTGTGGAAGGTGCCGGGCCGGGGCGAGGGGCTGCGCAGCGGTCCGCAGTACCCGGCGGTCGTCGGTGACACGGCGTACGTGACGGGACCCGACGGGGTCGTCTCGTACGGGCTCGACGACGGCCGGGAGCGCGGCCGGATCCCGGCGCCGGGGGCCGACTGGGCCGTGAAGGGCACCGACCTCCTGGACGGCGTCCTCTACTCCACGTACGTCAACAGGCGCGACGAGCGGACGGGGCTCGTCACCGCCGTACGGCTCGCCGACGGCGAGAAGCTGTGGCGGTCACCGCTCGACGGCCTCCCGGAGAAGCCGGTCGCGGCGGCCGGGCGGGTCCTCGTCCCGGTCGGCACGACACCGGTCTCCCTCGACGCCCGTACGGGGGAGGTGGCGGCGCGCGGGACGGAGTACTGCGCCGACTTCACCGTGCACGAGAAGAGCGGGAGCGTGCTCTGCTCCGGCCGCCAGGACGGCACCGTCGGCGTGCTCGACCCGGGGACGCTCCGGCTGCGGCACACCCTGGGCAGCGGCGTCACGGCCGGGCCCGCGGTGAGCGCGGACGGCCTCGTCGCCGTCGTCAGCGCGGGCGACACGGTCGTCACGTACGACCTGGAGAGCGGCCGGGAACGGTGGCGGGCGGACGGCCATTCCGCGAACCGCGTCTACCTGGCCGGAGACCGGGTCGTGACCACGGGCACGAGGTGGGTGGCGTCGTATCCGGCCTCCGGACCCGCCGGCCGGGACGACGTGGAGACATACGACCCCAACCTGCCCGACGGCGTCACGGTGCAGACGCCCGGCGAGGCGATCGCCGCCGGAGGGGCGGTGTTCGCCACCTTCCCCGACGGCTTCGTCGTCTCCGCCTACCTGCCCTGACCCGTACCGGCCAGGGCAGGCCTCACGCCGTCGCCGAGCGGTACTTCCGTACCGACAGCGTCCGGAAGACCACGATGATCAGCACCGACCAGATGAGCGACGCCCACACCGCGTGCTGCATCGGCCAGGCGTCGGACGTCGAGACGCCGGGGTTGCCGAAGAGTTCCCGGCAGGCCTGGACCGTCGCGCTGAACGGGTTCCACTCGGCGATGGTCTGCAGCCAGGACGGCAGCTTGCTGGAGTCCACGAACGCGTTCGAGATGAACGTGACCGGGAAGAGCCAGATCAGTCCGCCCGAGGTCGCGGCCTCGGGGGTGCGGACCGAGAGGCCGATCAGGGCGCCGATCCAGGAGAAGGCGTAGCCGAGGAGGAGCAGGAGGGCGAAGGCGCCGAGCGCCTTCGGGACGCCCTCGTGGATGCGCCAGCCGACCAGCAGGGCGACGATCGCGAGCACGAACAGGGTGAGCGTCGTCTGCACCAGGTCGGCGAGGGTGCGGCCGGTGAGGACCGCGCCGCGGGCCATCGGCAGGGCGCGGAAGCGGTCGATGAGGCCCTTGTGCATGTCGTCGGCGATGCCCGCGCCCGCGCCCGCCGTGGCGAACGTGACGGTCTGGGCGAAGATGCCGGCCATCAGGAACTCGCGGTAGACGGCCGGAGAGGTCGTCCCGCCGATCTGCATGGAGCCGCCGAAGACGTAGCTGAACAGCACCACGAACATGATCGGCTGGATCAGCCCGAAGATGATCATCTCGGGGATCCGGGACATCCTGATCAGGTTGCGGCGGGCGATGACGAGCGAGTCGCCGGCGGACTGGACGACTCCGCCGCGCGGGCGCGGGGCCAGGCGGCCCGGGCCCTCAAGGGTGGTGGTCACGTGACGACCTCCTTCTCGTCCCCTTCGTCCCGCTCGGCCGCGTGGCCGGTGAGGGAGATGAAGACGTCGTCGAGGGTGGGGCGGCGCAGTCCGATGTCGTCGATCTCCACGCCGATGGCGTCCAGGTCGCGGATCACCTCGGCGAGGAGCTTCGCGCCGCCGGTGACGGGGACGATGAGCTTGCGGGTGTGGTTCTCGACCGACACCTCCCCGCGGCCGTCGCCGGCCACGCCGTAGCGGGCGAGGACGTCCCGGGCGCCGGGGATCATCTCCGGTTCGTGGACGACGACCTCGACGCGCTCGCCGCCCGTCTGCGCCTTCAGCTGGTCGGAGGTGCCGCGCGCGATGACCTTGCCCCGGTCGACGACGGCGATGTCGTCGGCGAGGCGGTCGGCCTCCTCCAGGTACTGGGTGGTGAGGAGCAGGGTCGTACCGCCCGCGACGAGCTCCTTGATGACCTCCCAGAGGGCCTGCCGGTTGCGGGGGTCGAGGCCGGTGGTCGGCTCGTCCATGAACATCACCGGCGGGGAGACGACCAGGGCCGCCGCGAGGTCGAGGCGGCGGCGCATGCCTCCGGAGTACGTCTTGGCCGTACGGTCGGCGGCGTCGGCGAGGCCGAAGCGCTCCAGGAGCTCACCGGCCCGCGCCTTCGCGGCCTTCGCCTTCATCTGGTAGAGCTGCCCGACCATCTGGAGGTTCTCACGGCCGGTGAGGTACTCGTCGACGGCCGCGAACTGGCCGGAGAGCCCGATCGAGCGGCGCACCTCGTTGGGGTGCTTGAGGACGTCGATGCCGGCGACGACGGCCCGCCCGCTGTCCGGCTGGAGGAGAGTGGTCAGCACGCGCACGGTGGTCGTCTTCCCCGCGCCGTTCGGGCCGAGCAGACCGAGGACGGTGCCCTCCGGCACGTCGAGGTCCACGCCGTCCAGAGCTCGTACGTCGCCGAAGGTCTTCACCAGACCCTCGGCATGGATCGCGCCTGGCATGTGGGTTCTCCTGGGAGAGGAGGCGTTTGCCCCACCGATCCTAGGATCAGCGGGCCCGCCCCGCCCAGTGAATTGGTGACGTGCGCCACATGATCATGGCCGGGCTTCGGGTACCGGTCAGCCCAGCACCGTGTATCCGGCGTCCCGCAGCGCGTCCGCGACCTCCCGGCAGTGCTCCGGGCCCTTCGTCTCCAGGTGCAGCTCGACCTCCGCCTCCGTCAGGCCGAGCCGCGGGTCGGTCCGCACGTGACTGATGTCGAGGACGTTCGCGTCGGCCACCGTGAGGACCGCGAGCAGGGTCGCGAGGACCCCCGGCCGGTCCGTGACCCGCAGCCGCAGGCTCAGGTAGCGGCCGCCCGCGGCCATGCCGTGCCGCAGGATGCGCTGGAGCAGCAGCGGGTCGACGTTCCCGCCGGACAGCACCGCCACGACCGGCCCCCGGAAGGCCTTCGGGTCGCTGAGCAGGGCCGCCACCGGACTGGCGCCCGCCGGTTCGACGACCAGCTTCGCCCGTTCCAGGCAGAGCAGCAGCGCCGAGGAGAGGGCGTCCTCGGAGACCGTGACGACGTCGTCCACGTACTCCTGGATCAGCGCGAACGGCACGTCACCGGGCCGCCCCACCTTGATCCCGTCGGCCATCGTCACCGGGGACTCGACGACCACGGGGTGCCCGGCGGCCAGCGAGGGCGGATAGGCGGCCGCGCCCTCCGCCTGCACGCCGATCACCTTCACGTCCGGGCGCACCGACTTCACGGCGAGTCCGACGCCGGCCGCGAGACCGCCGCCGCCGACGCCCACGAGGATCGTCCGGACCTCCGGGCACTGCTCCAGGATCTCCAGGCCGACCGTGCCCTGCCCCACGATGATGTCGGGGTGGTCGAAGGGGTGGATGAAGACGGCACCGGTCTCCCGCGCGTACTGCTCGGCCGCCGCGAGCGTCTCGTCCACGACATGGCCGTGCATCCGGACGTCGGCGCCGTACTCCCGGGTCGCCGCGACCTTCGGCAGCGGGGCGCCGACCGGCATGAAGACGGTGGCGTGCACCCCGAGCAGCTTCGAGGCGAGCGCGACACCCTGCGCGTGGTTGCCGGCGGAGGCCGCGACGACCCCGGCGGCCCGCTGCTCGGGCCGCAGCCCGGCGATCCGTACGTACGCCCCGCGCAGTTTGAAGGAACCGGTCCGCTGGAGGTTCTCGCACTTGAGGTGCACCGGCGCCCCCACCAGCGACGACAGATGACGACTGCCCTCCATCGCGGTCATCCGGGCCACCCCGGACAACATCTTCTGCGCCCCCCGCACGTCGTCGAGCATCAGCCGGTGCAAGGGGTCTGGCGTACGGAAGCTCATGACAGCAAGTCTCGCAGCTCACGGCACTCGTGGCCGCCCGGCGGACAGGGGCCCCAACCGGTTTGCGCAGCCCCGGTACGGACCTCCCCGGGGCCGCGTACTCTGTCCCCCACCGACCGACCACCCCCGCACGAGAGAGACCCACAGCCATGCCCACGTCTCAGGACATGACGACTGCGCTCGACCCCGGTCTCCTCGATGCCCTCCAGCACCAGGTGGCCGTCTTCGCCCGCCGGGCCGAGCAGACCCGCCTCGGCGGCACGGGCCAGTTGCGGAACTCGATGGACCGCGCCGCCTACCTCCTGCTCAACCGGCTCGACCAGGAAGGCCCGATGGGCGTCAAGGCGCTGGCCGCGGGCATGGGCATCGACTCGTCGACCGTCACCCGCCAGGTCGCCCCGCTCGTCGACACCGGCCTGGTGAAGCGCACTTCGCACCCGGAGGACGGCCGGGCGGTCGTCCTCCAGCTCTCGCCGCGCGGCCTGGCCCGCCTGGAGGAGGTCCGCTCCTCGCGCCGCCAGCTGATGGCGGAGGTCACGGAGGGCTGGACGCCGGCCGAGCGGGAGTCCTTCTGCACCCTGCTCACCCGCTTCAACACCGCCCTGTCGGCACGGCAGTCGGCGCACACGGGCCACCCTGCGGCGGAGTCCGCGGCCCCGTCGTCGGCCCCGTCGTCGGCCCCGTCCGCCGACGCCTCCACGGCCGAGGGGACGGGCGAGTCCGCGCCGACCTCTTGACCCCGCACCCGCGCTGTCCTCAGATGAGGACGTGCGAGAGCAGCAGAGCGGACCGGACGCCCAACGCGCCCACCGCACAAGTGAGTTCGAGGCGTTCGTCGCCGGGGCGGCGGGCCGGCTGCTGCACGCCGCGACCCTGCTCACCGCCGAGACCCGCACCGGTAACCCGCACGCCCAGGCCCTGCTGACCGCCGCCCTCGCGCACACGTACGCGATGTGGGACCGGCTGCGCGACGACGACCCGTACGAGCTCACCCGGCGCGACCTCGCCGTCCGTTTCGCGCGCGCCGCCTGGCGGTACCGCGCCGGCCGGGGCGGGTTGCTCTCCGCCCTCCACCCGCGGGAACGGCTCGTCGTCGTCCTCCGGCTGTACGAGGGCGTCGCGGAGGAGCAGGTGGGAGCGCTGCTCGGACTGCCCGAAGCACGCGTCCGCGCCGTCTGCGCCCGCTCGGTCGCCACCCTCAGGGCCGCCGAACGGGAGCGGAACGGGCGCCCCCCGGAGGACGCGCGCCGGGCCGCCCGGCGGCAGAACACGCCCCGGGGGACGGCCGCGTGACCCGCCACCAGGACAAGGAGGAGGCGGTCCGCCGGCTCCTCGACACCCCGCACCCGCCCGTCCCCGCGGACCTCGCCGCACGGGCCGCGAGGCACGGGGCCCGGCGGGCCCGCCGCGACCGGGTGGCGCGACGGCTGCTGTGGACCCTGTTGGTCGTCGCCGTGCTCGTGTTCACGGTGTGGGCGACGGCGGCCCGGCCCTGGGAGGCCCCGCCGGCGGAGACGACGCCACCGCTCGAAGGGTGGTGAGAACGGGCCTAACCTGAAGGCAGGGGCCCGTCTGGAGGTCGTCATGGCCAGGAAAGCAACCGACTGCCGGGACACACCGAGCGTCTCCGGCTGTTCGCTCTACATGTCGGGCGAGGAGGACGAGCTTCTGCGGGCGGCCGTCGCGCACGCAGTCTCCGTGCACGAACACACGGACACACTCGAACTCCGCGAGGAGGTCCGGGCCTCGATGAAGGACCCGATGCCCGGCACCTGAAGGGCCCGGCCGGAGGACCCGCCGCCGGGACCCGGAGGACACCTCTGAAGGACCCGGACGACGCCGCCGAAGGACCCGCAGCCAGGACCCGGGCGGGCGCCTCTGGAAGACCTCGGCCCGGGGCCTGGGCGGCGGGGGCCCCGGGGTTCTGGGGCGCTCGGGGTCCGGCGGTGGGCCCGGGACCCCTTGTCGCGGTCGGCCCCGGGGCCTCCGTACCGTACGGCCGCCTCCGTACCGTACGACCGGGCTACTAGCCCAGCGCCTGGCGCAGGTCGGCGAGCAGGTCGTCGGCGTTCTCGATGCCCACCGAGAGGCGGACGAGGTCGGCGGGGACCTCGAGCGCGGAGCCCGCGACGGACGCGTGGGTCATCCGGCCCGGGTGCTCGATGAGCGACTCGACGCCGCCGAGCGACTCACCGAGCGTGAAGAGCCGCGCCCGGTTGCAGACCTCGACCGCCGCCTCCTCGCCGCCCTCGACGCGGAAGGAGATCATGCCGCCGAAGGACCGCATCTGCTTGGCCGCGACCTCGTGCCCCGGGTGCTCCGGCAGACCCGGGTAGAGGACCTGGGTGACCTTCGGGTGCTGGGTCAGCATCTCGACGATCTTCTCCGCGTTCTCGCTGTGGCGGTCCATGCGCACGGCGAGGGTCTTGATGCCGCGCAGCACGATCCACGAGTCGAAGGGACCCGCTACCGCGCCCATCGCGTTCTGGTGGTACGCCAGCTCCTCGCCGAGCGCCTCGTCCGCCGTCACAAGCGCGCCGCCGACGACGTCCGAGTGCCCGCCCATGTACTTGGTGAGCGAGTGCACGACGACGTCCGCGCCCAGCGCCAGCGGCTGCTGGAGGTACGGCGAAGCGAAGGTGTTGTCGACGACGAGCTTCACGCCGGCCTGACGGGCCACGCCCGCGACGGCCTCGATGTCGGTGATGCCGAGGAGCGGGTTCGACGGGGTCTCGACCCAGATCAGCTTCGTACGGTCGTTGACGGCGTCCCGCACCGCGTCGATGTCCGAGGTGTTCGCCACCGAGAAGTCCACGCCCCAGCGCTCCACGACCTTCGCGAACAGCCGGAACGTGCCGCCGTAGGCGTCGTTCGGGATGACCACGTGGTCGCCGGGCGCGAGGAGCGTGCGCAGCAGGCAGTCCTCGGCGGCGAGCCCTGAGGCGAAGGCGAGACCGCGCCGGCCGCCCTCCAGGGCCGCCAGGTTCTCCTCGAGGGCGGTACGGGTCGGGTTGGCGCTGCGGCTGTACTCGTAACCGCCGCGCAGTCCGCCCACGCCGTCCTGCTTGTAGGTGGACACCTGGTAGATGGGCGGGACGACCGCGCCGGTCAGCGGGTCGGCGGTGTTGCCCGCGTGGATCGCGCGGGTCTCGAAGCTCTGGTGGGAGTGCTGGTCGCTCATGCTCAGGAGCGTAGTGCCGCGCACCCCCCGGCGCCGCGATCGTCTCATCGGGTGTCCTGGACAATGGACACCATGGAGATTCTCTGGTTCCTGATCGCGCTCGGGCTGCTGTTCGGCGTCCTCGGCCCCTACCTGCTGCGCCGCCGGGGCGGCGGGATCCGGTTGGCGGCGCCCGGTTCGCCGGACGCGGCGGACCCGGAGGCGTACGGGTTCGTCCGGCAGGAGGACCAGGACGTACGGCTGCCGGGCGCCGACGACGAGCTCCTGCACGTCCTCGACGTCGTCCAGGCCACCCAGGACTGGCGGGCCGCGTCCCGGCTGCTCGCCGCCACCGACAAGGACGGCGAGGTGCGCTGGCAGCGCGTCCAGGCCTTCGCGGGCGCCGCGTCCCTGGAGCTCCAGGAGCGGCCCGGCGTGGGCGGCGCGTGGCTGCGGACCTGGCGGGCGGAGGCCCCGAAGGACGCGGGCGGCGCGGCCGTCCACGCGGAGTTCCTGGTGCAGCAGGCCTGGCGCTCCTCCGCGGCCGGCACCGACGACTTCCGGATCATCCTGGAGGAGGCCCGGAAGGTCACGGAGGAGGCGGCGCTGCTCGCTCCGGGCGACCCCGTCCCGTACATCACGCAGCTGGCCGTGGCGCGCGGCCTCGGCTACGGCCACGAGCAGTTCGACCAGGTGTGGGCGCGGGTCATCGACCGGGCGCCGCAGCACATGGGGGCCCACCTGGCGGCCCTCCACTACTGGTGCGAGAAGTGGCACGGCTCGCGCGAGGAGGCCGACCACTTCGCGACGACGGCGGCGGCGCGCGCCCCGCGCGGTTCGCTGCTCGCGGCGCTGCCGCTGTTCGCGGTGTACGAGCACGTGCCGGAGGTGGTGCTCGTCCAGGACTTCTTCCGTACGGCGGTGGTGTCGAAGGCGATGGACGGCGCGCTGTACGCGGTGCACTCGGCCCGGCCCGACGACCCGATGCTGGCGCACGTCCGCCATCTGCTCGTCTGGTTCCTGGTGCGGTCGGAGCGCTGGTCGGAGGCCATGCACCAGCTGGTGAAGGTCGACGGGCACGTGGGCGCGGTGCCGTGGACGCTGAGCGGCGACCCGGCGGCGGAGTTCACGGTCTTCCGGAACCTGGCGGTGGCGGGGTACGAGGCGAACGGCGGCAGCCCGGCGACGCTGCCGCGCTGAGCCCGTGCCCGTGGGACGGCGAGGGCGGGGGGAAGGTTTCCCCCCGCCTCCTTGTTGTGTCCACTGCCGACCGTCGAGGAGAGATGCAGCATGTTCCTGTCCCGCACCCCCGTCCTCCCCACCCCCGAGCAGGCCCTGCGCGGCCGTCCCGAGCCCGAGTTCACCGTCCCCGAGCGCCACACCGTCCTGGGCAACCCGCTCCTCGGCCCGTACCCGGAGGGCCTGGAGGTCGCCGACTTCGCCCTCGGCTGTTTCTGGGGTGCCGAGCGCAAGTTCTGGCAGACCGACGGCGTCTGGACGACCCTCGTCGGCTACCAGGGCGGCTACACGGTGAACCCGGCGTACGAGGAGGTCTGCTCGGGTCTGACCGGCCACACCGAGGCCGTCCGCGTCGTCTTCGACCCGTCGAAGGTCTCGTACGAGAGCCTCCTGAAGCTGTTCTGGGAGTCGCACGACCCGACCCAGGGCTTCCGCCAGGGCAACGACGTGGGCACCCAGTACCGCTCGGCGATCCACACCCACTCCCCCGCCCAGGCCGCGGCGGCCGAGGCGTCCCGCGAGACCTACCAGAAGGTCCTGACGGGCTCGGGCCACGGCACGATCACCACCGAGATCCTCCCGGCCGACGAGACCCGCCCGTTCTACCCGGCGGAGCCGTATCACCAGCAGTACCTGGACAAGAACCCGGCGGGGTACTGCGGCATCGGCGGTACGGGCGTCTCGTGCCCGATCGGTGTCGCCGAGGCGCCTGCGGAGTGAGCAGCGGCGTCCTGCTGCCCGACCCGGCGCACGAGCGGCTGACCCGGCTCTGGCAGGCCCACAGGCCTGCCGGGCCGGTGCTGCCCTGGGAGCTGAAGACGGTGCACGGAAGCCGCTGGGTGCGCTTCCACAGCCTGCCGGAGTCGAAGCGCTACGCGGAGGACGAGGCCGAGTACGCGGTCCTCCTCGACCGGTACAACACGGTCCTCGACGAGCTCTACGCGGGCGGAGACGTGTACGTGGTGACCACCGACTGGGCGGACCCCTCCGAGCCGACGGACTGGTCGGCCCACCGCGCTGCCCTCCACCCGGAGGGCACGCTGTGGACCACCCTGGACGACACCGACGACCCGGATCCCGACTTCCACACGCGCTGGTACTTCTACGCCGACCGCCGCCGCTGGCGACGCGGCTGCCTCGATCCACTCCTCCGCGCCGCCGCGGACGACAACCTGCCCGGCGTCTTCATGACGGACACCGGGCTCTCCCGCATCCACCACCCGTACGACGGTGGCGCCGACGTCATCCTCGCCACCCCCGAGGAACGTGACCGGATGAGCGACCGGCACTCCGCCTGGCTGTCCGCACACCCCTCGGGGTACTGAACCCGTAAGACAGCTGAGCCCGACGACTGACGACTGACGGGCCCGGAATCGCCGAATGAGCTTTGGGACCTACGCGCGCAGGGCGCGTGACGAGCAGTTGCCGCCCGCCCGACGGCACACCCGGCGGCGCTGTTGCGCGCGCTCGACACGCTGGAGGCGAGCCGCGCGGCCAGGCTGCGGGAAGTGGCGGCCTTCGCGGTCCGCCGCCGCGCGGAGAAGGCGGCCGGTCTCCGCGTTCCCGGGGGCGCCCCTGTCTTCGTACCGTGGCGGCCCCCCTGGCCTTCCACGACGGCGCCCTCGCGCCTGGGGCTGGTCGCCGCCGTAGCGGACCGCCGGGCGGCGTTCCTCCGGATCCCGCACTCCGATCCCTCGCTGCTCCCCGACGACCGGGCACGGGGACTCGCGGACCCGCACGGGCGCCTCGACGCCTGCGGGGCGGCCTGTCTCACCGCCCTCGGGCGGCCGGACGACCCTACGCGGGACGCGTCGGCCGTCGAACTGGCCGATACGGTCGCAGGCATCCGCCGCCACGTCACTCCGGGGTACGCGCCGCTGAACGTGCCCCTCCCGCAGTGGCTGCGGTTCGCAGAGCTCCTCGCTTGCGCGACGGCGTTTTCCCGTACCCGCTGACTACACTCGGGGGCATGGGTTCGTTCTACTTCTTTCTCTGATTTTGGCCGCGGACACGGTCTGACCCGCTGATCCGGCGCCTCCTGGGCGCGGCAGTGGTGGTCCCGGTGTTCCGTTTCCCGGCCCGAACGCCCCCCAGCCCTCAGGGAAAGATCCCATGCGCGACCGCGCCCAGTTGACGTTGAACGACGTCTCCAAGTCCTTCGGGGACCGCTCCGTCCTCGAACAGATCACGCTCACCGTCCGCCCCGGCGAGAAGGCCGCCGTCATCGGCGAGAACGGCTCCGGGAAGTCCACGCTGCTCCGGCTCCTCGCCGGTGTCGAAGTGCCCGACAGCGGGCAGGTGACCGTCCGTTTCCCCGGCGGCGTCGGGCATCTCGCGCAGACGCTCGCCGGGACCTTCGGCCTCGGCCCCGAGCACACCGTGCGGGACGTCGTCGACGCGGCGCTCGCCGAACTCCGCGCCATGGAGCGGGAGATGCGGGCCGCCGAGGAGACGCTCGGCACCGCAGGACCCGAGGAGCTCCTCGCCTACGGCGAGCTGGCCGCCCGGTTCGAGGAGCGCGGCGGCTACCAGGCCGACGCCGCCGTGGACGCCGCCCTGCACGGGCTCGGCCTCGGTCACGTCCCGTACGGGCGCCACGTCGGCACGCTCTCCGGCGGTGAGCGGTCACGGCTCGCCCTCGCCTGCGTCCTCGCCTCCGGCGCCGAACTGCTGCTCCTCGACGAACCGACGAACCACCTCGACCGGGCCGCCGCCGACTGGCTGACGGAACGGCTGCGCGCCCACCGCGGCACGGTGGTGGCGGTCACCCACGACCGGGGCTTCCTGGAAGGGATGGCGACGACGGTCCTGGAGGTCGACCGGGACACCCGCGCGGTGACCCGGTACGGCGACGGCTGGGCCGGCTACCGGGTGGCGAAGGCCGCGGCCCGGCGCCGCCGGGTGCGGGAGCACGAGGAGTGGCGGGAGGAGCTGGCCCGCGCGGAGGAGCTCGTGGCCTCGGCCGGGCAGCGGCTCGCGGGGGCGGGGAAGGACCCCCGGCAGGGTTTCGGAAAGCACCGCCGCTCGCACGAGAACAAACTGTCCGGGCAGGTCAGGGCGGCGCGGGTACGGCTCGAACAGCTGCGGAGGTCACCGGTACCGGCCCCACCGGAGCCGCTCCGGTTCACCGCCCGGATCCCGACGGCCGGGCCCGTCGCCACGGGGGCTCCGGCCGGTCCCGGACCGGCCGGTCCCGGACCGGGCGGGGTGCTCCCCCTCGCCGACGGCGTGCTCGTCGAGCTCTCCGACGTCGTGGTCGGTGACCGGCTGCGGATCGACAAGCTCCGGATCTCCGCCGGTGACCGGATCCTCGTCTCCGGGCCCAACGGAGCCGGGAAGACGACCCTGTTGCGGGTTCTCGCCGGTGACCTTCCGCCCGACAGCGGCACCGTCGTCCGGCCGGGCCGGGTCGGCCACCTGGCCCAGGAGCTGCCCGCCGTACCGTCCCCCGAGCCGCTGCTCACGGCGTACGCGGCGGGCCGGCCCGGTCTGCCCGAGGAACACGCGGAGGAACTGCTCGCCCTCGGTCTCTTCCGGGAGGAGGACCTGACCGTGCCCGTGGCCCGGCTCTCGGTGGGCCAGCAGCGCCGGCTCGAACTGGCGCGCCTCGTGACCCGGCCGGCCGATCTTCTCGTCCTGGACGAGCCGACCAACCATGTGGCGCTCTCCCTGGTGGAGGAGTTGGAGGAGGCCCTCGCCGTCTTCGCGGGCGCGGTGGTCGCGGTCTCCCACGACGACCGCTTCCGCGCGGGCTTCGGCGGCGACCGGCTCGAACTCCGCTCAGGCCGTCCCGTGTGACGCGGCGCGCAGTGCCGCGGCGGTCGTCGCCGGGTCGTAGTCCTCCGGTACGCCGTCGATCAGGAGGACGTCTCCGGTCATGTGGCGGGTGCGCAGGGGGATCAGGGCCCGGTAGGCCTCGGAGTCGTACCAGGTCCGGGCGTCCTCGTACGTCGGGAAGCCGATGATCACGAGGGCGCCGGGCCACTCGCCCTCCTTGACCTCGCGTTCGGGGGCTCCGTGGACGAGGAAGCGGCCGCCGAAGGGGTCGAGGGTGGCCTGGATGCGGTCCATGTAGGTGAAGACCTCGTCGTCGAGGACGGGCTTCGGCTGCAGGTTTCCGATGGCGTATGCGGTCATGACGCAAGGGTGCCGGGGCATGGCGCCCGGGGTCGATTACCCCGGAGGTCATGCCCCGGCAGCCGCGTGCGTCAGGTCGGTCAGATCGTCGACGCGTCGATCACGAAGCGGTAGCGGACGTCGCTCGCGATGACCCGCTCGTACGCCTCGTTGATCCGGTCCGCGTCGATCACCTCGATCTCGGCTCCCAGGCCGTGCGCCGCGCAGAAGTCGAGCATCTCCTGCGTCTCGGCGATGCCGCCGATCATCGAGCCCGCGAGGGTCTTGCGGCCGCCGATGAGGGAGAAGAGGTTGAGCGCGACGGGCTCCTCGGGGGCGCCCACGTTCACCAGGGCGCCGTCCGTCTTCACCAGGCTCAGGTAGGCGCCGAAGTCCAGCGGCGCGGAGACCGTGGAGATGATCAGGTCGAAGGAGCCGGCGAGCTTCGTGAAGGTCTCCGGGTCGCTCGTCGCGTAGAAGTGGTCGGCGCCCAGCTTCAGGCCGTCCTCCTGCTTCTTCAGCGACTGGCTGAGTACGGTGACCTCCGCGCCGAGCGCGTGCGCGATCTTGACGCCCATGTGGCCGAGGCCGCCGAGGCCGACGATCGCGACCTTCTTGCCGGGGCCGGCCTGCCAGTGGGCCAGCGGCGAGTAGAGGGTGATGCCGGCGCAGAGCAGCGGGGCGGCCTCGTCGAGGGCGATGCCCTCGGGGATGCGCAGGGTGTAGTTCTCGTCGACGACGATGTGGCTGGAGTAGCCGCCGTAGGTGGGCTCGCCGTTCTTGTCGAGGGCGTTGTACGTGCCGGTCCCGCCCTGCGTGCAGTACTGCTCCAGACCCTGCTCGCAGTACGCGCACTCGCGGCACGAGTCGACGAAGCAGCCGACGCCGACGCGGTCGCCGACCTTGTGCCTGGTGACCCCGGGGCCGGTCTCCGTGACGATTCCGGCGATCTCGTGGCCCGGGACCATCGGGAAGATGCCCTCGCCCCAGCCGTCGCGCGCCTGGTGGATGTCGGAGTGGCAGATGCCGGCGTACTTGATCTCGATGAGGACGTCGTGCTCGCCGACGGCCCGGCGCGGCACGGTGGTGCGCTCGAGGGGGGCGTTGGCGGCGGGTGCGGCGTAGGCGGGGACGGTGGTCACGTTCGTGGTCATGTCCTCGAGCCTGCCGGACCGCTCGGACATCACCCAGCCACCTGTTCTGCCTACGACCGGCGTGCCTACCACTGGCAGGGTCAGGAACGTACGTCCGGCGGCCGGGCCCGGCGGCGATAATGGGGTCGTATGGACCCCAGTGCAGAACTCAGCGAATTCCTGCGCTCCCGGCGGGCCCGGCTGAAGCCCCAGGACGTCGGGCTGCCCGAGTTCGGGCGGCACCGGCGGGTGCCGGGGCTGCGCCGCGAGGAGCTGGCGCAGCTGGCGGGCGTGTCGGTGGCGTACTACACCCGGCTCGAACAGGGCAACGGCCGCAACGTGTCCATGGAGGTCCTGGACGCCATCGCGCGCGCCCTGCGGCTGAGCGACACCGAGCGGTCCCATCTGACGCACCTGGCGAAGCCGACGGTGAAGAAGCGGCAGCGGGCGTCGATCGCCCGCCCCCAGCAGGTGCGGCCGGGGCTCACGCACCTCATCGACTCGATGGACACCGTGCCGGCCCTGGTGCTCGGCCGGCGTCTCGACCTGCTGGCGTGGAACCGGATGGCGCGGGCGCTGCTCGGCGACTTCGCCGCCTGGGAGCCGCACGAGCGGAACATGGCCCGGATGGTGTTCCTCGATCCGAACGCGCGGGCCCTCTATCTCGACTGGGAGTGCAAGGCGACCGAGGTCGTGAGCGTGCTGCGGCTGTACGCGGGCTGCTATCCGGACGATCCGCTGCTGCTCGCGCTGGTGGGCGAGCTGTCGGTGAAGAGCGAGGAGTTCCGCTCGCTGTGGGCGGCGCACACGGTGGCCGACAAGGGGCACGGGACGAAGCGGCTGCGGCATCCGCTGGTGGGTGAGATGACGCTGGCGTACGAGTCGCTGAAGGTGGCGGGCGGCGATCCGGACCTGGTGCTCGTGACGTACCACGCGGAGCCGGGGACGGCGTCGGCGGACGCGCTGCGGCTGCTCGCGCAGTGGGGTGTGGACGAGCCGGTGGACGTACGGGAGTAGCCGGTCTTTCCGGCTGGGGCCCGTACACGCGCGAAGGCCCCCTCCCGGTGCGGGAGGGGGCCTCGGTCGTACGTGTGCGGGTGCAGACCTCGTACGGGATCAGACCGCCGAGCCGGCCTTCCAGTCCGCCCAGCTCATGTTCCAGCCGTTGAGGCCGTTGTCGGGGGCGATCGTCTTGTCCTTGGAGTTCTTGACGATCACGACGTCACCGACGATCGAGTGCTCGTAGAGCCAGGCGGCCTGCTGGTTCGGGTCGCCGGCGCCCTTCACGTCGTTGAGGCCCACGCAGCCGTGGCTGGTGTTGGCGGAGCCGAAGATCGAGTCCGGGCCCCAGTAGTTGCCGTGGATGAACGTGCCCGAGGTGGACAGGCGCATCGCGTGCGGCACGTCCTTGATGTCGTACTCGCCCTTGCCGTCGTCGTCCGTGAAGCCGACGGTGGCGCCGTTCATCCGGGTCTCCTTGAACTTCTCGGAGATCACCATCTGACCGTTGTAGGTCGGGTTCTCCGGGGAGCCGGCGGAGATCGGGATGGTCTTGATCGTCTTGCCGTCCTGGGTGACCGTCATGGTCTTGGTGGCGACGTCGACGGTGGAGACCTGGTTGCGGCCGATCTTGAAGGTGACGGTCTTCTGCTGGACGCCGAAGACGCCGTCGGCGCCCTCGACGCCGTCGAGGTCGAGCTTGAGGGTGACGGTGGAGCCCTCGGTCCAGTAGTCGTCGGGGCGGAAGTCGATGCGCTGGGAGTTGAACCAGTGCCCGACGACCTCCTGGCCGCTGCTGGAGGAGACGGTGATGCCGCTCTGGACGGCCTTCTTGTCGGTGATCGCCTTGTTGAAGTTGATCGAGACCGGCATGCCGACGCCGACGGTCGAGCCGTCCTCGGGCGTGAAGTTGCCGATGAAGCTGTTGGCCTTGGAGACGGTGGTGAACGAGGAGTTCTCGTGGGCCTCCAGGCCGGCCGCGTCGCTGGCGGTGGCGGTGATCTTGTAGACCGTGGCCCGCTCCAGCTGCTCGCTGGGCTTCCAGCTGAGGCCGTCGGCCGCTATCTCGCCCTTGACCGCGGTGCCCTCGGCGGAGGTCATGGTGACCTCGGTGAGCTTGCCCTTGGCGACGGTGACCTTGGCGTCGTTGTTGATCGACGCGTTCTGCGTGCCGCTCTTGGGCGAGATGGTGATCTGCGCCTCGGACGTCTTGGCCGCCTCTGCGGCCTCGTCGACCTGTGACTGCGACGGTGGGGTCGGGGATCCGGAAGCGCTGCCGCCCTTGTCGCCGTCGCTGCACGCCGAGAGCACCATTACGCCGCCGAGCACCGCGGCCGCGACCGCCAGGCCCCTGCGGCGCTTGCCGTCCGTCATCACACGCATCTCCATCGTCGCCGATTCCCTGCCAACACTTACCTGAATACCCATGACACCCCGTCCGGTTCCAGAACCCGGCGGTATGTGGGGAACACCACTGATCGACACGCACGGGTGGTACATCCGGTTCCCGGAGCGGGAAAAGACCCCGGGACGGTGTCCCGGGGCCTCCGGTCAGGGCGCTCTCCGGTCGGTGTGTTCTCCGGTCAGGGCGCTCTCCGGCCTCGCGGCCGGCGGACCTCGTGCCTACGGGCGGTCGTCGTCGTCTTCCTCCGCCCCATCTTCCTCGCCGAGGTCCCACTCCAGCGCATCGGGGTCGTACTCGACCTCCTCGCTGCTCCAGGAGGCCTGGACCATCTCGATGCCGGGGACGTCGCGGATCAGGTCGAAGGGCTCGACGAGGTAGGCGAGGGCTTCGGCGCTGTCCTCGCGCGCGGCGGCGCGGGCGTGCGCCCGCTCCTCCTCGGGCATGAACTCGTCGTCGCCGATCCGGGCCTCCGCGGCCTCGGCCAGTTCGGCGGGGCCGTCGATCTCCAGGACCACATCGACACGAAGGCGTACATAGCGTGCTGTCTCAGAAGTACTCATGGGTCGGAGCGTAGGGGCGGGGGGGCCTCGGCTTTCCCACGACCCGCTGTGTTCATTAGCATCGGCGCACCGACCAATTCGCGGTTTCCGCAAGGGGGATCGAAATTTCCGTGTCCGCCGCCCGACGCCCACTGCTGACCGCGACCGTCGCGGGGACGCTGCTGTGTGCCCTGTGGTTCGTACCGTCCGCCAACGCCACCGACGAGCAGGGCGGGGTGCGCATCGGGGTGACCCAGGACGCGCCCGCCGGGGGCGGGGGGCTGGCCGAGACCGGGGGCCTGGGCACCGTGCCGTACCTGCTGGGCGGGACGGGTTTCCTGGGGGTCGGGGCGGGTTTCGTGGCGCTCGCGATGAGGCGCCGGGGCCGGGCTTCCTGAGGTCCCGGGATCCCGCGCACGACGGAAGGGCCCGCCCCGGGTGACCGGGACGGGCCCTCGCTCGTGAAACGGCGTCAGGCCAGCGGGCCGGTGACCGGCTCCACCGCGGCGACCAGCTTCCCTTCCCGTACGAAGGCGTCGGCGGCCGCCAGGTCGGGGGCGAGGAACCGGTCGGGACCCGGGCCCTCGACGCCCGCCGCGCGCAGCGCGTCGATGGCGGCCCGCGAGGCGGGGGCGGGGGTGAGGCCCTCGCGGAGCTCGACGCCGCGGGCGGCGGCGTACAGCTCGACGGCGATGATCCGGTTGAGGTTGTCGATCGCGGTGCGCAGCTTGCGGGCGGCGGACCAGCCCATGGAGACGTGGTCCTCCTGCATGGCGGAGGACGGGATGGAGTCGGCGGAGGCAGGGACGGCGAGCCGCTTCATCTCGCTGACCAGGGCGGCCTGCGTGTACTGGGCGATCATCAGGCCGGAGTCGACGCCGGCGTCCTCGGCGAGGAACGGCGGCAGGCCGTGCGAGCGGTTCTTGTCGAGGAGCCGGTCGGTGCGGCGCTCGGCGATGGAACCCAGGTCGGCGGCGGCGATGGCGAGGAAGTCGAGGACGTACGCGACGGGGGCGCCGTGGAAGTTGCCGTTGGAGGCGACGCGGCCGTCGGCGAGGACGACGGGGTTGTCGACGGCGGCGGCGAGCTCGCGCTCGGCGACGAGCCGGGCGTGCGCCATGGTGTCGCGGCCGGCACCGGCGACCTGCGGGGCGCAGCGCACCGAGTAGGCGTCCTGGACGCGGGGGGCCTCGCCGGCCTGGAAGTGGCCGGTGAGGCCGGAGCCCTTGAGCACGGCCAGCATGTTGGCGGCGGAGGCGGCCTGGCCGGGGTGGGGGCGGATGGCGTGCAGCTCGGGTTCGAGGACCTTCTCGGTGCCGAGGAGGGCTTCGAGGGAGAGCGCGGCGGTGATGTCGGCCGACTTGTAGAGGGTGTCGAGGTCGGCGAGGGCCATGATCAGCATGCCGAGCATGCCGTCGGTGCCGTTGAGGAGGGCGAGGCCCTCCTTCTCCTTGAGCGCGACGGGCGCGATGCCGTGCGCGGCGAGCAGCTCGCCGGCGGGCTTCAGGACGCCGTCGGGGCCTTCGGCGTCGCCCTCGCCCATCAGCGTGAGGGCGCAGTGGGAGAGCGGGGCGAGGTCGCCGGAGCAGCCGAGGGAGCCGTACTCGTGCACGACCGGGGTGATGCCGGCGTTGAGGACGTCGGCCATGGTCTGCGCGACCTCGGGGCGGACGCCGGTGTGACCGGACGCGAGGGTCTTCAGCCGGAGGAACATCAGGGCGCGCACGACCTCGCGCTCGACGCGGGGGCCCATGCCGGCGGCGTGCGAGCGGACGATGTTGCGCTGGAGCTGGGCGCGGAGCTCGTGGCTGATGTGCCGGGTGGCGAGCGCGCCGAAGCCGGTGGAGACGCCGTAGACGGGCTCGGGCTTGGCGGCGAGCGCGTCGATGACGCTCCGGGCGGTGGCGAGCGCCTGCACGGCCTCGGCCGACAGCTCGACGCGGGCGCCGTGGCGGGCGACGTCGATGACGTCCTGCGGGGTCGTGCCGGACGTGCCGAGGACGACTGTCTGCATATCCATATTCAGCACCCTACGGATTGAAGACCGACATGTCACTAGGCGACTTCGTCACCGTCCGGACGGGGAACGGACCCTTACCGTTCCGATGATCGCCGGTCGGGTGCCACTCCGCCGCCCAGCGGCGCCGGGACCCCCGGCGGCATCGGGGCCGGCCCGCCACCGGGCCCGGGCTCAAAGCCCCCTCCCCCAGGGTGACCACACTGCCGCCCACCGCTCCCCCAAGGGGTGCCCTGCACGCCCGCTCCGATCACTTCCCGCGCCCGCGTCCAGGTCTCTTCCGGGGCGAACGCCGGACTTTCCCAGGTCGTCGAGGTCAACGCGCCCCTCCCCCGGTACGCGCGCATGATCGCGATGTGCGGCGGCCGGGCGACGAAGGCCTGGAGGGCGGCCCGGTCGCGCCACACGGCCACCGCGCCGCAGCGGCGCGCCAGGGGCCGCGCCCACAGCCACGTCCCGTACGCCCCTTCGAGGTCCGGTCGGCCCGCCGCGAGCCGTCGGGCCGCGCGGTGGACGCCCGACAGGTCCCCGATCCGGTCGAGCCGGAAGTCGGTGACGCCGACCAGGACCGGCCCGCCCTGCCCCTCGTACGGTCCGGGCGTCCAGGACGACTTTCAGCACGGGCGCCAGGCCGCCGGGCGGCCGAGGGTCGCGAGGATCCGGTCCAGCGGGTACGCCCCGGCGGCCGGCGGCGACTCCGGCCGGGAGGGGCTGCCCGGGGCCGTCCGGGCCTCACCGGACGGAACGGCCTCGGCGATCGGCAGGGCCACGGCGAGGATGTCGGGCCCGGGTGCGTACGGGAGGTCGAGGCTGCGGGCGACGTCCCAGCCGTGCACGACGTAGTCGAGGAGACGGAAGCCGATGGCCCGGTCGGCGCGGAACGTCCGGTCCCGGCTGAACCCGGGCAGGCCGAAGGCCGCGTCCGGCCCGTCCACGGCCGCGAAGGCCGCGACGACCCGCTCGGCCGCCTCGCCGTACCGCGCGGGTGCGTCCCCGCCCGCCGGAGAGACCTCCCAGTGCGCCGGATTCAGCCCGTCGCCGCGCGCGGCGGCCTCGAACCCGTGGTGCTGGGCCGCCGGCCCGACCCCGAGGACCGGCGGGCACGACTGCTCTCCTTTGCGCCCCAGCCCGTTGAACCTGCCCCACGCCGACGAAGCCCTCCACCCCGAATGCACAACCCAGGACGGCGAGCCCCACCTCACGGGTTCTGCGGCGGGTGTTCTCGTGGGAGCTCCACCGGTGGTGCGTCCCTGAAGCGGCGGCGGTCGCGAGCTCCCGGTGGGGCGTCGGCGAGGCGGATGACCGTGCCGTCCCGGCCCGCCACCACCGGCTTCGCCGAGCGGGCCGCCTTGGCCTGGTACTGGGCCGCGTCGGCGAGTCGGAAGAGGCGGCGGGCCGACTTCAGGGGGCCGATGGGGTCGCCGGTGGACGCCACCCCGCAGGCCACGCCCTCCCCGAGTTCCAGTTCCGCCGCCCGTACGCAGAGTTCCTCTGCGACCGCGACCACCTCGTCCGCCGTGGGGCCGACCGTCAGGAGGCAGAACTCGTCGCCGCCCAGGCGGGCCGCGAGGGCGCCGGGGAGCATGGCGCCGCAGCGGGAGAGGACGGAACCGAAGCGTTCGAGAAGGCGGTCGCCGACCGCGTGGCCGTGGGTGTCGTTGACGCGCTTGAGGCCGTTGAGGTCGCAGACCATCAGGCTGACGACGGAGCCGTCCGTCCGGTAGCGCTCGATGGCCTCGTCCAGGCGGGTGTCGACGGCCCGCCGGTTGGCGAGGCCGGTCAGGGGGTCGGTGAAGGCGAGTTTGCGTACCTCCTCCAGGCGTTCGGCCTGGGCGATGCCCGCCGCGACGACCGCCGCGAGTACGGTCGCGAAGTCGGCGTCCGCGCGGGTGAAAGGTTTCGCCTCCGGCGGGCGGGCCACGTACAGCTCGCCCCACGCCCGTCCGTGCAGCACGACCGGGGCCACCACGCAGCAGCCGCGCCCCCGTCGGCGCAACCCGGTCACCCGGCCCGTCGGCACCGGGTCGCCGGCGGTCTCCACCCAGGCGTCCGGCTCGCCGCCGCCCGCCCACTGCTCGTGCAGGAACTCGGTGATCTCGGGAAACTGGTGCACCGGATACGTCTCCGAGTCCGGGAACTCCTCCTCCCCCACCGCCCGCTCCCCCGCGTTCACCAGGACCTTGAGGCGGCCGTGGTCCCGCTCCCAGACCGACAGGGCGGCGAAGCTCCCGTCGAGGCCCTCGCAGGACCCGAGCGCCGCCGCCCGCCAGAACTCGCGTGGAGTGTGCGCCGCCGCCATCCCCTGCGCCAGCGCCACTACGGCCCGCAGCCGCCCGTCCTCACCCATTCCTCCAGCTTAGGGAGGTTTGATCCGTTTTCCCTTTCGAGACGTCACCGTCCGTGACATTTGATGCAAAACGGGATGGGTTACTCGCCGGGCCAGTTCGGCTTCCGCTTCTCGTTGAAGGCGGCCACGCCCTCCGCCCGGTCCCCCGAGAAGGCCACCGAGCGCCAGGCCGCGTCCTCGACCTCCAGGCCCGCCCGCAGGTCGAGGCCCTGACCGAGCCGCATGGCCCTCTTCGCGGCGCGCAGCCCGACCGGCGAGTTGGCCGCGATCCGCCCGGCGAGCTCCAGGGCGGCCGTCCGCGCGTCCTCCTCCAGGAGGTCGACGAGACCGAGCTCGCGAGCCTCCTCCGCCGCCACCCGGCGGGCCGTGAAGACCAGCTCGGCGGCGCGTGCCGCGCCCACCCGGCGCGGCAGCAGCTGCGTACCGCCGCCGCCGGGGATGACGCCCACGGAGACCTCGGGGAGGCCGACCACGGCGGTCGCGTCGGCCACGATCACGTCGCAGGCGAGGGCCAGCTCGAAGCCGCCGCCGAGGGCGAAGCCGTGCACGGCGGCGACGGTCGGCATCGGAAGCTCCAGGACGCCGGTGTAGGCGGCGCGGGCGGTCGGCCGCTGGCGGACCAGCTCGGCGTCGGTGAAGGAGTTGCGCTCCTTGAGGTCGGCGCCGACGCAGAAGGCGCGGTCGTTCGACGAGGTGAGGACGGTGACGCGGACCGAGGGGTCGGCGGCGAGCGCGTCGCAGGCGGCGCCGAGGGAGCGGGCCATCTCGGAGGAGACGGCGTTCATCGCCTTGGGCCGGTCGAGGACCAGCTCGGCGACGTGACCGTCGCTCCCGTCGCCTCCGCCCCTCCGGACCACTACGAACTCACCGAAGCGCTGCTCGGACATGACCGCACACCCTCCCGACCAAGACCCGCCCGTTAACGGCTGTTAACCGGCGTCCACGGGAGCGATCCTAAGTCGGACGGCGGGTCAGGAGCCAGGGTTCGACGACGCCGAGGCCACGGACCGGGCGCTGCCACATCGGCTGGAGCGCGAAGCGGTACGAGGCGGCCTTGCGGCCCTCCTTCTCGGCGCGGGCCGCCTGTTCCGCCGCCTCCGCCTCCGAGGCGGGCGCCTCGCCCGTCCTGGACAGCTCCTCCGCGAGCGCGCCGTCCACGAGGACGGCGTCCTTGGGCGCTATCGAGGTGAGGCGGCTGGCCAGGTTCACGGTGGTGCCGAAGACGTCGCCCATCCGGGTCGTCACGGTGCCGAAGGCGATGCCGACGCGCAGCGCGGGCATCGTCTCGTCGTGGCCGAGGGTCTCGATCAGGCGCAGCGCGATCTCGGCGGCCGTGCCGGCGTCGTCCGCCGCGTACAGCACCTCGTCGCCGAGGGTCTTGATGAGCCGTCCCCCGTGCGCGGCGACCAGGTCGGCGCAGGTCGTCTCGAAGGCCTCGACCAGCTCGCCGAGCTCCTCCTCCTCCAGGCGGCGGGTGAGCCGGGTGAAGCCGACGAGGTCCGCGAAGCCCACCGCGAGCCGCCGGTCGACCATCTCCTCGTCGTCGGCGGCCTGCACGACCCGGCCGGTGGCGGCGGCGAGCTGCCGCCGCCAGACGTAGATCAGGAACTCCTCCAGCTCGGGCAGGAGCAGCTCGACCAGGGGGTACGTGACCTCGGTGCGGGTCATGCCGGGCTCGGGCGGCTCGGTGAGGCCCTCCAGGAAGGAGTCGATCTGCCACTCGGCGAGCCGGGCGGTGGTCTGCCCGGTGGAGCGGGCGACCTGGACGGCCATCGGCTCGCTGAGCAGCCCGGCCTCGACGAGACCTGCGAGCCGGCGCAGCGCGAGGACGTCGGCCTCGGTGAGCGCCTTGGCCTGGCCGATGTCGGCGAAGCCCATGGCGCGCCAGAAGCGGGAGGCGAGTTCCATGGAGACGCCGGCGGTTCGGGCGGCCTGGAACGGGGTGTAGCGGCGGTCGGCGCCGAGGATGAGCTGTTCGAGGCGGATGGCCAGCGGGTCGTCGGTCGGCTCGGCCGTGTGGTCGACCTCGTGGTGCGGGGTGGGGTACGTGGGAGGCTCGGGAGCGCCGCCCTCGTTCTCGTCGTCGACGGTCACCGGCCGCCTCCTGCCCGTTCCCTGCCCACTTGCCCTGCCGATCTGTCGCCTGGATCGCGCTCCACGATACGGCAGGTGTGCGCTGGCTCACGCGCGAACGCTGCCGCGTTGGTGCTGGGCCCGGTGGTGCGGGGCCCTCTTGGGCGGGGCCCTTCGGACGGACCCTGTCCGCCGCGGGCCCTTCCAGGCCCGGGCCCTTCGGGTGAACGGCCTGGAAGGCGCGGCGCGCGGTCGGGGTGTGCCCACCCTCCCTCAAGCTCTCGGCTTCGCTCGAGCAGGGGGCACCCCATCGCCCTGCGGAACGATTGCCCACACCGGGGGCGGGGCGGGGACCCCCGGCGGAACGCATGCCCCCACCTGGGTCCGCTAGGTCCGCAGGTGGACGACGTCGCCCGCTCCTACCGCTTCCGTGCCGCCGCCCTCCGTCGCCACGACCAGGCGGCCGTCGCCGTCCAGGGCGACCGCCTCGCCCTCCAGCACGCGTTCGCCGGGCAGGTCGGCCCTGACCCGGCGGCCGAGGGTCGCGCAGCCGGCCGCGTACGCCGCCTGGAGGCCGGAGGCCTCGGGGTCGCCGTCGGCCCGCACCCACTTCCCGTACCACTCGTCGAGGGAGCGCAGGACGGCCCGCAGGAGGGTGTCGCGGTCGGTGGAGACCGCGCCGGCGAGGAGGAGGGAGCCCGCCCCGGGCACGGGGAGTTCGTCCTCGCGGAGGGTGACGTTGATGCCGAGGCCGACGACGACGCCGTCCGCACCGGCCCGCTCGGCGAGGATGCCGCCGGCCTTGCGTTCCTCGCCCGCGACGGAAACCAGCAGGTCGTTGGGCCATTTGAGGGACATGTCGACGCCGGCGGCCTTCGCGAGGCCGGTCGCGGCGGCCACGCCGGTGAGCAGCGGGAGCCAGCCCCAGCGGTGGACGGGCACGGCCGGCTTGAGGAGGACGGAGAGGAAGAGACCGGAGCGGGCCGGGGCCGTCCAGGTGCGGTCGAGGCGGCCACGGCCCGAGGTCTGCTCCTCGGCCACGAGCACGGCGCCCTCGGGGAGGTCGTCGGCTCGGGCGGTGAGGTCGTTGTTGGTCGATCCTGTGGTGGTGACCACGTCGAGCGAGGTCCACAGGCCGTCGGGGAGGACGAGTGCGCGGCGCAGGGCGGCGGCGTTCAGCGGGGGCCGGTCGAGGTCGGACCAGGGTCCGCCGGAGCCTTGTGAGGACGTCATGCAAGCCAGAGTAGGTGTGGCAAAGACCGCAGTGCCGAACCGTATCGGCGTCGATACGCTACGGCTCAGTAGCTGAGCAGTAGCCCATTCGTAGTCAACGAACCCCCCGTGACCAGGCAGGGAGCCGCATCCCGATGTCCGAGCCGGCAGAGCAGTACGAGATCGACATTCACACGACCGCAGGCAAGCTCGCGGACCTCAGGCGCCGTATCGACGAGGCCACGCACGCCGGCTCGGAGCGCGCGGTGGAGAAGCAGCACGCGAAGGGCAAGCTGACCGCGCGCGAGCGGATCGCCCTGCTCCTCGACGAGGGCTCGTTCGTCGAGCTGGACGAGCTGGCCCGGCACCGGTCGACCCATTTCGGCCTGGAGAAGAACCGGCCGTACGGCGACGGTGTGGTCACCGGCTACGGCACGGTCGACGGCCGCCCGGTGGCGGTGTTCTCGCAGGACTTCACGGTCTTCGGCGGCGCGCTGGGCGAGACGTACGGCCAGAAGATCATCAAGGTGATGGACTTCGCCCTGAAGACGGGCTGCCCGGTCGTCGGCATCAACGACTCCGGCGGCGCCCGCATCCAGGAGGGCGTGAGCGCGCTCGGCATGTACGGCGAGATCTTCCGCCGCAACACCCACGCGTCCGGGGTGATCCCGCAGATCTCCCTGGTCGTCGGCCCGTGCGCGGGCGGCGCGGTCTACTCGCCGGCCATCACCGACTTCACGGTGATGGTGGACCAGACCTCGCACATGTTCATCACCGGTCCCGACGTGATCAAGACGGTGACGGGCGAGGACGTGGGCTTCGAGGAGCTGGGCGGCGCCCGTACGCACAACGCGACCTCGGGCGTGGCGCACCACATGGCGGGCGACGAGAAGGACGCCATCGAGTACGTGAAGTCGCTGCTGTCCTACCTGCCGTCGAACAACCTCTCCGAGCCGCCGGCCTTCCCGGAGGTCGCGGAGACCGACGTGAACGACGAGGACCGCGAGCTCGACACGCTGATCCCGGACTCGGCGAACCAGCCGTACGACATGCACAAGGTCATCGAGCACGTGCTCGACGACGGCGAGTTCCTGGAGACGCAGGCGCTGTTCGCGCCGAACATCCTGACCGGCTTCGGCCGGGTCGAGGGCTTCCCGGTGGGTGTGGTCGCCAACCAGCCGATGCAGTTCGCGGGCTGTCTGGACATCGACGCGTCCGAGAAGGCCGCGCGGTTCGTGCGGACCTGCGACGCCTTCAACATCCCGGTGCTGACCTTCGTGGACGTGCCCGGCTTCCTGCCGGGCGTGGACCAGGAGTACGGCGGCATCATCCGGCGCGGCGCGAAGCTGATCTACGCGTACGCGGAGGCCACGGTCCCGCTGATCACGGTCATCACCCGCAAGGCGTTCGGCGGCGCGTACGACGTGATGGGCTCCAAGCACCTGGGCGCGGACCTGAACCTGGCCTGGCCGACCGCGCAGATCGCGGTCATGGGCGCGCAGGGCGCGGTCAACATCCTGCACCGGCGCACCATCACGGAGGCCGCCGACCAGGACGCCGAGCGGGCCCGGCTGATGCAGGAGTACGAGGACGCCCTGCTCAACCCGTACATCGCGGCCGAGCGCGGCTACATCGACGGGGTGATCATGCCGTCCGACACCCGCCCGCAGATCGTCAAGGGGCTGCGTCAGCTGCGCACCAAGCGGGAATCCCTGCCTCCGAAGAAGCACGGCAACATCCCGCTCTAATCCACCCTCCAGGACCTCGAAGGAGTCGTCGTGATCAAGGTCGTACGAGGAAACCCGACCCCGGAGGAGCTGGCCGCCGCACTGGCGGTGGTCCAGGCGCGGGCCGCGGCCACGGCGGCGGCGTCCGCCGAGGGCGGCGGCCCGGTGGCGCCCGAGGGGTGGTCGGACCCCTCCCGCATCGCGAGGTCGGTACGGCATCGTCCCGGCCCCCGGGCCTGGGCGCGGTCGTACTGGCCCGTGTAGTCGTCGCACCGTGGAAGGCCGGACTCCCCGTAAGAACCGGGGGTCCGGCCTTTCGCGTGTCCCGGGCACCCGTCACGTACGGCGCAGGAAGACGCCGGCCAGGACCGCTCCGGCGGCGACGATCGCGGCGTTGACGAGGACCGCGAGGCCGATGCCGTCGAGGAGCACGGGCGCGGTGACGACGACGGCGCTCATGATCGGGGTGCCCATGGTGATGCCGATCTGCTGCGTCATGGTCGCGAGGCCGGTCGCCGTGCCCTGCTCGTGGTCGGGGATGCCCGAGGTGGCGGTGACCATGAAGCCGACGATGGCGAGCATGTTGCCGACGCCGCCCGCGAAGGTCGCGGCGAGCAGCAGCCAGAGGCTGCCCCGGTCGTCGCCGAGACCGTAGAGGGCGAGGGTCGCGGCGGCCTGGAGGAGTCCCCCGGCGACGAGCGCGGCGCGGGCGCCGTAGCGGCCGATGAAGCGGGAGGCGAACACCCCGCCGATGACCGTGCCGGCGCCGAGGACGCCGAAGGAGAGCCCGGCGGCGAGCGGGGAGAAGCCCAGGACGTCCTGGAGGTACAGGGTCATCAGGAAGACCAGGGAGGTCTCGGTCACGAAGGCGACGAGCCCGGCGAGGTTGCCCCAGACGACGGTGCGGCGGGTGAGGATCCGTACGGGCACGAGGGGCGAGGCGGACCGCCGCTCCACGAACCAGAAGGCGACGAGCAGGGCGACGCCGGCGACGAGGGCCAGGGGCTCGGTGGTCAGACCGTAGACGAGGGCGAGCAGGCCGGCGGTGACGGTGATCGCGCCGGGGACGTCGAGGCGGGGCCGGGCGGCGGGGCGGCTCTCGGTGAGGACCACGGGTGCGACGAGGAGGACCGCGAGGGCCACCGGCACGTTGACGAGGAACGCCCAGCGCCAGGAGAGCAGGTCGGTGAGGACGCCGCCGAGGATCGCGCCGGTGGTGAAGCCCGCGGACATCAGGGCGCCGTTGAGACCGAGCGCGCGGGCGCGCAGCGGGCCCTCGGGGAAGGAGGCGGTGAGCAGGGAGAGGCCCGCGGGGGTGACGGCCGCGGTGGCGAGGCCCTGGGCGACCCGGGCGGCCATGAGGATCTCCGGGCTGGTGGCGAGGCCTCCGACGAGGGAGGAGACGCCGAGGAGGGCCATGCCGCCGAGGAAGATCCGGCGGCGGCCGACGAGGTCGGCGACGCGCCCGAAGAGGAGGGTGAAGCCGGCCGCGGCGAGGGCGAAGGCGGTGGCGATCCACTGGAGGCCGCCGAGGGTGAAGCCGAGTCCCTGGCCGATGACGGGCAGGGCGACGTTCAGGATCGAGAAGTCGACGGCCAGCATGAACTGGGCGAGGAGGAGGACGACGAGGACGAGCCGCATGCGGCCGGTCATCCGGGTGTCCGGGTGTTCCACGGGCGTGGGGTGGTCCAGGGCAACCATGGCGTACGACCCCTTAATGGGAGAATGGTTCCGTTAAGATGTGTCGTACCGTAGCAGAGTCGATGGACTTAATGGAACAGGAGACCCGTTTGACCGAGAGCCAGCCGGCCTCGCCCGGCACCCCGGCCTCGCCCGGCACCCTGCGCCCCGGCGGCCGCACCGCGAAGGTCCGCAGGGCGGTCCTCGACGCCACCCAGGACACCCTCGCCGACAGCGGCTTCCATGCCCTGAACATGGACCGGATCGCCGCGAGCGCCGGCGTCGGCAAGACCACCGTGTACCGCCGCTGGGGCTCCCCCGTCGGTCTGGTCACCGACCTCCTGCACGACATGGCCGAGCAGTCCCTGCCCGCCTCCGACACCGGCAGCCTCGCGGGCGACCTGCGGGCCAACGCCGAACTCGTGCGGGCCACCCTCACCGACCCGCGGATGGGCGCCGTCTTCCGCGCGGTCATCGCCGCGGCCGCCTGCGACGAGGAGTGCGCCCGCGCGCTCGCCGCCTTCTACCGGACCCGGCTCGACGAATGGGCCCCCGTCGTCGGCAAGGGCGCGGCGCGCGGCGAGGTCCCGGCGGAGACCGACCCCGTCGAGCTGCTCCGCGCCGTCTCCGCGCCGCTCTACTACCGCTTCACGGTCACCCGCGAGGAGCTCACCGGGGCCGTGGCGGAGCGGGCCGTGACGGCGGCGCTCGCGGCGGCGCGGGGCGGGGTGTTCCTCCGCGAATAGTCCTTCGGCACCGGGGCGCCTGAGTATCCGTACTCAGGCGTTCCGCCCGCCCCGGCCGCAGGATCGGAGGCATGCTGTGGTCCGACCCTAAGAATCAACCGCCGAAGTTCATGCGGGACATGCAGGCGATGCTCCGTCGCGCGGGCGTGCTGCTGGCCCTGGCGATGGTGGTGGGCATGTTCGTGGCGAGCGCACGGTGACGGGCGCACGCGCGAGCGGAGGATGAGCGCGCGCGTGAGCCCGCGGTGCGCGCACGTGCGAGCCCGCGGGAAGCGCACGCGTGGGCCCGCGGGAAGCACTCCGCGCCGCTCCGGCGGGAAGGCGGCCCCCGTACTGGCTACGCTGCCCCCATGACTGCTGAACCGCGCCGCGTCGTGCTCGCCTCCGCCTCCCCCGCCCGGCTCGGTCTGCTCCGGCAGGCCGGTCTCGCCCCGGAGGTGATCGTGAGCGGGGTCGACGAGGACAAGGTCCACGCCCCGACCCCGGCGGAGCTCGCGCTCGCCCTCGCGGAGGCGAAGGCCGCCCATGTGGCCGCCCGACCCGAGGTGTTCGGCGCCCTGGTCATCGGCTGCGACTCGGTCCTCGAGCTCGACAAGCGGGCCCTCGGCAAGCCGGCCGACGCCGAGGAGGCCACCGCCCGCTGGAAGGCGATGCGCGGCCGGGTCGGCATCCTCCAGACCGGTCACTGCGTGTACGACACGACCGCCAAGCGCTTCGAGTCGGCGACGGCCTCCACCGTGGTCCGCTTCGGCGAGCCGACGGACGAGGAGATCGCCGCGTACGTGGCGAGCGGCGAACCGCTGCACGTGGCGGGCGCGTTCACCCTGGACGGGCGCTCGGCGCCGTTCATCGACGGCATCGACGGGGACCCGGGCAACGTGATCGGTCTGTCGCTGCCGCTGCTGCGCACGCTTCTCGGAAAGCTGGGCGTGCGGATCACCGACCTCTGGACCTGAGGTGGCGTGACCTACGCGGCCGCCGGGGCCTCTTCGGGGGCCTCGGCGCCCCTGTCGTACCCCTCGCCGTACGCCACGAGGGTGAGCACGACCAGGCCGAGGACGACCACCAGGAAGGCGAACGCCGGCCAGCCGAGGAGTCCCACCGCCACCGCGGCGAGGACGCCGTGCACGACCGCGCAGCCGATGAGCAGGCCCCGGGCCGCCCGGCCGGGCCGGCGGTCGCGGACGCCGGCGAGGAGGGCGACGAGGCCGCAGAGGACGAGGGCGATCCCGGACCCGATGCCGAGCGCCCAGGTGCCGGTGTACATCGCGTCGGGGTCCATGCCGTCGAGGGACATCGACTGGGCTTCGACGAACCGGGCCATCACGGCGTTGATGGCGACGATCCCGGGCGCTTCGAGGAACAGCACCGCCGCCGTCACGAGAGCTATCGGTCTGCGGGCCACCTCGGCCACCCCCTGAATTCGCCGTTACCGTCAGTACGATCGACTGCGCGCAGGCTACTGGCCGGTAAATCTCTGGACAAGGGTGTGGGCGGGAGCGCGAGCGAGAGCACGGACAAGGCACGACGGGTGTCGGCTCGGCAAAGAATCATCGAGCCGTTCGTAGGGAACTGACAAAGAAACCCGAATGGCGACTGGCCGCACGAACAGAGACCTGCGCCACACCCCGGAGCTACTGTGCCGTAAAGGAACCCTGCGTACCGTGGTGCGACAAGGGAATTCACGACCCGAGCAGGCCCGGGGTCACGCTCCGTGTGGGCAAGCTCACCACTGGGGACGGGTCGAAAGGCCGTGTCGGCAGTCCCTAAACTCAGCTTGTTTCAAGGAGGGAGCCATCGTGCGCAAGGTGCTCATCGCCAACCGTGGCGAAATCGCTGTCCGTGTGGCCCGGGCGTGCCGGGACGCGGGTATCGGCAGCGTGGCCGTGTACGCCGAGCCGGACCGGGATGCCCTGCACGTCCGGGCGGCCGACGAGGCGTTCGCTCTGGGCGGTGACACTCCGGCGACCAGTTACCTGGACATGGGCAAGGTGCTGCAGGCCGCGAAGGACTCCGGGGCCGACGCCGTCCACCCCGGCTACGGCTTCCTGTCCGAGAACGCCGAGTTCGCGCAGGCCGTCCTGGACGCCGGTCTGACGTGGATCGGCCCGCCGCCGCAGGCGATCCGGGACCTGGGCGACAAGGTGGCGGCCCGTCACATCGCGCAGCGCGCCGGCGCCCCGCTGGTCGCCGGCACCCCCGACCCGGTCTCCGGCGCCGACGAGGTCGTCGCCTTCGCCAAGGAGCACGGTCTGCCGATCGCGATCAAGGCCGCGTTCGGTGGCGGCGGCCGTGGTCTGAAGGTCGCCCGCACGCTCGAAGAGGTTCCCGAGCTGTACGACTCCGCCGTCCGTGAGGCCGTCGCGGCCTTCGGCCGGGGCGAGTGCTTCGTGGAGCGCTACCTCGACAAGCCGCGCCACGTCGAGACGCAGTGCCTGGCCGACTCCCACGGCAACGTGGTCGTCGTCTCCACCCGTGACTGCTCGCTGCAGCGCCGCCACCAGAAGCTGGTGGAGGAGGCCCCCGCGCCGTTCCTGACCGAGGCGCAGAACGCGGAGCTGTACGCCGCGTCCAAGGCGATCCTGAAGGAGGCCGGCTACGTCGGCGCCGGCACGGTCGAGTTCCTCGTCGGCACCGACGGCACGATCTCCTTCCTCGAGGTCAACACCCGTCTCCAGGTGGAGCACCCGGTCACCGAGGAGGTCACCGGCCTCGACCTGGTCCGTGAGATGTTCCGGATCGCCGACGGCGAGGAGCTCGGCTACGGCGACCCGGAGATCCGGGGTCACTCGTTCGAGTTCCGCATCAACGGTGAGGACCCGGGCCGCGGCTTCCTGCCCGCCCCCGGCACCGTCACCCTCTTCGCCCCGCCGTCCGGCCCCGGTGTCCGCCTCGACGCGGGCGTGGAGTCCGGCAGCGTCATCGGCCCGGCCTGGGACTCGCTCCTCGCCAAGCTGATCGTCACCGGCGCCACCCGCGAGCAGGCGCTGCAGCGCGCCGCGCGCGCCCTGGCCGAGTTCAAGGTCGAGGGCATGGCCACCGCCATCCCCTTCCACCAGGCCGTCGTGGTCGACCCGGACTTCACCGCCGACCCGTTCCGGGTCCACACCCGGTGGATCGAGACCGAGTTCGTCAACGAGATCAAGCCCTTCACCCCGGCCGGCGCGGAGGCCGACGAGGACGAGTCGGGCCGCGAGACGATCGTCGTCGAGGTCGGCGGCAAGCGCCTTGAGGTCTCCCTGCCGTCCAGCCTCGGCATGAGCCTGGCCCGTCAGGGCATCGCGGCCGGTGCCAAGCCGAAGCGGCGTGCGGCGAAGAAGTCCGGCCCGGCCGCCTCCGGCGACACCCTCGCCTCCCCGATGCAGGGCACGATCGTCAAGATCGCGGTCGAGGAGGGCCAGGAGGTCAAGGAGGGCGACCTGATCGTCGTCCTGGAGGCCATGAAGATGGAGCAGCCGCTCAACGCGCACCGCTCCGGCACCGTCAAGGGCCTGACCGCCGAGGTCGGCGCGTCGGTCACCTCCGGCGCCGCCATCTGCGACATCAAGGACTGACGGTCGCACCGAGTACGGTACGAAGGGCCCGCAGGCAGCCGCCTGTGGGCCCTTCGTCGAAGGGAGGGTCTTCCCGACCATGCGAGCCGACGCACGCCGCAACCACGAGCGGCTGCTCGCCGAAGCCCGTGGCACCTTCGCCGAGCAGGGCGCCGACGCGTCCCTCGAGGAGATCGCGCGGCGCGCGGGCGTGGGCATCGGTACCCTCTACCGCCACTTCCCCTCCCGGGCAGAGCTGTTGAACGCCGTCTTCCAGGAGGCCCTCACGGCGCTCGTCCGCCGCTCGGCGGAGCTGGCGGACGCCGAGGAGCCGTGCCGGGCCCTTGTGGAGTGGCTGCGGGCGCTGATCGCCCACGCGGGCGAGTACCGGGGGCTCGCGCACGCGCTGATGTCCGCGTCGTACGACCGGAGTTCGGCGCTCGCCGGGTGCAGTGAGCCGCTGCGCGCGGCGGGTGAGCGGCTGCTCGAACGCGCCAGGGAGGCGGGTCAGGTGCGCGCCGACGTGTCGATCGGCGATCTGATGCAGCTGACCAACGCGATCGCGCTGGCGGCGGAACAGAGCCCGGAGGAAGCGGAGTTGGCGGACCGCCTGCTCGCGCTGACGCTGCGGGGCATCAAGGACTGACGTCGTCCTGTACGTGTCGGACCGGGCCGCGGGAACCGGGGGCGTCCGGCGCGTGTCGGGCGGCGTGGGACCCCTGGGGGAAGGTCCCTCGGCCGGCCTCAGCGGCGGCGCATGTCCGCGACGCGTGCGGTGCGCTCCAGTGTCTCGGCCGCCATCCCTCCGCCCGGTCCCCGGAACTGACCGGCCGCCATCCGTCCGCGCTGGACCGGGAGCGGCATGTCACGGCGGGGCCGGGCGCCCGGGGGGACCTGATCGCCGCCCGAGGGTCCGCCGGCGGCGCCCGTGCCCGCGACGGCGATCTGCACGCCCTGGTCGGCGAGGGCCTGGAGCTCGGTGGCGGCCCGGTCGTCGTGGGCGGGCGGCTCGTCGGTCACCAGGCGGGTGATCACGTCGGTGGGCACCGTCTGGAACATGGTGTCGGAGCCGAGCTTGGTGTGGTCGGCGAGGACCACGACCTCGGCCGCCGCCTGGACGAGTGCCCGGTCCACGCTCGCGGAGAGCATGTTGGACGTGGACAGGCCGCGCTCGGCGGTCAGTCCGCTCCCGGAGAGGAAGGCGCGGGAGACCCTGAGGCCCTGGAGCGACTGCTCGGCCCCGCTGCCCACCAGGGCGTAGTTGGAGCCGCGCAGGGTGCCCCCGGTCATGACGACCTCGACCCGGTTGGCGTGGGCGAGGGCCTGGGCGACGAGCAGGGAGTTGGTGACCACGGTCAGACCGGGCACGCGGGCGAGCCGGCGGGCCAGCTCCTGCGTGGTCGTCCCGGCGCCGACGACGATGGCCTCGCCTTCTTCGACGAGGCTCGCGGCGACGTCGGCGATGGCCGTCTTCTCCGCGGTCGCGAGATGGGATTTCTGCGGGAAGCCGGATTCTCGCGTGAATCCGCCCGGCAACACCGCACCGCCGTGGCGGCGGTCGAGGAGTCCTTCTGCCTCGAGGGCCCGTACGTCTCTCCGTACGGTCACTTCCGAGGTCTGGACGACGCGGGCGAGCTCGCGGAGCGACACGGCCCCATTGGCTCGCACCATTTCGAGGATCAACTGGCGACGTTCTGCAGCGAACACGAAACTGACAGTAACGTGACCGGCCGATAGTTTTCAGCAGTATGCGCCGAATTGCAGAAGATGCACACAGACGGGGTCTCCAAGTGGTATGGGAGACCCCGTCGTTGGTTCAAGGTGTGCCGGGGCTATGCCCGATCTTGCCGGGGGTTGTCCAGATCGCCCCAGGCCGGGGGCGGGTCAGGCCTCGCCCGCCGTCTTCCGGGTGTGCAACTGCCGTGCCACTTCCGCGATCGAACCCGACAGGGAGGGGTACACGGTGAAAGCATTTGCGATCTGTTCGACGGTCAGATTGTTGTCGACCGCGATCGAGATCGGATGGATCAGTTCGCTCGCCTTCGGGGCGACGACACAGCCGCCGACCACGATGCCGGTGCCCGGACGGCAGAAGATCTTCACGAAGCCGTCCCGGATGCCCTGCATCTTCGCGCGGGGGTTGCGCAGCAGCGGCAGCTTGACGACCTTGGCGTCGATCTTGCCCGCGTCCACGTCGGCCTGGGTGTAGCCGACGGTGGCGATCTCGGGGTCGGTGAAGACGTTCGACGAGACCGTCTTCAGGTTGAGCGGGGCCACCGCGTCGCCGAGGAAGTGGTACATCGCGATACGGCCCTGCATGGCGGCCACCGAGGCCAGCGCGAAGACGCCGGTGACGTCACCGGCCGCGTACACGCCGGGGGCGGTCGTACGGGAGACCTTGTCGGTCCAGATGTGACCGGAGTCCTTCAGCCTGACCCCGGCCTCCTCCAGGCCCATGCCTGCCGAGTTCGGGATCGCGCCGACCGCCATCAGGCAATGGGTGCCGGAGATGACCCGGCCGTCCGCGAGGGTGACCTCCACCCGGTCGCCGACCCGCTTGGCGGACTCGGCGCGCGAGCGGGCCATGACGTTCATGCCGCGGCGGCGGAAGACGTCCTCCAGGACGGCGGCGGCGTCCGGGTCCTCACCGGGGAGGACGCGGTCGCGGCTGGACACCAGGGTGACCCGGGAGCCGAGCGCCTGGTAGGCGCCGGCGAACTCGGCGCCGGTCACGCCGGAGCCGACCACGATGAGCTCCTCGGGGAGCTCCTTGAGGTCGTAGACCTGGGTCCAGTTCAGGATGCGCTCGCCGTCCGGCTTGGCGTCCGGGACCTCGCGCGGGTGACCGCCCGTCGCGATCAGCACGGCGTCCGCCGTCAGCGTCTCCTCCGTGCCGTCGGCGGCGGTGACGACCACCTGGCGGGAGCCGTCCATCGCCTGCCGGCCGGAGAGCCGGCCGCGGCCGCGGAGCACCCGGGCACCCGCACGGGTGACGGAGGCGGTGATGTCGTGCGACTGGGCCAGCGCGAGGCGCTTCACCCGCCGGTTGACCTTGCCGAGGTCCACGCCCACCACACGGGCGGCCTGCTCCACGTGCGGGGTGTCGTCCGCGACGATGATGCCGAGCTCCTCGTAGGAGGAGTCGAAGGTGGTCATCACCTCCGCCGTGGCGATGAGCGTCTTGGAGGGGACGCAGTCGGTCAGGACGGACGCGCCGCCGAGGCCGTCGCAGTCGACGACGGTCACCTCCGCGCCGAGTTGGGCGCCCACCAGGGCCGCCTCGTATCCGCCGGGTCCGCCGCCGATGATCACGATCCGGGTCACTGGGATCTACGCCTCGCGCTCTCGTTCTGCTGCCGGGGAGTCCCCCCGCTGGGATGCAGTGCGTACGCCATTGTCCCGCACGCCTCAAGTGCGTACCCCATTCTCCCGCACGCCCGGTGCGGTCTCACGCCGGGGCCCGTCGGAGGGGCGCGCCCGCGCGTCCGGCCGCGCGCCGGGCGTGTCCCGCGGCCCCCACCTCGGAGTTCGGCGGACACCCCGCCCCCTCCCGTACCCTCGGTCCCATGTCGCTCTACGCTGCTTTCGCCAGCAACCTCGACGCGCGGCTGATGAGCCGCCGCGCACCGCATTCCCCGCTGCGCGGCACCGGCTGGCTGAACGGCTGGCGGCTGACCTTCGGCGGCGAGCAGATGGGCTGGGAGGGGGCGCTGGCCACCATCGTGGAGGCCCCCCGCTCGCAGGTCTTCGTGGCGCTGTACGACATCGCGCCGATGGACGAGGACTCCATGGACCGCTGGGAGGGCGTCGGCCTCGACATCTACCGCCGGATGCGGGTCCGGGTGCACACCCTGGACGGCGAGGAGCCGGCCTGGGTGTACGTCCTCAACGCGTACGAGGGCGGGCTGCCCTCGGCCCGCTACCTGGGCGAGGTCGCCGACGCGGCCGAATCCGCGGGCGCGCCGCACGACTACGTGATGGAGTTGCGCAAGCGCCCCTGCTGAAGGCGTGGCCGGAGGTGTGCGAACGCCCCAGGGACGGGGACGGGAGTACGTGTGCGCTTTTCGTCGGAAACGACAAGACAACGATCGCATGTCCGTCGGCATCGTCATCTACGCGCGTAGGCAATCTCCGGCTACGCTTCTGCGCGTATGAAATCCGTCCGGGGCCCGCCTCGGACCCCCCTCCCCGAGGCGAGAGAGTCAGTGAACGCAACTGCCACCCCGTACGAGGCCGCCGAGGCCGCCGCCGCCCGTCTGCGCGAGCTGACCGGCGTCGAGAACCACGACGTCGCCCTGGTCATGGGCTCGGGCTGGGCACCCGCCGTCGACGCGCTCGGCGCTCCCGAGGCCGAGTTCCCGGTGACCGACCTCCCCGGCTTCCCGCCGCCCGCCGTCGAGGGCCACGGCGGCAAGGTCCGCTCGTACAAGATCGGCGCGAAGCGCGCCCTCGTCTTCCTCGGCCGCACCCACTTCTACGAGGGCCGCGGCGTCGCGTCCGTCGCCCACGGCGTCCGCACCGCCGTCGCCGCGGGCTGCGGGACCGTCATCCTCACCAACGGCTGCGGCGGCCTGCGCGAGGGCATGCGCCCCGGCCAGCCCGTCCTCATCAGCGACCACCTCAACCTGACGGCCGCCTCCCCGATCGTCGGCGCGAACTTCGTCGACCTCACCGACCTGTACTCGCCGCGGCTGCGCGCGCTGTGCAAGGAGGTCGACGAGACCCTCGAAGAGGGCGTGTACGTGCAGTTCCCCGGGCCGCACTACGAGACCCCGGCCGAGATCAACATGGTCCGCGTCCTCGGCGGCGACCTCGTCGGCATGTCCACCGTCCTGGAGGCCATCGCCGCGCGCGAGGCCGGCGCGGAGGTCCTCGGCATCTCCCTGGTCACCAACCTGGCGGCGGGGCTCTCGGGCGAGCCGCTGAACCACGAGGAGGTCCTCCAGGCGGGGCGGGACTCGGCGGCGCGGATGGGTGAGCTGCTGACGCGGGTCCTCGACCGGATCTGAGTCCTCCCCCACCCCGCCCCTTCCCGAAACCGGGGCTCAGCCCCAGACCCGGTCCTCAAACGCCGGACGGGCTGAAGAATTCAGCCCCGCCGGCGTTTGAGACGCGGGGGTCCGGGGGCGGAGCCCTCGGTTTCGGGAAGGGGCGGGGTGGGGAACGGCTCCGCGCAGCGGCCCACCCCGCGCCCCCTTCCTCCCGCCCCACCCCGAAAGGCACACCGTGACGCAGGACGACCTCCTCGCCCGGGCCCAGGCCTGGCTCGCCGAGGACCCCGACAACGAGACCCGCGAGGAGCTCGCGAAGCTCATCGAGGCCGGCGCGGGCGACGAGCTCGCCGCCCGTTTCGCCGGCACCCTCCAGTTCGGCACCGCCGGGCTCCGCGGCGAGCTGGGTGCCGGGCCGATGCGGATGAACCGCTCGGTCGTCATCCGCGCCGCCGCCGGCCTCGCCGCGTACCTCAGGGCGAAGGGCGAGGAGGGCGGGCTCGTCGTCATCGGCTACGACGCCCGCTACAAGTCCGCCGACTTCGCCCGCGACACCGCCGCCGTGATGACGGGCGCCGGGCTGCGCGCCGCGTTGCTCCCCCGCCCGCTGCCGACGCCCGTCCTCGCGTACGCCATAAGGCATCTGGGCGCCGTCGCCGGTGTCGAGGTGACCGCGAGCCACAACCCGCCCCGCGACAACGGTTACAAGGTCTACCTGGGCGACGGCTCGCAGATCGTGCCGCCGGCCGACGCGGAGATCGCCGCCGAGATCGAGGCCGTACGGTCCCTGCACGACGTGCCGCGGCCGGAGAGCGGCTGGGAGACCCTCGGCGACGAGGTCCTGGACGCCTATCTGGAGCGTACGGACGCCGTCCTGACCCCTGGGTCCGCCCGCACCGCCCGGACCGTCTACACGGCCATGCACGGCGTCGGCAAGGAGGTCCTGACGGCCGCGTTCGCGCGGGCCGGTTTCCCGCCGCCGGCGCTCGTCGCCGCGCAGGCCGAGCCCGACCCGGCCTTCCCGACGGTCGCCTTCCCCAACCCGGAGGAGCCGGGCGCCATGGACCTCGCCTTCGAGGCGGCCAGGGCCGTGGACCCCGACCTGGTCATCGCCAACGACCCGGACGCCGACCGCTGCGCGGTGGCCGTGCCCGACCCGTCGGTCGTCGGCGGCTGGCGGATGCTCCGCGGCGACGAGGTCGGCGCGCTGCTCGCCGCGCACCTGGTGCACAAGGGCGCCACGGGCGTCTTCGCCGAGTCGATCGTGTCGTCCTCGCTGCTCGGCCGGATCGCCGAGGCCGCGGGCGTCGGGTACGAGGAGACGCTGACCGGCTTCAAGTGGATCGCCCGCGTCGAGGGCCTGCGGTACGGGTACGAGGAGGCGCTCGGCTACTGCGTCGACCCCGAGGGCGTCCGCGACAAGGACGGCATCACGGCGGCGCTGCTCGTCGTCGAGCTGGCGTCGGTGCTCAAGGAGCAGGGCCGGACGCTGACCGACCTGCTCGACGACCTGGCGGTGGAGCACGGGCTGCACGCCACGGACCAGCTGTCGGTGCGGGTCGAGGACCTGGGCGTCATCGCGAACGCCATGACGGCGCTGCGCGAGCGGCCTCCGGTGTCGCTGGCCGGTCTGACGGTGGTCTCCGCGGAGGACCTGACGAAGGGGACGGAGTCGCTGCCCCCGACGGACGGGCTGCGCTACCACCTGGAGGGCGCCTACAAGGCCCGGGTGATCGTCCGCCCGAGCGGCACCGAGCCCAAGCTCAAGTGCTACCTGGAGGTCGTGGTGCCGGTCACGTCGGCGGTCGACCTCGCCCCGGCCCGCGCGAAGGCCGCGGAAGTGCTGGTCGCGATCAAGCGGGACCTGTCGGCGGCCGCCGGGCTCTGAGCCCTCGGCTCCGGGAGCGGTCGTGGAAGGGCCGGTACGGGATCGATTCCGTACCGGCCCTTCCGCGTGCCCGCCGCACCCGTCCGGGTGGACCCCGGACGGTCTCAGCCGAAGCGGCCGTTGACGTGGTCGGCGGTGCGCGGGTCGCTCGGCGAGCCGAAGACCGGGTCCGTGGGCCCGTGCTCGACGATCACGCCGGGCGTGCCCTGCTCGGCGAGGAAGAAGGCGCGGGAGCCGGAGACCCGGGCCGCCTGCTGCGTGTTGTGGGTGACGATGACGACGGTGAACTCCGCCTTCGGTCGGCGGTGGTCTCCTCGATCCGCCGGGTGGAGGTCGGGTCGAGCGCCGAGCAGGGCTCGTCCATGAGCAGGACGCGGGGGCGGACGGCGAGCGAGCGGGCGATGCACAGGCGCTGCCGCCGGCCGCCGGAGAGCGCCCCGCCGGGCTGCCCGTCCGTAAGGGTCAGCCCGTCGCCATCAGGATCACCAGGAGCAGCAGCCCGGCCGCGGCGGGCCCGACGATCTCGTACGCCCAGCGCACCCGGACCTCGCCCTGCGCCCCCGGCTCCCCGGAGCGCAGCTCGGCGAGCGCCCGCAGGTCGGCGACGGTCCGGTCGGAGGGCGCGGTCCGGGAGGCGGTGTCCCGTACGTCGGCGTTGACCGAGGTGCGGCCGTGCGGGTCGTCCTGGGAGGCGCGGGAGGCACGGCGGGCCGCCCTCTTGCGCTGGCGCAGCGAGACGGGGACGGCCCACAGCTGGTACTTGGTGCCGCTCCTGGTGAGGACCTCGCTGGAGTAACCGGCGCGGACGTCGGCGACCGTCGCCCACGGCAGCGTGATCGACCGGAACGGGTTGCGGATCCGGAGCCGGTCGTCGTTGGCGTACACGGCGGGCCTGATGGTGAAGGCGACGATCAGCGGGACGGCGAGGACGAGTCCCGCGAGCGCGAGCCACGGCGAGCGGCCCTCGCCGCGCAGCAGCACGTCACCGGCGAACACGCACGCGAGGAGCAGCAGGAACACCCCGCTCGCGATCCCCAGGGGCGACCGGAAGACACGGTCGGGGGACGTCTGCGTCGCGGACGGCTGCTCGGGGGTCGACTCGCGGCTCGGCTCGTGGCTGGGCTCGGGGGTCGGCTCGGGGGTCGTCATGCCGCCGATTCTGCCTCAGCGGGCCGGTGGGGGCTCAGGCGGCCCGCACGGCCACGAGATCCGCGTACAGAATGATGTTGTCGGGTCGGTGGCCGTCGACCAGCTCGCCGCCGCAGGTGACGACGCGCAGCTCGGGACGCCGGGTGTCGCCGTACACCTTGGCCGTCGGGAAGGTCTTCTTGTCGACCTGCTCCAGCTCCCGGACGCGGAAGACGGCACGGGTGCCGTCGGCGCGGGTCACGGTGATCTCGTCACCGATCCGGACGCGGGAGACGTCCTTGAGGACGGCCGGGCCGCGGGCGGTGTCGAAGTGCCCGATGAGGACGGCGGGGCCGGTCTCGCCGGGCGTGACGCCCTTGTCGTACCAGCCGATCCGGTCGGCGTCGGCGACCGAGGGCACCTCGATGGTGCCGTCGGCGGCGAGCCCGAGTGCGAGGACGGACCTGGTGGGCCCGGTGTCGACACCGGCGGCGGGCAGTTGCACGCGGACGGGCAGCGACCGGGCCAGCGGCCGTACGGACGCGGCGCTCGCGGCCGGCGGGGGCGCGGCGGCCTCGGTGACACGGGCGGGCGGGGTGGCGGCGGGCCCGCCACCGCCGGAACAGCCGGCGAGCGCGGTGACGGCGAGCACGGCGGCGAGGAGGACGGGGGCGGCACGGGTACGGCGACGGTTCACGGGACGGCTCCGGACGGCACGGGGTGTGGCCGGCCGCCGCGTGGGGGCGGCGACCGGCCGGGACGGGCGCTCCTGCTCGGGTCAGGGTCAGGGAGCGGGTGAACAGGGAGCGGGCGACACGGAAGCCCCGGCCGGACCGCAAGGCCCCGGACCGGGACACGACCGGCCTCGCCCCGACCTCAGGGCCCCGGACCACGACACGGCCGGTGTCGGTCCGGGCGGACGTCGAAGGTCCCGGCCGGGTCGCGGCGGGCATCGGTCCGGCCGGGTCGATGCCCGTACGACCAGGTCGCGGCGGGCATCGACCAGGTCGGACACCAGGTCCCGGCCGGGTCGCGCGGCCGGCGTCAGGCGCGGGCCGCGGACCGGCGGCGCAGGACGACGAAGCCGAGGCCGGCGGCGGCGAGCGAGGCGGCACCGGCACCGGCCGCGACCAGGGCGGTGGAGTCGCCCTCGGCGCCGAACTCGGCACCGGCCGCGACGCCGCCCTGCGGGATGACGGAGGTCTGCCCGGCGTGCACGGTGACGCCGGTGCCGCCCGTGCCGTTGCCGACGGTGGCGCTCTTGACCGGGGCGAGCTTGCAGCCCTTCGGCAGCTTCGGGAAGGCGTGCGTGGCACCCTTGGCGGTCCCTCCCTCGACCTTCGTGTAGAGCGAGGGCGTCGCGGTGTACGGGTTGACGATCCGGGCGACGATGCCGGCGCTCTTCGGCAGTGCCGGGTGGGCGCGGTCGAGGGTGCCGATGAGCTTGTTGTCGCCCGCGGTGATGATCTTGGCCTTCGGTCCCTGGGGGCTCATGATCAGCTTGGCGCCGGTGCCCGCGCCGATGTCGACGATCCGGGCGATCGTGCACGGGGCGAGCGTGTCCTTGTCGACCGGGGTGGGCTCACCCTGGCCGCCGCCGCCCATGCCGTACGGCTGCGGGGCGGCCTGCTTCGCGGAGCCGGGGACGTAGGCGGCGAAGCCCCCGTCGTTCTCCAGGACGACGACGGCCTTGCCGTACGTCCAGACCTGGCGGACGCCGTTGAGGTAGGTGAAGCCGCGGCCCTTGTCGTTCTCGATGAGCTGGAGGCCGTAACGGCCGTCCTTCTTGGCGAGTTCGAGGACGGTGCCGTCGGCGAGCCGGTAGATGCCGGGGGTGGCGCCGGGACGGTAGTTGCCCGTCCAGTTGTGGGTGGTGCCGTTCCCGTTGAGGACGAAGAACTCGCCGTTGTCGTTGCCGGCGGCGGAGGAGTTGCCCGCCTCCAGGACGCCGACCTGACGGCCCTCGCGGAAGAGCTCGGCGCGGTGGTGCAGCGTACCGACCTTGTAGATCTTGGCGACGGTGCCGCTGATGAGGGTCTGGGTGCGGACCAGGGTGCCCTTCGCGACGGCGCTCACGTTGCCCTCGGAGTCCAGGGTCACCGCCCATCCGGCGAAGACCTCGGTGTCCTTGGCTCCGTAGCCGGCGCCGGCCTTCAGCTCGCCCAGCGCCATGCCGCCCTTCAGGACGGTGGCGGTGTGGTACCGGTGCTGGTCACCCCTGGCGTACACCTTGGCCGACAGTCCGCCGGCGAGCTGGACGGTGCGGCTCGCCGGGACGCCGGGCGTGGCGGTGGTCGGGGCAGCAGCCGGAGCGGCCTCGGCGGGGGCGGGCTTCTCGGCCTCGGCGGCCCCCTCGCCCTCGGCGGGCTTCTCGGTCGCCGAGGTCGGCTTCGCGATCACCGCGGGCTTCTCGGTCGCCGAGGTGGGCTTCGCGATCACCGCGGGCTTCGCGGTCGCCGCGACCGGCTTCGGCGCCGGGGCCGGGCCGCCGGCGAAGGCGCTGCCCGCGGCGAGGACCGGGGTGGCGGCGACTCCGGCGACGAGGGCGGTGGCGAGGGCGGTGCGAAGGGCGGTGCGCATAACGACTCCCGAGAAGTCCGGTGGTGGATGAAGACGAGTCGCACGCCGCTGACGTCTCCTCGGGGAGGGCCGGTGAGTTCTCGCTGGCTGCTGATGAGAATCTAAAGATCTTGTACGGGGGATCCGTCCGTTCCGTGTCACAGCCACGTGACAGACGTCACCCCGGATTCCCCCGGGGGGTCATCTCCGGTTCGCCCGCCGCCGGGACGTCCCGCGACCCGCCTTTCCCCCGCCCGCGACCCCGGGCTCCCGCGACCCGCTCCCCTGTACAGGTCGCTACGCGCGTAGATATGCTCGACTGGTGACCATGCCCACCACTGCACCCGCAGCTCTCGCATTCGCCGACGTGACCGCGTCCGACAGTGCGCTGCGCCGCTTCCTCCACGGGCTGCCCGGCGTCGACGCCGTCGGCCTGGAGGCGCGCGCCGCGTCCCTCGGCACCCGCTCGATCAAGACCACGTCCAAGGCGTACGCCATCGACCTGGCCATCTCCATGATCGACCTGACGACGCTCGAAGGCGCGGACACCCCGGGCAAGGTCCGGGCGCTCGCCGCCAAGGCCGTCCGTCCCGATCCGACCGACCGCACGACCCCGACGACCGCCGCCGTCTGCGTCTATCCCGACATGGTCGCCACCGCCAAGGCGGCCCTCGCGGGCTCCGGCGTCAAGGTCGCCTCGGTCGCCACCGCCTTCCCGGCGGGCCGCGCCGCGCTCCCCGTGAAGCTGGCCGACACGGCGGACGCCATCGCCGCGGGCGCCGACGAGATCGACATGGTCATCGACCGGGGCGCCTTCCTCTCCGGCCGCTACCTGGAGGTCTTCGAGCAGATCGCCGCGATCAAGGCGGAGTGCGGCGACCGCGCCCGCCTCAAGGTGATCTTCGAGACCGGCGAACTGTCCACGTACGACAACATCCGCCGTGCCTCCTGGCTCGGCATGATGGCCGGCGCGGACTTCATCAAGACCTCGACCGGCAAGGTCGCGGTCAACGCCACCCCGGCCAACACGCTCCTGATGCTGGAGGCGGTGCGCGACTTCCGCGCCCAGACCGGCGTCCAGATCGGCGTGAAGCCGGCCGGCGGCATCCGCAACACCAAGGAAGCGATCAAGTTCCTGGTCCTCGTCAACGAGACCGTGGGCGAGGACTGGCTGGACAACCACTGGTTCCGGTTCGGCGCCTCCAGCCTGCTCAACGACCTGCTGATGCAGCGCCAGAAGCTGGCGACCGGCCGTTACTCCGGCCCCGATTACGTGACGGTGGACTGATCAACATGGCATCTGCATTCGAGTACGCACCGGCGCCGGAGTTCCGGTCCGTCGTCGACATCGCCCCCTCCTACGGCCTGTTCATCGACGGCGAGTTCGTCGAGGCGGCCGACGGCAAGGTCTTCAAGACCGTCTCCCCCGCCACCGAGGAGGTCCTCTCCGAGGTCGCCCGCGCGGGCGCCGAGGACGTCGACCGCGCGGTGAAGGCGGCCCGCAGGGCCTTCGAGAAGTGGTCGGCGCTGCCCGGCTCCGAGCGCGCCAAGTACCTCTTCCGCATCGCCCGGATCATCCAGGAGCGCAGCCGCGAGCTGGCCGTCCTGGAGACCCTGGACAACGGCAAGCCGATCAAGGAGACCCGCGACGCGGACCTCCCCCTGGTCGCCGCGCACTTCTTCTACTACGCGGGCTGGGCCGACAAGCTCGACCACGCCGGCTACGGCGCGAACCCGCGCCCGCTGGGCGTGGCCGGCCAGGTCATCCCGTGGAACTTCCCCCTCCTCATGCTGGCGTGGAAGATCGCCCCGGCGCTCGCGACGGGCAACACGGTCGTCCTGAAGCCGGCCGAGACGACCCCGCTCTCCGCCCTGTTCTTCGCGGACATCTGCCGCCAGGCCGGGCTGCCGAAGGGCGTCGTCAACATCCTTCCGGGGTACGGGGACACCGGCGCCGCGCTCGTCGAGCACCCGGACGTGGACAAGGTCGCCTTCACCGGTTCGACCGCCGTCGGCAAGGCCATCGCCCGGTCCGTCGCCGGTACGGACAAGAAGGTCACCCTGGAGCTGGGCGGCAAGGGCGCGAACATCGTCTTCGACGACGCGCCGATCGACCAGGCCGTCGAGGGCATCGTCAACGGCATCTTCTTCAACCAGGGCCAGGTCTGCTGCGCGGGCTCGCGCCTCCTCGTCCAGGAGTCGGTCCAGGACGAGCTGCTCGACGCGCTCAAGCGCCGTCTGAGCACCCTGCGCCTGGGCGACCCGCTGGACAAGAACACCGACATCGGCGCCATCAACTCGTCCGAGCAGCTGGCCCGCATCACCACGCTGGTGGAGCAGGGCGAGGCGGAGGGCGCCGAGCGCTGGACCGCCGACTGCGAGATCCCGGCGTCCGGCTACTGGTTCGCCCCGACGCTCTTCACGAACGTCACGCAGGCGCACACGGTGGCCCGCGACGAGATCTTCGGCCCGGTCCTGTCGGTGCTGACCTTCCGTACGCCCGACGAGGCGGTCGCGAAGGCCAACAACAGCCAGTACGGCCTCTCCGCCGGCATCTGGACGGAGAAGGGCTCCCGCATCCTCGCGGTCGCCGGCAAGCTCCGCGCGGGTGTCGTCTGGGCCAACACGTTCAACAAGTTCGACCCGACCTCGCCCTTCGGCGGCTACAAGGAGTCGGGCTTCGGCCGCGAGGGCGGTCGCCACGGCCTGGAGGCGTACCTCGCCCCGTCGAGCCCGAAGGGTGAGCGCTGATGAGCACAGTGGACCGTCTTTCCGTCTTCAAGACCTACAAGCTGTACGTGGGCGGGAAGTTCCCGCGTTCCGAGAGCGGCCGGGTGTACGAAGTGCAGGACAGCAAGGGCAAGTGGCTGGCCAACGCTCCCCTCTCCTCCCGCAAGGACGCCCGTGACGCGGTCGTCGCGGCGCGCAAGGCGTTCGGCGGCTGGGCGGGCGCGACCGCGTACAACCGCGGCCAGATCCTCTACCGCGTCGCCGAGATGCTGGAGGGCCGCAAGGGCCAGTTCGTGCACGAGGTCGCGCACGCGGAGGGCCTGTCCAAGAACAAGGCGGCCGAGGTCGTCGAGGCCGCCATCGACCGCTGGGTCTGGTACGCGGGCTGGACGGACAAGATCGCCCAGGTCGTGGGCGGCGCGAACCCGGTCGCGGGCCCGTACTTCAACCTGTCCACGCCGGAGCCCACGGGCGTCGTCACCGTCATCGCCCCCCAGGACTCGTCGTTCCTGGGCCTGGTCTCGGTGATCGCCCCGGTGATCGCGACGGGCAACACGGCCGTGGTGATCGCGAGCGAGAGGTCGCCGCTGCCGGCGCTCTCCCTCGGCGAGGTGCTCGCCACCTCCGACCTGCCGGGCGGCGTCGTGAACATCCTCTCCGGCAAGGCCGCGGAGATGGGCCCGCACCTGGCGGCCCACCAGGACGTCAACGCGATCGACCTGACGGGTGCGACCGACGGCGACCTCGCCCGCGACCTGGAGGTCGCGGCGGCGGACAACCTGAAGCGCGTACTGCGCCGGCGCACGGAGGACTTCACCGAGTCCCCGGCCCTGGACCGCATGACCGCGTTCCTGGAGACGAAGACGGTCTGGCACCCGACGGGTTCGCTGGGCGCGAGCGGCTCCTCGTACTGAGACGTGTCCCGGCCCGGCCGGAGAAGGGCGGCCCCCGGGTGTGCGCACCCGGGGGCCGTTCCGCTGCCCTGGGGCCGGTTCCGTCGGGGCGGGCGCCGGGACTCCACCGGTGTCGCCGCCCCGCTACGGAAGCAGCCCCTGCGTCAGCGGACCCGCGACCGGCAGATCGGCGACCGCCCCGCCCTTCGTGAGGTGGTCGGTCACCAGGTTCGTGCCCATCGGCTCGAAGTCGGCGACCTGCGTGCCGAGTCCGTTGTCGAGCGGGTCGACGCCGGTGTTGGCCAGCGGGTCGAGCTGGAGGCGGGTCAGCGGGCCCAGGCCGTGGGTGACGCCCGACAGGGCACCCGCCCCCGCCGATCCGGCGTCCGTCCTGGTCAGTGAGTCGACGGGCAGCGGCATCGGTGCGGCGGCCTGCGCCCCGGCACCCGCCCCGAGCACGGCGGCACCCGCCGCCGTGACGATGAGACCGGCCTTGACCAGGGCACGGTGACGGGCGGTCCGGGGTTCCGCGTGACGCGCCATGACGATCCTTCCGAAGGGTGACAGAGCAGCCACCGACAGTAGTTGAGGTGTGATGCTCGATACCAACGGTCTTCCTCGGGGGTCCCCTGCACGAGGGAATGGTTCACACTGGTGTCCCGTGAGTTCCCAACCGATCCCCGCCCGGGTCGTCCTGCTCTCGGGCCCCTCCGGCTCCGGCAAGTCGTCCCTCGCCGCCGTAGCCGGCCTCCCGGTCCTGCGCCTCGACGACTTCTACAAGGAAGCCGACGACCCCACCCTCCCCGTCGTCGCCGGCAGCGCGGACATCGACTGGGACTCCCCACAGTCCTGGGACGCGGACGCCGCCGTCTCCGCGATCGTCGAACTGTGCCGTACGGGACGGACCGAGGTCCCCGTCTACGACATCGCCACCAGCTCCCGGGTGGGCCGCGAGCGGCTCGACATCGGGCGGACGCCGCTCTTCGTGGCGGAGGGGATCTTCGCGGCCGAGATCGTGGCCCGCTGCCGCGAACTCGACGTCCTCGCCGACGCGCTCTGCCTGCGCGGCCGCCCCTCGACGACGTTCCGCCGGCGGCTCGCCCGCGACCTCCGCGAGGGCCGCAAGTCGGTGCCGTTCCTGCTGCGCCGCGGCTGGCGCCTGATGCGGGCCGAGCGGACGATCGTGGCCCGCCAGACCGCCCTGGGCGCCCACCCCTGCGCCAAACCGGAAGCCCTGGGCCGCCTGGCCGCGGCGGCGGCGGGCCGCCACCGCGCGTCGGCGACGACGAACTGACGAAACGCGAAGCGGGTCGTACGGGACCCCCGGCCCGTACGACCCGCTTCGTTTTCCCCGCACCCCCGTACGGGTCCCCCGTGTTCCCCCCGTGAACAACCCGCGCGGGCCCCGTTCCCCCGTAGGCCCCCGCGGGTCTTTCCCCCCGACCTTCAGGCCACCAGCTCGCCGAAGGACTCCTCCTCGTCACGGCCGAAGCTCAGCACCTCGTCCTCGCGCAGTCGCCGCAGCGAGCGCCAGATGCTCGACTTCACCGTGCCGACACTGATGTCCAGGATCTCCGCGATCTCCGGATCGGTCCGGCCCTCGTAGTAGCGCAGCACCAGCATGGTCCGCTGGAGCTCGGGCAGCCGGGCGAGCGCCTGCCACAGCACCGTGCGCAGCTCCGTGCCGCGCATCGCGTCCGTCTCGCCCACCGTCTCCGGGAGCTCCTCGGTCGGGTACTCGTTGAGCTTGCGCCGGCGCCAGGCGCTGATGTGCAGGTTGGTCATGGTGCGGCGGAGGTATCCGCCGACCGCGGCCTTGTCGCTGATCCGCTCCCAGGCGCGGTACGTGGAGAACAGCGCGCTCTGGAGCAGGTCCTCGGCCTCAAAACGGTCACCGGTGAGGTGGTAGGCGGTGGCGTACAGGGAGGCACGACGCTCCTGGACGTAAGCCGTGAACTCGGCTTCCGAGCAGGCGCGCTCCCCCGTGACCTCCCCGTACGCCGCTCCCCCGTCAGCGACGGCGACCATGTACGGCGCCTTGCGCTGACGCCCGACGCTGCGAACGCACCCCCGCCCGTTCACAACCGCGCCGGACTTCTCCGTGCTCCGCACGACATCGTGGAGACGCGTGACTACTGCGCTCGAGGTGGTGCTGTGCAGTGCGTTCATCTCGCGCCCCCCGTCGGTTGGAGTGTGTTTCGTTCCGTGTGCCAGAAGCTTGCCCACCGGACTTCATGGCGTTGTCCGCCGACTGTCACAGGCGTGTCACAGGGGGCCGTGGCAGATGCGCGCCTCCCAGCGGTCGAACTCGGACGGCCGCATGGGACAGAATGACGCCGTGCCTTTTCTGCTGCTGATCGAGGACGACGACGCCATCCGCACGGCCCTCGAACTCTCCCTGTCCCGGCAGGGCCACCGGGTGGCCACCGCCGCGACCGGGGAGGACGGCCTCCTGCTGCTGCGCGAGCAGCGGCCGGACCTGGTCGTGCTCGACGTCATGCTGCCCGGCATCGACGGCTTCGAGGTGTGCCGGCGCATCCGCCGCACCGACCAGCTGCCGATCATCCTGCTGACGGCGCGCAGCGATGACATCGACGTGGTCGTGGGCCTGGAGTCCGGAGCCGACGACTACGTCGTCAAGCCGGTGCAGGGGCGGGTCCTGGACGCCCGGATCCGGGCCGTACTGCGGCGGGGCGAGCGGGAGTCGACGGATTCCGCGACCTACGGGTCCCTCGTCATCGACCGGTCCGCGATGACGGTCACCAAGAACGGCGAGGACCTCCAGCTCACCCCGACCGAGCTGCGGCTGCTCCTCGAACTGAGCCGCCGGCCCGGACAGGCGCTCTCCCGGCAGCAGTTGCTGCGGCTCGTGTGGGAGCACGACTACCTGGGCGACTCCCGACTCGTCGACGCCTGCGTGCAGCGGCTGCGCGCCAAGGTGGAGGACGTGCCGTCCTCGCCGACGCTCATCCGTACCGTGCGCGGGGTCGGCTACCGGCTGGACGTCCCTGCGTGAGCAAGGGGATCCTCACACGACTGCGTCTCTCCAGCCTGCGGCTGCGGCTCGTCGTCGTCTTCGCCCTGGTCGCGCTCACCGCGGCCGTCGCCGCGTCCGGCATCGCGTACTGGCTGAACCGCGAGGCGGTGCTGACCCGCACCCAGGACGGGGCGCTCAACGACTTCCGGCAGGAGATGCAGAACCGGGCGGCGACGCTGCCGCTCCGGCCGACCCAGGACGACCTGCGGCGGACCGCCGAGCAGATGGCGAGCGCCAGCGGCGCCAACTACCAGGTGCTGCTGCTCGGCGAGCGGGACGCGGGCAAGCCGATCGTCGGCGCCTCGGACCCGGACGACTTCACCCTGGCCGACGTGCCGCGCCCGCTGATGGACGCCGTGGACACCGAGCGGCAGGTGACGGAGGCCGACCCGCACCCGTACCACCTGTTCTGGCAGCGTACGGAGCGGAACGGGACGCCGTACCTGGTCGGCGGGACGCGGATCGACGGCGGCGGGCCCGCCGGCTACATGTTCAAGTCGCTGGCGGCGGAGAAGGCCGACCTGAACTCGCTCGCCTGGTCGCTCGGGATCGCCACCGCGCTCGCGGTGGCCGGCTCGGTGCTGCTCGCGCAGGTCGCGGCGACGACCGTGCTGCGCCCGGTGCACCGGCTCGGCGAGGCGGCCAAGCAGCTCGGCGAGGGGAAGCTCGACACCCGGCTGCGGGTCACCGGCGCCGACGAACTGGCCGACCTCACCCGTACGTTCAACAGCGCGGCCGAGTCCCTGCAGAAGAAGGTCGCGGACATGAGCGCCCGGGAGGAGTCCTCCCGGCGGTTCGTGGCCGACATGTCGCACGAGCTGCGGACCCCGCTGACCGCGCTCACGGCCGTCACGGAGGTCCTGGAGGACGAGCAGGACTCCCTCGACCCGATGATCGCCCCGGCGGTGGCGCTGGTCGTCAGCGAGACCCGGCGCCTCAACGACCTGGTGGAGAACCTGATGGAGGTGACCCGCTTCGACGCGGGCACCGCCCGGCTCGTCCTCGACGAGGTCGACATCGCGGACCAGATCACCGCGTGCATCGACGCGCGGGCCTGGCTGGACGCGGTCGACCTGGACGCCGAGCGCGGGATCGTGGCGCCGCTCGACCCGCGCCGGCTCGACGTGATCCTGGCGAACCTGATCGGCAACGCGCTGAAGCACGGCGGTTCGCCGGTCCGGGTCTCGGTGCGCACCGAGGACGACGAGCTGGTCATCGCGGTACGGGACCACGGCCCCGGCATCCCCGAGGAGGTGCTGCCGCACGTCTTCGACCGCTTCTACAAGGCGAGCGCGTCCCGGCCGCGGTCCGAGGGCAGCGGTCTCGGCCTGTCGATCGCCATGGAGAACGCGCTGATCCACGGCGGTTCGATCACCGCGTCCAACTCGGTCGGCGAGGACGGGACGGTGGACGGCGCGGTGTTCGTGCTCCGGCTGCCCCTGGACGCCTCCGGGATCACCCGCGAGGTGCAGACCCGCAGCAGCCAGGGCGAGGTGGAGGAAGCGTGAGGAGCGGTGTCTTCGGGCGTACGGCTCTGGCGGCGGTCACGCTGACCACCCTGGTCACCGGCTGCGGGATCAGGACGACGTCGGTCCCGGTCGACGCGGGCGCGGCCCCGTCCCGAGTCCCGTGCAGCAGCGCCGGGGGAAGTACGACGGGGGCGGTGGCGCAGGGCGTGCCGGTCCGGGTGTTCCTGGTCTGCGGGTCCCAGCTGGAGGCGGTGGAGCGGCGGTCGCCGCTGCCGGAGGAGAAGGCGGGCGGCGACCCGGTGCGTACGGCCGGGGGGCTGCTCGCCCAGCTGCTCGCCGAGCCCCCGGACAGCGAGCGGCAGGCCGGGTTCACGACGGCGGTGCGCGGCCCGCTGGTGGTGGACGGCGGCCGCCGGGGCGACCCGGTGGGCACGCTGCGGCTGAGCCGTCAGCCGGAGGACCTGGCGCCGACGGCCCTGTCGCAGCTGATCTGCACGTTCGCGGGGAGCTCGGCGGGCGCGGGCGACCGGACGGTGCTGCTCGGCGGTCCCGGCGCGTACGCGCCGAAGCGCTACCGGTGCACGACGGAACTGCGCGAGCGTCCCGAGTCGGCGCCGCCGACGGCGGCCGTGACCGCCCCGGCGGCCACGCCCACGGGCTGACCGGGGAGACGCCTTCCGGCCCGGCGGAACCGATTCCGCCGTGCGGGGCGTCTTGGGGGGCGTGCAGCGTCAAGGTTCGGGCGGCAGTGCCGCCGTGGTCGTCCGCGTGGCGGGGTTCGTCCTCGTCCTCGCGCATCTGCTGCTCGTCGCCTGGGTCAGTCTGCGCCCACGGGACGTGGCCTGGGTGACCGCGCCGAACACCGTCCCGCTGAACGGCCTGCGGGCCGATCTCGCCCTGGGCGCCGCCGAGGCGGCCCGGCTGATCGGCGAGGGCCTGCTGCTCCTGGCCCCGCTGGGGGTGCTGCTGCCGATGGCCGAGGGCCGGCTGAACGTCTCCCACTGGGCCTCACTGGTCCGTACGACCGCCGCCGGGGCGCTGGTGTCGCTCGGCGTGGAGCTGCTGCAGACCGCCGTGCCCGGCCAGGTCGTGGACGTGGACTCGATCCTCCTGAACACCGCCGGGGTGGCGCTCGCGCATCTGCTCCTGGTGCCGGCCGGGCGGACCTGGCTGCGGCGCAGGACGGACGCGGGGCGGGCGGGCTCCTCCTCGGGGACCGGCCGTGACGAGGGCTCCGCCCCCCTGCGGAACGAGGGGGCTCAGGGTACGACCCCGACGATTACCAGGGTCCCGATCGCCCGGTAGACCGACGCCCGGCACCCCTGACCGGCGGCAGTATGGAGTCATCGGGAGCCCGACCGAGCGGCTCCCGGACCGACTCCGAAGGAGCCCACCATGGCCGCACTTGCCCGCCCCCGTGACGGACGCGTGATCGGTGGAGTGTGCGCGGCGCTGGCCCGGCGCTTCGGCACTTCCGCGACGACGATGCGCGTGATCTTCGTGGCCTCGTGCCTGCTGCCCGGCCCGCAGTTCCTGATCTACCTGGGCCTGTGGGTGTTCCTGCCGGCGGAGAAGGGCGCGAGCACCGCCTGGTAGCCGCCGCACGCCGAAGGGGCGCGCACCCGGGGAGACCGGGTGCGCGCCCCTTCGGCGTCGTACGTGCCTTATGGCAGGGTCAGCCGATCGGCAGGCCGCTCAGGGGCAGGCCGCCGAGGAGGCCGCCGAGGCCGCCGAGCGGGGTGGCGGCGAGGCCGCCGGTGGCGGCGTCGAGCGGGAGGCCCTGGGTGGCCTGGCCGGCGGTGGCCGGGAGGGTCTTCACGCCCTGGTCGAGGGCGCCCTGGCCGGCACCGAGGGATTCGGCGGCGCCGTCGGGGAGCTCGGTGAGGCCGTCCCCCAGCGGGACGGCCTGGGTCACCGTGCCCAGCGCGTCGGCGCCGACGGGCAGGGACGGCGCGGCGGAGGCCGTGCCGGCGGCGGCAGCGGCGAAAGCGGCACCGAGAGCGGCGACACCGAGCTTCTTGGCGGCAGACTGCTTCATCTGAAAATCTTCCTTGGGGGAATCCGGGGCTTCCGGGAAAGCCGGGCGGGGAAATCCTGGGAATCGGGAATGCAGAGCGGCTCTGCAACCTAACCAGGGAACGACGGCTCCGCAAACACCGGAAAGCGGCCGGGTGTCGTGCTCGCCCGGCCGCCTCCACCCCCGTGACGGGGTGTCGTCTCAGCCTGTCGTGCGGGAAGATTCGCTGGTCGTGGCGGTCTGCTGGAACAGCCATTCGGACTTCAGCTCGGCGTATCCGGGCTTGATGACCTCGTTGATCATGGCCAGGCGTTCATCGAAAGGAATGAATGCCGATTTCATCGCATTGACTGTGAACCACTGCATGTCATCGAGCGTGTAATCGAAAGCCTCGGTCAGCAGCTCGAATTCCCGGCTCATCGTCGTCCCGCTCATCAGCCGGTTGTCGGTGTTGACCGTGGCCCGGAAGTGCAGCTTGCGGAGCAGACCGATGGGGTGCTCGGCGAAGGAGGCGGCGGCCCCCGTCTGCAGGTTGGAGGACGGGCACATCTCCAGCGGGATCCGCTTGTCACGGACGTACGCGGCGAGCCGGCCGAGGGTCACCGAGCCGTCGTCGGCGACCTCGATGTCGTCGATGATCCGGACACCGTGCCCGAGCCGGTCGGCGCCGCACCACTGGAGCGCCTGCCAGATGGAGGGCAGCCCGAAGGCCTCGCCCGCGTGGATCGTGAAGTGGTTGTTCTCCCGCTTGAGGTACTCGAAGGCGTCGAGGTGCCGGGTGGGCGGGTACCCGGCCTCGGCACCCGCGATGTCGAAGCCGACGACGCCCGTGTCGCGGTAGCGGTTGGCGAGTTCGGCGATCTCCAGGGCGCGGGCCGCGTGCCGCATCGCGGTGAGCAGGGCGCCGACCCGGATGCGGTGCCCGTTCGCCCTGGCCTGCCGCTCGCCCTCCCGGAAGCCCTCGTTGACGGCCTCCACGACCTCCTCGAGGGTGAGGCCGCCCTCCAGGTGCTGCTCGGGGGCGTAGCGCACCTCCGCGTACACGACGCCGTCCTCGGCGAGGTCGACGGCGCACTCGGCGGCGACGCGGAAGAGCGCGTCACGGGTCTGCATGACGGCACAGGTGTGCGCGAAGGTCTCCAGGTACCGTTCGAGGGACCCGGAGTCGGCGGCTTCGCGGAACCAGGTGCCGAGCTTGTCGGGCTCCGTCTCGGGGAGCTGCGAGTAGCCCTGCTCCCGGGCGAGTTCGATGATCGTGCCGGGGCGCAGCCCGCCGTCGAGGTGGTCGTGGAGCAGCACCTTCGGGGCGCGGCGGATCTGGTCCGCGGTGGGGATGCTGGGGGTCTGGCTCGTCATTTTCGCACTCTAGCCCCTACGCGCGTAGAACGGCGCCTGTCCACGGGGTCGCGTACGGCTTTTTCGGCCGCGGTCCGTACGGGCCGACCTAGTCTCGCCGTATGACCGCCTCCACGACCGACGCCGAACTCCCGCGCGTCCACCGGTTCCTGTCCTCCTTCCACCGCGCGCAGGCGGGCCGTACCGCCGACTTCCCCGGGGGCTTCGCCGCGCTCGACGACACGTACGCGCACTCCCGGGGCGACAACCACCTCCTGGTGACCGGGCCCACCGATCCGGAGCGGCTGCCCGGCCTGGCCGACGAGCTCCTCGACCACCTCCCGCACCGGCTCGTGTACGTCCTCCACGAGGAGGTCGCGGCCGTCTGCCGGGCCCCTCTCGAACAGGCCGGATACGCGTACTCGACCACGTACCTCATGCGGCACACCGGCCGGGTCCCGGCGCACGGCGGGGCGCGCGAGGTGGGCCTCGACGCGCTGCGCGAGCCGGTCGCCGCGTCCTGGCGGCGGCTCGCGCCGGAGGTGACGGACGAGCAGGTCCACGACCTGGTGGAACGGCGGACGGCCCGGCTCCGGGGCGCCGAGGACGTGCGGTTCCTCGCCTCGTACTCCGAGGACGGCGAGGTGGCCTCCTGGGCCGACCTCTACCTCGATCCGGCCACCGGGACCGCGCAGATCGAGGACCTGGTCACCGCCGGCGCGCACCTCGGGAAGGGGCACGCCGGGCGGGTCCTGGACACGGCGCTGCACCTGGCGGCGGAGGCCGGCTGCGGCCTGCGGTTCCTGACCGCCCGTGCCTCGGACTGGCCGCACCGCTGGTACGGGAGGAAGGGCTTCACCGCCGTCGGCGCGATCCACGTCTTCGAAAGGGCGTGAGCCGCACAGACGTTCGCCCGCCGGGCGATACGCAACAGAGACCGCGCGTACGACTGGCGTACACCTCCGCTTCTGAGACTGTTCTGCCATGGCGCACTTCGCACTCGTGGGGCCGCCCGACGCCCGGAGACCCCGGCTCGGACGGCCTGTTGGAGGTTCACGGACGTCGGCGGCGGGCGGCGTGGTGCTGCTCCTGCCGGACGGCGAGCCGGTGTCGGGACGGCGTGCGTCCGCGCGCGCCCACGCGGCGATGCTGCCGCTCGGGCGCGCGCTCGTCCGGGCGGGCCGGACCGACGGTCTCGTCGCCCATGTGGTGCGCTACCGGGGGCGCGGCTGGAACGGGGCCGACGCGAACCTCGCGGCGGACGCCGGCTGGGCGGTCGCGGAAGCCGTACGGCGCTACGGCGACGTCCCGCTCTGCCTCGTCGGACACGGGCTCGGCGCCCGGGCGGCGCTGCGGGCGGCCGGGCACGACGCGGTCGGCGCGGTCCTGGGACTCGCGCCCTGGCTGCCCGAGGACGACGTGGCGGCGGAACCGGAGTCGGTGCGGCAGCTGGTGGGGCGCCGGGTGCTGCTCGTGCACGGCACGAACGACGCCCGTACGGACCCGGAGCTGTCGTTCCGGTTCGCGGCGCGGGCGAAGAAGGCGAACCGGGACACCTGCCGTTTCGAGGTGCACTCGGACGGCCACGCGCTCCGCCAGTACGCGGCCGAGGTCCAGGCCCTGGCCGCCGACTTCGTCCTCGGCGCCCTCTTCGCCCGCCCGGTCGCCCGCCCGGTGACCGACGCGATGGCCGCTCCCCCGCCGCTGGGCCTGCGGATGCCGCTCTCGGTGGGCTTCGGGAGCTCAGGCCGGCGGTGAGGGCTCCTCCGCGAGCAGCGGTGCCGACGGCTCCTTCGGCAGGAGGTGGCCGCGCCTGCCGAGCAGGAACTTCTTGAAGGCCGCCACCGGGGCCGTGTCCGGGTGGCCGTCGAGCCAGGCGACGCCGATCTCGCGGACCGCGCGCGGGGCGGTGACGGTGAGTTCGACGACACCGGGGCGCGGGACGGCCGGCGGGGGCAGCAGGGCGACGCCGAGGCCCGCGGCGACCAGACCGCGCAGGGTCTCGGCCTCCTCGCCCTCGAAGGCGACCCGGGGCTTGAAGCCGGCCTCCGCGCACAGGTCGTCGGTGATGCGGCGGAGCCCGTACCCCGGTTCCAGGGTCACGAAGGTCTCGTCGGCGGCCTCGGCGAGGCGGACCCGCTTGCGGCCCGCGAGCCGGTGGTCGTCGGGGACGACCAGCCGGAGCCGTTGTTCGTCGAGGCGGCGGGCGACCAGGTCGGGGGCGTCCGGCACCGGGGAGGTCAGGCAGAGGTCGAGGTCGCCGGCCCGGAGCCGTTCGATCATGGCCTCGCCGTAGTTCTGGACGAGGGTGAAGCGGATCCGCGGATGGTCGACGCGGAAGGCCCGGATGAGACCGGGGACGGTCTCGGAGCCCATGGTGTGCAGGAAGCCGAAGGCGACCCGGCCCGCGGTGGGGTCGGCGTCGGCCCGTACGGTGTCGGCGGCCCGCTCCACCTCGGCGAGCGCCTTCTCCGCGGCGGTGAGGAAGCGCCGCCCGGCCGGGGTGAGGGAGACCGTGCGGCCACGCCGGGCGAAGAGGGTGACGCCGAGGTCCTGTTCGAGCCGGACCATCGCCCGGGAGAGCGTGGACTGCGGGACGCCCATCTCGGCCGCGGCGCGGGTCACGTGCTCGTGCCGGGCGACGGCGGCGAAGTACGCGAGCCGCGGCGCGAGCAGCAGCCCCATGTCTTCTTCGTTACTGTTCGGTGACAGGCGAGGCTGTGACCTGTACTCATGCACCATGGGAACGATTACAGCAGTTCCGTGCATTGGACGCATGAAACCGGGCGTCCTACGTTCGTGACATGCCTTCCGCCAGTACCAAGGCGGCCGCCACCACCGCGTCCGCCGACACCCGCCTCGCCCCCGGCCTCCCCGGCTACCGCCGGATGAGCCTCGCGCTCTTCGCCGCGGGCCTCGCCACCTTCGCCCTCCTCTACTCCACACAGGCCCTCCTCCCGGCCATCTCGGCCGAGTTCGGCGCCACCGCCTCGGCCGCCTCCTGGACGGTCTCGGCCGCGACCGGCGCCCTCGCCCTGTGCGTCCTCCCGCTCAGCGCCCTCTCGGAGCGCTTCGGCCGGCGCGCGATGATGACCGCCTCCCTGTCGGTCGCGGTCGCCGTCGCGCTCCTGGTGCCGCTCGCCCCGAACCTGGAGACCCTGATCGCGCTGCGCGCGCTCCAGGGCGCGGCCCTCGCCGGGCTCCCCGCCTCCGCGATGGCCTTCCTCGCCGAGGAGGTCCGGCCCAGGGCACTGATCGCCGCGATCGGCCTGTTCGTGGCGGGCAACTCGATCGGCGGCATGAGCGGCCGCCTGGTGACCGGCTGGGTGGCCCAGATGTGGGGCTGGCGGGCGGGTCTCGCCGCCGTCGGCCTGACCTCCCTGCTGTGCGCGCTCGCCTTCCGGGCGCTGCTGCCGAAGGCACGGCACTTCACGCCCGGCACCCTGAACCCGAAGGCGCTCGCCCGGACCGTGCGGACGCACCTCGCGGACCCGCTGCTCATGCGGCTCTACGTGATCGGCGCGCTGTTCATGACGGTCTTCGGCGCGGTGTACACCGTGATCGGCTACCGCCTGGTGGAGGCCCCGTTCTCGCTGCCGCAGGGTGTCATCGGCTCCATCTTCCTGGTCTACCTGGTCGGTACGGTCTCCTCCGCGGCGGCCGGGAAGCTCGTCGGACGGCTCGGCCGGCGCGGGGCGCTCTACCTGGCGGTGACGACGACCGCGCTCGGCCTGCTGCTCTCGCTGTCCGACGCGCTCGCCGCCGTCCTCGCGGGCCTCGTCCTGATCACGGCCGGCTTCTTCGCGGGCCACGCGGTCGCCTCCTCCTCTGTGAGCCGCACGGCGAAGACGGGCCGCGCGCAGGCCTCGGCGCTGTACCAGTCCGCGTACTACCTGGGCAGCAGCGCGGGCGGCACGCTCGGCGCGGTCGCCTTCCACGCGGGCGGGTGGGCCGGGACGGTCCTGATCGGTCTCGTCGCTGTCCTCGGCGTCGTGTCGGTCACCCTGTACGGCAGCCACAGCGCCCGCGTCGAGGCGCGGCGGATCCAGATCGCCGCGTCCTGCTGACTCCGCCCGGATTCCGCCCGGATTCCACTGCAACTGAGTCGCTCCCCCAGACGTCATAAGGCATAGGACTCAAGGGGGAGTTGACGATCATGAAGAGAATCGCGGGTCGGATAGGCAGAAGAGCGGGCATCGCGGCCGGTCTCACCTCACTGGTGGTGCCGATGACGATCGCGCTCGGTACGGCTCCGGCGCAGGCGGCGTCCTGCAACGTGACGACGGGCCCGTACCAGAAGCAGGTGGAGAAGTTCCTCGGGCGGACCGTCGACGGCCGTCAGTCGCTCGGCGACTGCCAGGCCATCCAGGCCTTCCAGCGCAAGCACGGCATCACCCCGACCATGGGGTACGCGGGGACGCTCACCTGGCGCACGATGAACACGATGATCCAGCAGAAGGCGGCGGGCACCACCCCCAACCGGGCGGGCGCCTGCCCGACCAACCGGGGCCGGATCGCCTGCGTCGACCTGACCCGCCAGCTGAGCTGGATCCAGGACGGCTCCCGCCTCAAGTACGGACCCGTGCCGGTCCGTACGGGCAAGGACGGCACCGAGACGCGTACCGGCTCGAAGAAGATCTACATGCGGAACATCAACCACTGGTCGACGATCTACCACGTCTCCATGCCGTACTCGCAGTTCTTCGACGGCGGACAGGCCTTCCACTCGACCACCAAGTCCATGTGGAACCCCCCGGGTTCCGGCGGCTGCGTCAACATGCGCCCGGCCGACGCCAAGGCCTACTGGAACCTCCTCAGGAACGGCGACGACGTCTTCGTCTACGGACGGAAGCCGGGAACCTGACCCCGGCTGTCAGTCCCCTGCGGTAGCTTCCCTTCACCGGCACCGAACGGGTGCCGGTGAGGGTGAGTGGGGTGTGGACCCGATGAGTGACGCCGCTGTCGCGACGACCGACGAGCTCGACAAGTACCGCAGGGAGCTGACCGGTTACTGCTACCGGATGCTCGGATCGTCCTTCGAGGCGGAGGACGCGGTGCAGGACACGATGGTGCGGGCCTGGAAGGCCATCGACTCCTTCGAGGGCCGCTCCTCGCTGCGGTCCTGGCTGTACCGGATCGCCACCAACGTCTGCCTGGACGCGCTGAACGCCGGTAACAAGAGGGCACGGCCGATGGACCTGACCTCGCCGACCCCGGTCGCGCAGGCGCAGCTCGTCAAGCAGCCGGAGATCACCTGGCTGGAGCCGATCCCCGACGGGCGGGTGCTGCCCTCGGTCGCCGACCCGGCGGAGACGGCCGTCTCCCGGGAGACCGTGCGGCTCGCCTTCGTCGCCGCGCTCCAGCACCTGCCGCCCAAGCAGCGGGCGGTGCTCATCCTGCGCGAGGTGCTCGCCTGGAAGGCGAGCGAGGTCGCGGAGCTCCTCGACACCACCGTCGCCTCGGTCAACAGCGCCCTCCAGCGGGCCCGCGCGACCCTGGCCGAGCAGGCGCCGGCCACCTCTGACCCGGCGAACCCGCTCGACGAGGAGCAGAAGGCGCTCCTGGAGCGGTACGTCGCCGCCTTCGAGGGCTACGACATGAAGGCGCTGACCGCGCTCCTCCACGAGGACGCGACCATGTCCATGCCGCCGTACGACCTCTGGCTCCAGGGTCACGACGACATCGTGGGCTGGATGCTGGGCGTCGGCGACGTGTGCCGGGGCTCGAAGCTGGTGGCCACCGTGGCGAACGGCTCCCCGGCCTTCGCGCACTACCACCCGGACCCGGCGGGCGGCTTCAGCCCGTGGGCGCTGATCGTCCTGGAGCTGCGGGACGGGAAGGTCGCCGGGATGGACTTCTTCCTGGACACCGAGCGCTGGTTCCCGCTCTTCGACCTGCCGGCCCGCCTAGAGGCCTAAGGTCTCGTCGATACCGGTGAGCAGGAGCAGGGCCCGCAGGTCGGGCCCCGCTCCGTGGAAGCGGATCCGGTGGCCGCGCCGCCCGGCCGCGAGTTTCAGCCGGGCGAGCGCGTCGACGGCGGCGAGGTCGGCGGGCGCGAGGGCGCCGACCTCGCAGAGCACGTCACCGGGCGGGGCGGCGGCGAGCTCGGCACAGAGCCGGGCCACCTCGTCCCGGGTGGGGCGGGCGGGCAGGGTCACGACGAGCGGCTGACTGGTGTCCACGTGCCTTGAGACCGGGCGGAGGACGAGAACTCATCGCGGACCCGTTTCGCCGGACAGGCTTTAGGCTGCCGATCATGACTCACGAGCCTGTCGAACTGGTGATCTTCGACTGCGACGGCGTTCTGGTGGACAGCGAGCGGATCTACTGCCGGGTGGACCGGGAGGTGTTCGCGAGTCTCGGGGCGGAGTTCACCGAGGAGGAGGTCGTCGAGTACTTCGTCGGCTCCTCGCACGCCATGCTCACCACGATCGTGGAGGAACGCCGGGGCCGGCCGCTCGGGCCCGACTGGCACGCGCCCTTCAAGCAGCGGTACGAGGACGCGCTGGACGCGGAGCTGACGGCGGTCGAGGGCGTCACCGACGTCCTGGACGCGCTCCACGTCCCGTACTGCCTCGCCTCCAACGGCAGCCACGCCTCCATCCGCAAGAACCTGGGCCGGACCGGTCTCCTCGACCGTTTCGAGGGCCGCATGTTCAGTGCCCGTGACGTCGCACGCGGGAAGCCCGATCCGGACCTCTTCCTGCACGCGGCGGCGACCATGGGCGTACCGCCGGAGCGCTGCGCGGTGGTGGAGGACAGCCCGTACGGCGTCCAGGCGGCCCGCGCGGCGGGGATGCGCGCCTTCGGCTACTGCGGCGGACTGACGCGCGCCGACCGGCTGATGGGACCGCACACGGTGGTCTTCGACCACATGCGGGAGCTGCCGGGGCTGCTCGTCACGTGACGGATCCCAGCACGTGAAACGGGACCGGCGGTGGTCCGCCGGTCCCGTTCACCCGAAGGTGTCAGACGCATACGCCTCAGGCGATGCGGTCCAGGACGATCGGGTTCGCGGTGAACGCCGTGCCCTCCGGTGCGATGTCCCACGCCGCGTCCAGGGACTTCATGGCGTAGTCGAACTTCTCCGGGGTGTCCGTGTGGAGGGTCAGCAGGGGCTGGCCCGCCGTCACCGTGTCGCCCGGCTTCGCGTGGAGCTCGACGCCCGCGCCCGCCTGCACCGGGTCCTCCTTGCGGGCGCGGCCCGCGCCCAGGCGCCAGGCGGCGATGCCGATGTCGTACGCGTCGAGGCGGGTGAGGACACCGGTCGACGGGGCCGTGACGACGTGCTGCTCGCGGGCGACCGGCAGGGCCGCGTCCGGGTCGCCGCCCTGGGCCGCGATCATCCGGCGCCAGTGGTCCATCGCCGAGCCGTCGGCCAGCGCCTTCGCCGGGTCGGCGTCCTTGATGCCGGCCGCGTCGAGCATCTCGCGGGCCAGCGCGATGGTCAGCTCGACGACGTCCGCCGGGCCGCCGCCGGCGAGGACCTCGACCGACTCGCGGACCTCGAGGGCGTTGCCGGCGGTGAGGCCGAGCGGGGTCGACATGTCGGTGAGCAGGGCCACCGTCCTGACGCCGCTGTCGGTGCCGAGGCCGACCATCGTCGAGGCGAGCTCACGGGCGTCCTCGATGTTCTTCATGAAGGCGCCGGTGCCGACCTTGACGTCGAGGACCAGGGAGCCGGTGCCCTCGGCGATCTTCTTGGACATGATCGAGCTGGCGATCAGGGGGATCGCCTCGACCGTGCCCGTCACGTCGCGGAGCGCGTACAGCTTCTTGTCCGCCGGGGCCAGGCCGTCGCCCGCCGCGCAGATGACCGCGCCGGTGGTGTCGAGGACGTGCAGCATCTCCTCGTTGGAGAGCAGGGCGCGCCAGCCGGGGATGGACTCCAGCTTGTCGAGGGTGCCGCCGGTGTGGCCGAGGCCCCGGCCGGAGAGCTGCGGGACGGCCGCGCCGCAGGCGGCGACGAGCGGGGCGAGCGGGAGGGTGATCTTGTCGCCGACGCCGCCGGTGGAGTGCTTGTCGGCGGTGGGGCGGGAGAGGGAGTCGAAGTTCATGCGCTCGCCGCTGGCGATCATGGCGGCGGTCCAGCGTGCGATCTCCGCGCGGTTCATGCCGTTCAGCAGGATGGCCATGGCCAGGGCGGACATCTGCTCGTCGGCGACCGCACCACGGGTGTAGGCGTCGATGACCCAGTCGATCTGCTCCGGGCTCAGCTCGCCCTTGTCCCGCTTCGTGCGGATGACGGAGATGACGTCCATGGTGGTGCCTCTTTCTACGCGCATAGAGGGGGAAAGGGGGAGCGACCCTTCCCATCGTGCCGGAAGGGTCGCTCCGAGGATTACTTCGACAGGTGGTCCGGGCCGAATGCCTGCGGCAGCATCTCGGCCAGCGTCAGGAACCCGGCGGGTGTCTCCAGGACGAGCTCGGGGCCGCCGAACTCGTACAGGAGCTGCCGGCACCGGCCGCACGGGACCAGGGACTCGCCCCGGCCGTCGACGCAGACGAAGTGGGTCAGCCGGCCGCCGCCGGTCGCCTGGAGCGCGGAGACGAGCCCGCACTCGGCGCACAGGCCGAGGCCGAAGGAGGCGTTCTCCACGTTGCAGCCGGAGACCACCCGCCCGTCGTCGACGCGGGCCGCCGCGCCGACCGGGTAGCCCGAGTACGGGGCGTACGCGCGGGACATGGCCTCGCGGGCGGTCTCCCGGAGGAGGTCCCAGTCGGGCGCGGTCGTCACTTGCCCTGGCCCTTCCGGTACGGCAGTCCGTCCGCCTTCGGCATGCGCAGGCGCTGCGCCGACAGGGCGAGCACGAGCAGGGTGGTGATGTACGGGGCGGCGTCGACGAACTGGCTCGGGACCTCGTCGGTCAGCGCGTACCAGAGGAAGAAGCCGGCGGAGAAGGCCGCCGCGACCACACCGGCCACGTACTTCTTCTTGTACAGCTGCCAGGCCGCGGCGATCACCAGGAGCACGGCGACGAGCAGCAGCAGCGCGTGGACGTTCTCGGCGCCGCCGCGCAGCTTGAGGCTGTCGGTGAAGCCGAAGAGGCCGGCGCCGAGCGCCATGCCGCCGGGCATCCAGTTGCCGAAGATCATCGCGGCGAGACCGATGTAGCCGCGGCCGCCGGTCTGACCCTCCTGGTAGATGCCGGTGGCGACGATCGCGAGGAACGCGCCGCCGAGGCCGGCGAGGGCGCCGGAGACGGTGACGGCGATGTACTTGTACTTGTAGACGTTCACGCCGAGGGACTCGGCCGCGACCGGGTTCTCACCGCAGGAGCGCAGCCGCAGGCCGAAGGCCGTGCGCCACAGCAGCCACCAGGTGGCCGGGATCAGCAGCAGGGCGACGACCGTGAGCAGCGACAGGTTGGTGACGAGGCCGCCGAGGATGCCGGCCAGGTCGGAGATCAGGAACCAGTGCTTCTGCTGGAGGTCCTGCAGCCAGTCGGACAACCCTGGGATCGTGATCTTGGTGATCTGCTCGATGCGCGGGGACTGCTTGGAGGAGCCGCCCTCGGCCTCGGCGAACGTGAAGTTCGACAGGTACTGGGTGAAGCCGACCGCGAGGATGTTGATCGCCACACCGGAGACGATGTGGTTCACGTTGAACGTGACGGTGATGATCGCGTGGAGCAGACCGCCGAGCGCGCCGCCGAGGAGACCGAGGAGGACACCCGCCCAGGGGCCCCACTGGTATCCGGCCCAGGCGCCGAACCAGGTGCCGAGCACCATCATGCCTTCGAGGCCGATGTTGACGACGCCCGCCCGCTCGGCCCACAGACCGCCGAGACCGGCGAGGCCGATCGGCACGGCGAGCTGGAGCGCGCCGGAGACCTGGCCCACGGAGGTGAGGTCGTTGGCCCCGGAGACGGCCCGGACGAGGGAGAAGAGCAGGAGACCGGCCGCGACGATCAGCATGATCCACGGCCAGGTGAGCTTGCGGCGTCCGCCGCCCTTGGGCGCGGCGCTCGGCTTGGTGACAGTGCCGGTGCTCATGCCGAGACCTCCTTGTCGGTCTTGATGGCGCCGCCGGCGGCGAGTTCCTCGCCGACCTTCTGCTGCTGGCGGCGGAGGCCGTAACGGCGGACGAGCTCGTAGGAGACGACGACCGCGATCACGATGATGCCCTGCATGATCTTGGTGATCTCCTTCGGGTAGCCCTCGGTGTCCAGCGACGAGGAGGCCTTGTCGAGGAACGCGAAGAGCAGGGCCGCGAAGAGGATGCCGACCGGGTGGTTACGGCCGAGCAGCGCGATGGTGATGGCGGTGAAGCCCACACCGACGGGGAAGTCGAGGCTGTACGTGTGGGACTCGCCAAGCAGCGTCGGCATGCCGGCGAGGCCGGCCAGCGCGCCCGAGATGAGCATCGAGGTGAGGACCATCTTCTTGGCGTCGACGCCGCTGGCCTGGGCGGCGGTCTCGCTGGCGCCGGTGGCGCGCAGGTCGAAGCCGAACCGGGTGCGGTTGAGGACGAACCAGTAGACGACGCCGAGGGCGAGCGCGACGAACGTGAAGCCGTAGATGACTCCGTTGCCCTCGCCCATGTCGATGCCCGGGAACCAGCCGGACTCGGCGATCTCACCGGTGGTGAGGTTGTTCGAGCCCTCCGGCTGGAAGCCGAAGTTCTTCGGCAGGATCAGCCAGGCCACCAGCGAGGTCGCGATGGCGTTCAGCATGATCGTCGAGACGACCTCGGAGACGCCGCGGGTCGTCTTCAGGATGCCGGCGATGCCGGCCCAGAAGGCGCCGGTCAGCATCGCGACGAGGACGATGAGCAGGATGTGCAGCGGGCCGGGCAGCTCGATCGAGGCGCCGACGAGGGCCGAGACCATCGCGGCGAGCCGGTACTGGCCGTCGACACCGATGTTGAACAGGTTCATCCGGAAGCCGATGGCGACGGCCAGGGCTGCCAGGTAGTAGATCCCGGTCTGGTTGACGATCAGCACCTGGATGTCGGAGAACGCCGCGTTGTCGATCATCAGCGTGATCGGCTCGATCGGGTCGAGGCCCGTCGCGAGCAGCACCAGGGCGGTGAGCACGAACGAGGAGACCAGCGCGAGCACCGGTCCCGCCGCGCCCAGGATCAGCTTGTCCTTGTCGAATTTCATCATCGGGCGTCACCGTCTTCGGGCTGCTCTTCGTTGCCTTCGAGGTGACCGCTGGCCGCGCCGGTCATGGCGGAGCCCAGCTCCTCGGGCGTGATGGTGGCGGGGTCGGCGTCGGCGACGAGCCTGCCGCGGTACATGACCCGGAGGGTGTCGGAGAGGCCGATCAGCTCGTCGAGGTCGGCGGAGATCAGCAGCACCGCGAGGCCCTCGCGGCGGGCGTCCCGGATCGCGTCCCAGATCTGCGCCTGCGCGCCGACGTCCACACCACGGGTGGGGTGGGCGGCGATCAGGAACTTGGGGGCGTGGCTCATCTCGCGGCCGACGATCAGCTTCTGCTGGTTGCCGCCGGAGAGGGAGGCCGCGGTGACGTCGATGCCGGGGGTGCGCACGTCGTACTCGCGCACGATCCGCTCGGTGTCCTTGCGGGCCGCCTTCGGGTCGAGGACGCCTCGCTTGGAGTTGGGCGCCTCGGTGACGTGGCCGAGGATGCGGTTCTCCCAGAGCGGCGCTTCGAGGAGCAGGCCGTGGCGGTGGCGGTCCTCGGGGATGTAGCCGATGCCGTTCTCACGGCGCTTGCGCACCGAGACCTTGGAGATGTCCTGGCCGTCGAGGCTGATGACGCCCGCGTCGGGGGTGGACATGCCCATGAGGGCCTCGATGAGCTCGGTCTGCCCGTTGCCCTCGACGCCCGCGATGCCGAGGATCTCGCCCTTGTGGATCGTGAGGGAGATGTCGTCGAGGAGCTTGCGGCCCGCGCCGATCTCCTGGAGGGCGACCGCACCGGACGGGTCCGGCGGGGCGGCGGTCGTCAGCGGGACGGCCGCGACTCCGCTCTCGACCAGGGTCAGGTGCTCGACCTTGAGCATGGGGACGGTGGTGACCGTCGACTCGCGGGTCTCCGGCGAGGGCAGCTCGCTGCCGACCATCAGCTCGGCGAGCTGCTTGGTGGTGGCGGTCCTCGGGTCGGCGGTGCCGACCGTGGTGCCCCGGCGGATGACGGTGATGTCGTCGGCGACCTTCAGGACCTCGCCCAGCTTGTGCGAGATGAAGATGACGGTCAGGCCCTCGGACTTGAGCTCGCGCAGGTTGTCGAAGAGCGCGTCGACCTCCTGCGGGACGAGCACGGCGGTCGGCTCGTCGAGGATGAGGATCCTGGCGCCGCGGTAGAGGACCTTGAGGATCTCCACGCGCTGGCGGTCGGCGACCCCGAGGTCCTCGACGAGGGCGTCGGGGCGGACCCCGAGGCCGTACGCCTCGGAGATCTCCTGGATCTTCTTCCGCGCCTTGGCACCGATGCCGTAGAGCTTCTCGCCGCCGAGGACGACGTTCTCCAGGACGGTGAGGTTGTCGGCGAGCATGAAGTGCTGGTGCACCATGCCGATGCCGCGCGCGATGGCGTCACCGGGGCTGGAGAAGGTGACCTGCTCGCCGTCGACGGCGATGGTGCCCTCGTCCGGCTTCTGCATGCCGTAGAGGATCTTCATGAGGGTCGACTTGCCGGCACCGTTCTCGCCGATGAGGGCGTGCACGGTGCCCTTGCGGACCGTGATGGCGATGTCCTTGTTGGCGACGACGCCGGGGAATCGCTTGGTGATGCCGTGCAGTTCTACGGCAGGGGGGCTGGACGCGTTGATGACGCACTCTCCTTGGCCGGAAGGAGTGGGAGCGGGAGGGGCAGGGCGGGGTGAAGTTATCGTGCCAGGGAGACATCTACACGCGTAGCACTGCCGGAAAGTGAAAACCTGTACGGGAACGGGGCCCGGCCCGGTGGGAGGTCCCACCGCTGCCGGGCCCTGAGGTCAGCGACCCGCGGTCCTTACGGAGCGGTCTTGACCGTGATCTTGCCGTCGACGATGTCCTTCTTCGCCTTGTCCACGGCGGCGATGACATCGGTCATCTTCTTGTACGCCGGGTTGGAGTCGGCCAGGCCGACGCCGTCCGTGGCGAGGCCGTAGCGGATCTCACCGGTCTGCGGCTTGCCGTCCTTGACCGACTTGATCAGGTTGAAGACGGAGTCGGAGACGTCCTTGGTGACCGAGGTCAGGATGTGCTCCTTGTACGAGGCCAGACCCGCCTGGTTGTACTGGTCGGAGTCGACACCGATGGCCCACTTGCCGGCGGAAGCGGCGGCCTCGATCGAGCCGGAACCGGCCAGACCGGCGGCGGCGTAGATCACGTCGGCGCCCTTGTCGAGCTGGCCCTGAGCGGCGGCCTTGCCGAGGTCGGGCTTGGCGAAGCCGTCGAAGTTCGGCGGCTGGGTCAGGTACTGGGTGAGCACCTTCGCCTTGGGGTTGGTGTCCTTGACGCCCTGGACGAAGCCCGCCTCGAACTTCTTGATCAGCGGAACCTCGACACCGCCGATGAAGCCGACCGTGCCGGTCTTGGACGCCTTGGCGGCGGCGACGCCGGCCAGGTAGGAGCCCTGCTCCTCGTTGAAGACGAGGTTGGCGATGTTCGGGCCGGTCTTCGACGTGTCGTCGATGAGGCCGAAGGTGGTCTTCGGGTAGGCCTTGGCGACCTTCTCGATCGCCGGCGCGTAGGCGAAGCCGACGCCGATGACCGGGTTGTTGCCGGCGCGGGCGAGCGCGGTGAGGCGCTGCACCTTGTCGGCGTCGCCCTCACCCTCGGAGGGCTCGGCCTCGGAGCCCTTGACGCCGAGCTCGTCCTCGGCCTTCTTCAGGCCCGCGTAGGCGGCGTCGTTGAACGACTGGTCGCCACGGCCGCCGATGTCGTACGCGATGGCCGCCTTGGCCGCCTTCGAGTCCGTGCCGGAGCCGGAGTCGTTCGAAGACTTGCCACACGCGGTGGCGGACAGGGCGAGCGCCGCGGAGGCGATGCCCACGGTCGTGATCCTGGTGATCCGGCGCAAGAGGAGGGTCCCTTCAAGACTGACCGAAAGCGCCTCTTCCGGCGCTGGTTTCGCGGCGATCGTAACGCGCGTAGATGTCAGTTAAAGACCCGTTCATGAGTCGTTATCGGATCGTCGCGAACCGGCCAGTCGAGGCGACCGGGGGCGTTCGGCCCGGTACGGCCGGTTATATCGCCGGAAAGGGGCGGCGGTACGGGCGCCGGGGCGCGCCACGCCGGGCGCTGGGCCGAAGGGAGGACGGCGGTCGGCCGGACGGATGAGGGGCCCGTCCGGCCGGAACTCGGGCGGGTGGCGCGGGGGCGGTCGGGGCGGGCCCGGTCAGGGAAGCGGCGTGGCGTCGAGCAGGGCCGCGGCCGTGAAGAGTTCCACCGCCGTCTCGATGCAGTGCTCGTCCACGTCGAAGTCGCCGGCGTGCAGGTCGCGGACGCGGGTGTCGCCGGGGGTGCGGACGCCGAGGCGGGCCATGGCGCCGGGGACGTGCTCCAGGTACCAGGAGAAGTCCTCGCCGCCGAGGCTCTGCTCGGTGTCCTCGATCGCATGCGTTCCGCGGCGGGCGGCCATGGCGTCGTGGAGCAGTTCGGTGATGCCCGGGTCGTTGACGACCGGGGGGACGCCGCGAACGTAGTTCACCGTCGACTTGGCGCGGTGCAGGGTCGCGATCTCGTCGATCGCCGCGTGCACGAGGTCGGGTGCCTCGCGCCAGGTCGGCAGGTCCAGGCAGCGGACGGTGCCGGAGAGCTCCGCGTGCTGCGGGATGACGTTGGGCGCGTGGCCGGACTCGATGCGCCCCCAGGTCACCGAGAGCCCCGAGCGGGCGTCGACGCGGCGGGCCAGGACGGCGGGGACGTCGGTGGCGACCCGGGCGGCGGCGGTGACGAGGTCGGTGGTGAGGTGCGGGCGGGCGGTGTGGCCGCCGGGCCCGTCGAGGGTGACTTCGAGGCGGTCGCAGGCGGAGGTGATGGGGCCGGTGCGGAGGCCGATCTTCCCCGCGTCCACCCGGGGGTCGCAGTGAATGGCGATGATCCGGCCGACTCCGTCCAGGACCCCGGCCGCGACGGCGTCGGCGGCGCCGCCGGGGAGGACCTCCTCGGCGGGCTGGAAGATCAGCCGCACCGCGTGGGGCAGCAGGCCCTGCCGGTGGAGTTCGGCGAGGACGAGCCCGGCGCCGAGGACGGTGGTGGTGTGGACGTCGTGTCCGCAGGCGTGGGCGCGGTTGGCCACGGTGGAGCGGTAGGCGACGGTCTTGACGTCGGGGATCGGCAGCCCGTCGAGGTCGGCGCGGATCGCCAGCATGGGCCGGCGGGGGTCCGGGGTGCCGATGTCACAGATGAGCCCGGTGCCGGCCGGCAGGACCTTCGGCGCGAGGCCGGCCGCTTCGAGGCGGGCCTTGAGCGCTGCGGTCGCACGGAACTCCTGGTTCCCGAGCTCCGGGTGCATGTGCATGTCCCTGCGGAAGGCGATCAGCTCGACGCGCAGGGGGTCGGACAGCTTTCCGGGCAGGGTGACGGAGCCTGGCTCACGGGACTTCAACTGGTTCACCTTTTGAAGGGTAGGCCTTCAGACAGGTCAACTGCCCGTTGATCACGAAAAGTTCAACCCGTTAGGGGAAAGAAAATCCGTTCACCAGGTATGACGGCCACTCGATGTGGGTATGCTCACCCGAATTCGAGCCGGTCCGTAGGGTTCGACACCCGCGCGGTGAGCCGGTCGACCTCGTGGGCCGCCGTCCCCGCCACCCCGGACAGGAAGCCCTGGGCGCGCGGCGAGGCGCTCGCCCGCAGCCACTCCGGCGCGACCGCGCAGACCGCCACCTTCACGCCCGTCCCCGCGAGGGCGAGCGGCAGGGTGTGCACCACCGTGGACGGGAAGCTGACGATCGTACGGCCGACGGGACCGCGCCGGGCGATCAGCTCCAGGGGCAGTTCGGGCCGGACCACCTGAAGGCCCGTCTCGACGGCGATCCGGTGCAGTTTCTCGGCGCTCTCCCTGCGGTGGGCGAAGTAGCGGGTGGCGCCGTGGGTGCGGGCGAGCTCCGCCACGACCCGGTCGTAGTGGGCGGCGTCGACCACCCCCGCCTCGACCAGCGAGGTGCCCACCAGGTCCGCGCCGCCGGTGAGCAGCGGCGGGCCGAAGCGGGCCCGGGTCCAGGCGAAGGAGTTCTCGGTGACCGTGATGCCCTCGGGAGCCTCGACGGGCAGCGAGGTGAAGATCTCGACCGTACGGCCACGGGTCGGGGCGAGGCGCCGCCGGGCGAGCGAGGTCACCGGCGCGAGGACCAGCTCGCGCGGGCCCAGGCTGCCCTTGCGGTGCCAGCGCACCAGGCGCTCGCCCCGGCCGATCTGGGCGGCGAACTCCATGGTCGCGGTGCCGTCGTCGACCACCGTCAGGTGCCGGGGGCCGAACAGGGTCAGGAGCAGCTGGACGTACCGGGAGAACGGGTCGCCGATGATCACCCGTTCCGCCGAGCGCAGCGGCCGGGCGAGCTCCCGCAGGGTGCGGACGAGCGCGCCCCGGCCGCCGCGGGCCTCCTGCCAGTGGACGGTGAGGCCCTCGTCGCGGGCCAGCTGGGCCATCCGGCGCAGCTGGCCACGCGACATGGGGTCGGTCGGCGAGAGGACGACGACCGTGAGGGGCGGGGCGGTGCCCGCCGGGTCGGGCGTGCCCGTGGGCGGCGTGACGTCCGCGGAGCCTGGCGTACCCGCGGGCGGCGTGGCGTCCGCCGGGTCGGGCGCGCCTATGGACGCGGTGCGGGGCACGTCCGGGGCGGATGCCCGGGTGTGCGCCCATTCCAGGACGTTGAGGAGCTGGACCGGGCTCTCGACGAACGCCAGCTGCCCGGTCATGCGGCGACGAGCCCCTGGACCCGGCGGAGCTTCTTCATCGGGCCGAGCTCCGACTCGTAGACCTTCTTGACGCCGTCACCGAGGGCGGCCTCGATGGTGCGGATGTCGCGGACCAGGCGCTGCAGGCCCTGCGGCTCGACGGAGGCGGCCTGGTCGGAACCCCACATGGCGCGGTCGAGGGTGATGTGGCGCTCGACGAAGGTGGCGCCGAGGGCGACGGCCGCGAGGGTCGTCTGGAGGCCGGTCTCGTGGCCGGAGTAGCCGATCGGGACGTTCGGGTACTCGTCCTGGAGCGTCTGGATGACGCGCAGGTTGAGCTCCTCCGCCTTGGCCGGGTAGGTCGAGGTGGCGTGGCAGAGCAGGATGTTGTCGGAGCCGAGGACCTCGACGGCGTGCCGGATCTGCTTCGGCGTCGACATGCCCGTGGAGAGGATGACCGTACGGCCGGTGGCGCGCAGCTCGCGAAGCAGCTCGTCGTCGGTGAGGGAGGCGGAGGCGACCTTGTGGGCGGGGACGTCGAACTTCTCCAGGAAGGCGACGGCCTCGGGGTCCCACGGAGAGGCGAACCAGTCGATGCCGCGCTTCTTGCAGTGCTCGTCGATCGCGCGGTACTGGGCCTCGTCGAACTCGACGCGGTGACGGTAGTCGATGTACGTCATCCGGCCCCAGGGGGTGTCGCGCTCGATGTCCCACTGGTCGCGCGGGGTGCAGATCTCCGGGGTGCGCTTCTGGAACTTGACGGCGTCGCAGCCGGCCTCGGCGGCCACGTCGATCAGGGCGAAGGCGTTGTCGAGGTCACCGTTGTGGTTGATGCCGATCTCGCCGGTGATGTAGACGGAGTGGCCGGGGCCCGCGGTCTTGTCGCCGAGGGTGCGGAGGCGCGTGTTCATGGTGCTGTTTCCTTAGGATTCGGGGGTGTTGAGCTCGGGTCCGAGGAGCCAGGCGGCGATCTCGCGGATCGCTCCTGAACCGCCCGGGGTGACGGTGACCGCGCGGGCCGCGGCCCGTACGGAGTCGTGGGCGCTGCTCACCGCGACGGGCCAGCCGACGAGGTGGAAGCAGGGCAGGTCGTTGACGTCGTTTCCGGCGTAGAGCACGCGCTGCGGGTCGATGCCCTCGGCGTCGCACCACTCCTTGAGCGCCCGGTCCTTGCGGTCGACGCCGTGCAGGACGGGAATCTTGAGCTTGCGGGCGCGGGCGGCGACGACGGCGTTCTGCTCGGTGGAGAGGATGAGGACCGGGAGGCCGGCGCGGCGCAGGGCGGCGATGCCGAGGCCGTCGCCGCGGTGGGCGGAGACGAACTCGCGCCCCTCGGAGTCGAGGTGGACCCGGTCGTCGGTCTGGGTGCCGTCGAAGTCGAGGACCACGGCGTCGATGTCGGCGAAGCCGGGGGTGGCCGGGGTGTCGAGCAGCGGCGCGATCGCACGGGCGCGGGCCAGGTCGTGCGGATCGTCGATCTCCAGGACCCGGGCGGGGTCGGTGACGACGAGCGCGGTACGGCCGAAGAAGCGGTGCTCGTGGGTACGGAAGCCCTCCGCGTCCATGGCGTAGACGGCGCCGGTCTCCAGGTACTCGGGCTCCCGGTCCTGGCGGCGGGGGCGGTGCGCCTTGTCGTGGTTGACGCCCTCGGCTCCCTGAGGGGTGTCGCGCCAGAGGAAGCCGTGGGTGGGGGCGGCGGTGAAGGCCGTGTCGGCGGCCCCGGAGGTGATGCGCTCGGCGGTCTCCGCGACCTCGGAGGAGGTGAGGAAGGGGCTCGTGCACTGGACGAGGAGGACCACGTCGGCCGGGCTGCCGTGGACGGCCTCGAAGGCGTCCATGGCGTGCAGGACCGCGGCCTCGCTGGTGGCGGTGTCGCCCGCGATCTCGGCGGGGCGCCGCACGGCCTCGGCTCCGGCGGCACGGGCGGCGGCCGCGATGCCGGCGTCGTCGGTGGAGACCAGGACGTGGGTGACGGGGCGGGCGCCGAGACAGGCACGGACGGCGCGGGTCACCAGGGGGACGCCGGCCACCGGGGCGAGGTTCTTGGCGGGGACGCCCTTGGAGCCGCCCCTCGCGGGGATCACGGCGAGCACGGTGGCCGCGGGTTCCGTGACTGCGGGCTTCACGGTGGTGGGCTCCGTGGCCGGCTTCGCGGTCGGCGTGGCGGGGGCGGTCATCAGAGTTCTCCCAGGCGGCGGATGACGGGCGCGACGCGTTGCACGCCGTGGCGGTACGCACCCCGCGCCGCCTCCCGCACGACCCGGCGGAGGCCGCTCTCGCGGGGCTCCGGCGCGGTGACGTCCAGGCGGTGGCGGGCGAGGATCCCGGGCAGGTAACCGGGGGCCGTCTCCGCTGTGTAGTAGGGGGTGATCGGGGGCAGCGCGGGGAGCGCCAGGAGTTCGGCGACCCGGTCGCGGGCCGCGTCGAAGGCGTTCTCGTACGGGCTGTCGGACGCGACGCCCTGCCGGGCGAGCCAGGTCTCGTCCGGGACCGGGGCGAGCCCCTTGTCGAGGCGGTCGAAGGAGGCGAGCAGGCCGGAGCCGACGAAGTGGTGGTTGCCGAGCGCCTCGCGGACCCCGAGGTCGGTGAGGATCGCCGTGGGGATCCGGCGGTGGAGCGCTTCGAGGGCGGCCGTGGAGGAGACGGTGACGAGCAGGTCGGTGCGGTCGAGGACCTCGCCCATGTGCCCGTACACGAGGCGGAAGTTGGGGGGCGGGTCGAGCTCGCGGACCAGCTTCTGGAACGGGAACTCCTCCAGGTGCGTGGTGTGTTCGCCCGGCTTGGAGCGGAGCTTGAGGAGCACCTCGCGGCCCGGGTGGAGGCGGGCGTGGGCTGTCAGCCGCCGGAGGACGTAGGCGCGTTCGGCCCGGGTGGCGGGCACGGACGGCTGGGCGGCGAAGACCAGGGTGTCGCGGCCGGCCTCGGGGGCGTACGGGGCGCCGCCCAGGAAGGGCAGCGCGGCCTCGACGACCGAGTCGGCCCCGGCGCCCACACCCTCGTACACGGCGCGGAAACGCTCGGCGTCGTGCAGGGAGTTGGCGAGGACGACGTCCGCGCCGTGGCGGAGCAGCAGGCCGTCGGTGAGCTTCTCGTAGACGACCCCGACGTAGCCGGTGACGATCACCGGGCGCCGGGACAGGTCCAGGTCGGCCAGACCCTGGAGGACGGCGCGGACGGTGCCGCCGACGAGGGCGAGGACGACGACGTCGTACCCCTCGCCGCGCTCCTCCGCGTCCCGTACCGCACGCAGGAACTCCGCGCCCGTCACCTCGCTCGGGGTCGTCGTGGACGCCCCGGTCTCGGCGAGTTGGCGCGGGGTGGGCGTGGCCCGTCCGCGCAGGACGAATCCGGCGGGTTCGGCGGTCGCCGTGGTGATGCGGCGCGCGGTGAGGGCGCCCCATTTCCACCGGGTGTCGGAGTCGGCGAGTACGGCGACCCGTACCGCTTCTCTGTTGCTTCCTTGCACGCCGAGGACGCTAGAAGGGCATTCCGCTTTCCGGCCCAACTGAGTCACAACAAAGGGTGAACAGAGCCTCTCCGCCCGCTGAAGTGGGTCGGGAACCGGACGCGACAGGGCCTGATCCGTCCCTGGGGAAAGGCGGTTAATCGGCCCGCCGCTTGGTGTTCACCGAATAGCTGCCCACCGGTCGGTGGGAATGCCGGGGCGGCGCCTAGCGTCGGTCGCGTGGTCAAGCTCTCCGTCGTCGTGCCGTTCTTCAACGTGCAGACATACGCCCCCGACACCCTCACGAGCCTGCGGGCCAACGCCCGCGAGGACTTCGAGTTCCTCCTTGTCGACGACTGCTCGTCGGACGGGACTCCGGAGCTCCTCGAACGGGCCGCGCGCGAGATCCCGGGTGCCGTCCTGATCAGGCACGAGCACAACGAGGGTCTCGCCACGGCCCGGAACACCGGCCTCGACGCCGCCCGCGGCGAGTACCTCACCTTCCTCGACGGGGACGACTGGCTCGCCCCCGGCTACTTCTCCCGCCTGGTCGCCGCGGCCGAGGACCTCGGCTGCGACTTCCTGCGCACCGACCACGTCTCCGTCACCGGCCGCAGCCGCGGCATCCGGCGCGCGCCGGTCCCCCGGCGCGCCGAGGTGCTGAACCCGCGGGACGCGATCCTGCCGGCGCACCGGACCACCTCGGTCGACTACCCGTACGCCTGGGCGGGGATCTACCACCGGCGGCTCCTGGAGCGCGGCCTTCTGCACTTCCCGCACGGACTGCGGACGGCCGAGGACCGGCCGTGGATCTGGCGGCTTCACCGGGAGGCGGAATCGTTCGCCGCGATCGGTGAACTCGGTGTCTTCTACCGGCGCGGGGTGGCGACTTCACTCACCCAGATCGGCGATGTGCGGCAATTGGATTTCATCCGCGCTTTCGACCAGGTGATCGAGGAAACGGCGAAGGACGCCGACGCGGATCTTCTTCTTCCCAAAGCCGTCCGCACCTATTGCGCGGTGATCTCCCATCACATCGGTTCGATCGGGCGATTCGAACCCGAGGTGGCGCGTCAATTGAAGGCGATGAGCGCGGGGGCGTTGCGGCGGATGCCGCAGGGGGTCCTCGACGAGGCCCTGACCGCGATGGGCGGCGACCGGGCGACGATGCTGCGCAAGCTGCGCCGCCGCCGCCCGGCCCCACCGCCGGCTCCGACCCCGACCCGGGGATCCGGTGCCGGCTCGGCCGCCGCGGAGGTGGCCGCGTGAGCGCCCGCCGTACCACCCAGATCTTCTGCGCCTCCACCCTCTACGGCGCGGTGACCCTCGCCGCCGCCCTGGACAGCGGCTGCTTCGGCACCGCCGACCGCCGGATCCTCCTCGTCACCAACAACGCGGCCGTCCCGGAGACCACCCCGGCCCTCGACGAGGCCGAGGGCTTCGACCGGCTGCGCGGCCGCTTCGACTCCGTCCTGTCCTGGAACGCGACGATCTCCCCGCTCCACCCGGGCGGCTGGACCCCGCGCCCGAGCGATCTGCCGCTGCTCCAGCGCCATCTGCGCAAGCTCTGGAACCTCGGCGACGACCGCGTCGAACTCGCCCTGGAATCGCTCCAGGTGACGCCCGCGCTCGCCATCGCCCAACTGCTGCCCGAGGCACCGATCACCGTGTACGCGGACGGGCTGATGAGCTACGGGCCGACCCGTAACAAGATCGACCCGCTGATCGGCGGGCGCGTCGGCCAGCTGCTCCACCTGGACCTCGTCCCCGGGCTCGCGCCGCTGCTGCTCGCCGAGTTCGGGGCGGTGCCGGAGGCCGTACCGACGGAGGCGTTCACCAAGGTCGTCGAGGAGCTGGCCGGTGGAACCGCGGCGTCCGGGGACGGGCCCGCCCTGCTCCTCGGCCAGTACCTGGCGGCGCTGAACCTGCTGACCGCCGCCGAGGAGGAGGAGCTGCACCTGCGGATGGTCCGGGGCGCGGTCGCCCTGGGCCACCGGCGGCTCGTCTTCAAGCCGCACCCGACGGCCCCGGACGCCTGGTCGCGGACGCTGGTGCGCGAGGCGGCGGAGCTCGGTGCCGAGCTGACGGTCGAGGACCGGCCGGTGCTCGCCGAGGTCCTCTACGGCGAGCTGCGGCCCGCGCTCGTCGTCGGCTGCTTCTCCACGGCGCTGCTGACCGCGCGGACCTTCTACGGGCTGCCGGTCGCCCGGGTCGGCACGGGCACCCTCCTGGAACGGCTCACCCCGTTCCAGAACAGCAACCGCATCCCGCTCACGGTCGTGGACGCCGTCGTGCCGCACCTGGAGGAAGGGGAGTCCGGTGCCGCCGAGGTCGGGGCGGCGGAGCTGAACGACCTGGTCGCGGCCGTCGGCTTCGCGATGCAGCCGAAGATACGGCCGGAGCTGCGGGAGCCGGCGGTACGGCACCTCTCGGGTCCGTTCGCCGAGCGCACCCGGCACCACTTCAACCGCCGCCGCCTCACCGTCCTCGACCTGCCCGGCGGTCTGCCGATCCCCCGCCACCCGAAGGTCCGCCGCCTCGCGCGCCGCGCGCTTCGACTGCGCAAGGCGCTGAAGAGGTAGCGGGCCACCAGACCGGCGGGCCCGGGAGCCCGTGCGGGGGTCCCGGGCCCGCGGGCGCGTTCGCGCTCAGGCGCGGGCGACGGGCTCCTGGATCTCGGCGATCCAGCCGGCCGGGTCCTCCGGGGTCTCCAGGTACAGCTCGCGGGCGTAGCCGGCCGACCGGTAGCCGTTGGTGTCGATCCAGGCGGCCAAGGTCTGCACGGTCGGCAGGATCTCCTCCATCGATCCCCGGTGGACGATGGTGGCCGCCTCCTCGATGGCGGGCAGGACGCGCACCTGGACGCCCTCCACGGCCGTCCCCTCGGGGACGGTCATGCCGGCGTGCACGACGACCGAGCCGTCGCCCTTGCCCGCGTCCTCGTAGTACGCGATCCCCGGGCCGAACCCGGTGACCCCCGCGGCCTCCAGGCGGCCGCACAGCTTCTCGTACAGCGGTCCGATGACCGGGGTGATGTCCTGCGGGCCGAAGCTCGCGGCGATCCCGTCCAGCTCGGCGATCCGAACGGCGGGGATCTTCTTGACGACGACGTCCTGGGTGGACATGCGTCCCTCGCTCTCGATGGCTCGGAGCCGCGCGCCGACCTGGGCGAGCCGGGCCCGCGCCTCCGTCAGGGCCGCTTCCAGCTCGGCCTGACGCAGGCGCAGCATGCCCCGCAGCTCGTCCGCGTCGAGCCGCTCGTCGAGGATCGCCCCCACCTGTTCGAGGGTGAAGCCGAGGTCCTTGAGCGCGATGACGCGGTTGAGCCGGGCGAGCTGGTCCGCCGTGTAGAAGCGGTAGCCGCTGTGCGGGTCGACGTGGGCCGGGCGCAGCAGTCCGATGGCGTCGTAGTGGCGCAGCATCCGGACCGACACCCGCCCGTGCCGGGCGAAGTCTCCGATGGCAAACATGACGCCCCCTACGGAACGACCTCACACGGTGTGAGGGTCAAGCGGCGCTGCTGAGGGAGAGCTTCGCGGCGAAGCCGAGGAAGAGGGCGCCCGCGGCGGAGGTCGCGCCCGCCGAGAGCCGCCTGCGGCGCCGGAACGTGGCGGCGAGCCGCGTCCCGCCGAAGATCAGCATCGTGAGGTAGAGGAAGCTGCCGATCTCCAGGAGTGTGCCGAGGACGAGGAAGGACAGCGCCGGGTAGGCGTAGCCGGGGTCCACGAACTGCACGAAGAACGAGATCAGGAAGAGGATCGCCTTCGGGTTGAAGAGGCTGATGATCAGCGCCCGTCGGTACGGGTTCTCCCCCGCGGCCACCGGAGCCCGCGCCGTCTCCTCCGCGCGCTCGTCGTCCCGCCCGCGCCACATCGACCAGGCCGCCCGCAGCATCCCGTACGCCATCCAGGCCAGGTAGCCCGCGCCCGCGTACTTCACGATCATGAAGAGCAGGGGCGTGGTCTGGAGCAGTGAGGCGGCGCCGAGCGCGGCGAGCGTCATCAGGACGGCGTCGCCGGTGAAGACGCCGGCGGCGGCCTTGTATCCGGTCCGGGTGCCCTTGCGGGCGGCGACGGACAGCACGTACAGCGAGTTCGGCCCCGGCAGGAGGATGATGAGGACGAGGCCCACGAGATAGGTCGGAAGATCGGTGACACCCAGCATGAGGCGGATCCTCGCACACGGGTGCGACGATCCGCCTCGGGATTCCGTATGCCGGAAGATCAGAACGCGTCGGTCGGGACGTACGTGCCCCAGACCTCCCGCAGCGCGTCGCAGACCTCGCCGACCGTGGCCCGGGCCTTGAGGGCGTCCTTCATCGGGTAGAGGACGTTGTCCGTGCCCTCGGCGGCCTTCTTCAGCGCGGCGAGCGCCGCGTCCACGGCCGTCTTGTCGCGCTCGGCCCGCAGCCGCGCGAGGCGTTCGGCCTGCTGGGCCTCGATCGCCGGGTCGACGCGCAGCGGCTCGTAGGGCTCCTCGACGTCGACCGTGTAGCGGTTGACGCCGACGACGACCCGCTCGCCGCTGTCGGTCTCCTGCGCGATCCGGTACGCCGAGCGCTCGATCTCGCCCTTCTGGAAGCCGCGCTCGATCGCGGCGACCGCGCCGCCCATCTCCTCGACCCGGTCCATCAGCGCCAGGGCCGCGGCCTCGACGTCGTCGGTCATGCTCTCGACGACGTAGGAGCCGGCGAAGGGGTCGACGGTGGCCGTCACGTCCGTCTCGTACGCGAGGACCTGCTGGGTGCGCAGGGCGAGGCGGGCGGACTTGTCCGTCGGCAGGGCGATGGCCTCGTCGAAGGAGTTGGTGTGCAGCGACTGCGTGCCGCCGAGGACGGCCGCCAGGCCCTGCACGGCGACGCGCACCAGGTTGACCTCGGGCTGCTGGGCGGTGAGCTGGACGCCGGCGGTCTGGGTGTGGAAGCGGAGCATCAGCGACTTGGGGTTCTTCGCGCCGAACTCCTCCCTCATCACCCGGGCCCAGATCCGGCGGGCCGCCCGGAACTTCGCGACCTCTTCGAGGATCGTCGTGCGGGCCACGAAGAAGAAGGAGAGCCGCGGGGCGAAGTCGTCGACGTCCATGCCCGCCGCGACGGCCGTCCGCACGTACTCGATGCCGTCGGCGAGGGTGAACGCGATCTCCTGCGCGGGCGAGGCCCCGGCCTCGGCCATGTGGTAGCCGGAGATCGAGATGGTGTTCCACTTCGGGATCTCGGCCCTGCAGTACTTGAAGATGTCCGCGATCAGCCGCAGCGAGGGCTTCGGCGGGAAGATGTACGTGCCGCGGGCGATGTACTCCTTGAGCACGTCGTTCTGGATCGTGCCGGTCAGCCTGTCGGCCGGCACGCCCTGCTCCTCGCCGACCAGTTGGTAGAGGAGCAGCAGGAGGGCGCCGGGGGCGTTGATCGTCATCGACGTGGAGACCTTGTCCAGCGGGATGCCGTCGAACAGGATCCGCATGTCGTCGACCGAGTCGATCGCGACGCCGACCTTGCCGACCTCGCCGTGCGCGATCGGCGCGTCCGAGTCGTGGCCCATCTGGGTCGGCAGGTCGAAGGCGACCGACAGGCCCGTCGTGCCGTTCGCGATCAGCTGCTTGTAGCGGGCGTTGGACTCCACCGCCGTGCCGAAGCCGGCGTACTGGCGCATCGTCCAGGGCCGGCCGGTGTACATCGACGGGTACACGCCGCGCGTGAAGGGGTACTCGCCCGGCTCGCCCAGCTTCTCGGCGGGATCCCACCCGTCCAGGGCGCCCGGTCCGTAGACCGGCTCGATGGGCAGTCCCGACTCCGTCTCGCGCGCCATGCGTGGTGCCTCCCATAGGTGTGCCGACTGGTTACTCAGCGGTACCGACTCTCGCGACGGACTGTAGCGGCGGGCGTCCGGGGGGTGGAGAGCAGCACGCTGGGACCTTCCTCACAGCATGCGCGGTCCGTGGTTCCGGCGCGCAACCGCACACGCGTGGAAAGCATCCCTACGTACATACGACACGTCCCGGGGGGCAACGATGAAGCGGTCTTCTTCCGTCATACGCAGAGCGGTACTGGCAGCGGCCTCGGTGGCCCTCGCGACCGCCTGTACGGCCCAGGCGACCGGCTCCGCAGGCGGCTCGGGAGGCGGCTCGGCGAGCCCGGCGAAGGCACCGACGACCGCCGCCCCGACCGGGGACGGCAAGGCGCCTTCCCCGTCCGCCACGTCGACCGCACCCGCCACCCCGACCACGGAGGCGCCGAGCCCCGGGACGACGCCGACCAGCGAGGCGTCGACCACCGGGGCCGCGCCGACCACGGAGGCCCCGGGCCCCGAGGTCATGATGCGCGACGGGGACGAGAGCGAGCAGGTCCGTGAGCTCCAGGCGCGGCTGCGGCAGCTCGGCCACTTCGACCGGGCGCCCACCGGTTTCTACGGGACGATGACGGCCGGTTCGGTCAAGGCCTTCCAGAAGAAGCAGGGCCTGCCGGGAACGGGCTGGGTCGACGAGGCGACCTGGCGGAAGCTGCTCGGCGCGAGCCGGAAGCCGACCGCCGACGAGCTGAAGCCGTCGACCACCAACAAGCTGGACACCCCCGACGCCCGGTGCATGACCGGCCGGGTGCTCTGCATCAGCAAGGAGAGCCGGACCCTCGCCTGGATGATCGACGGCAGGGTCGTCTCGTCGATGGACGTCCGCTTCGGTTCGGAGAACACCCCGACCAGGGAGGGCACGTTCAACGTGGGCTGGAAGGCCCGCGAGTGGACGTCGACGATCTACCACACGCCGATGCCGTACGCGATGTTCTTCAGCGGCGGCCAGGCGGTGCACTACTCGGCGGACTTCGCGGCCCGCGGCTACGACGGGGCCTCGCACGGCTGCGTCAACGTCCGGGACCGGGCCAAGCTCGCGACCCTCTTCGACCAGGTGAAGGTCGGCGACAAGGTCGTCGTCCACTGGTGAACCGGGAGGGAAGAAGAGAGGGCGCGGGTGGGACCGGGGGAACGTGTCCCACCCGCGCCGGGTGCGCGGAGCCGTAGGTACGGGGGGAACCCCGGCTCACGCGCGGCCGATGACCAGTCGGCTCACTCCATACTGCGCCGACGGGCCGAGAAGTGTTACACCGCGAGCGGAACGCGTGCGGTGACGGCGATCCCGAGGGGCAGTTCCGCGGAGAGCGGGGCGGTGCCGTGGTGGTCCCGGCCGCCGTTCCCGGCGCGGTCACCGACGGAGCCGCCACGCTCGTCGTCCGGTGCGCCGTCGCGCTGGTCCCGGGTCCGGTCGTCGTTCCTGCCGTCGCCTTCGGAGTCGTCCTTGGGGTCGTCCTCGGAGCCGCTGCCGGAGCCGCCCGTGCCGTCGCCCTCGGCGCCGCCCTCGGGCGCGCCCGTGGCGCCGCCGAGGATCCGGTCGCAGTAGCGGCGCAGGGTCTCGCCGCCGCGCAGGCTGTTCGTGAGCTGCTTCCGGCCGGTGGCGTCGAGCCTTCCCGACCGGTACTCCCGGCAGGCCTTGACGGCCTTCGCCAGGGAGGTCTCCGTCCCCGGGGCCTCGGTCGTGCCGCCGGAACCCGTTCCCGTACCGCCGGAGCCCGTACCCGCGCCCGGGCCCGCCGTGGTCCTGCCGGGCTGCGGGGTACCCGGGTCCCGGGTGCCCGTCCCGGGCCCGTCCGGGCCTCCGGTGGGCGGTGCGGCGGTGCCGGCGGTGGGGGTCGTCCCCGGTGCGGGTTCACCGCTGGTGCCCGGATCCGTCGGGGGTGCCTCGGGGTCCTCGCGTATGCCGGGCTCCTTCGAGACCAGCGGGGCGGCGGTCTCCCCCGCCGTGACGGAGCTGGCGGGCGCCGGACCCACCAGTGGCAGCACACCTGTTCCAGCGGCGACGGCGACCCCGCCGACGGTGACGGCGGCGACCGCCGCGGCGAGTCCGTACCGCACGGAGCGTCCCCAGCGGCGTGCCGGCGGGGCGGTCTGCGTGAGCCGCACCCGGCCGAGGTCGGCGTGGACGGTGCGGCCCCGCGTCCCGGTCACCGCGGAGGCGCCGACGGCGGCGCGCCCGGCGGCGGCCTGCCGGAAGGCGGCGAGCGCGGCGGCCTCGCCCGGCAGTTCGCCGGGCCGGGCCGGGGGGACGACCGGGGTACGGGCCGCTTCGAGGGCTTCGGCGAGGCGTCCGGCCTGCGCGCGCGCGTGGTCGTCGACGGCGTCGACCGGCTCGCCGCGGAGCAGCCGCTCCGCGGCCTCCTGGTCGAGCCACTGGTACCGCTCGTCGGCCATCACATGTCCTTCTGCGTACGGGGACGTGATTGCGTCACACCGCGGGGGGCGGCGGGCCCCGGCCCGCGCCCGCGCTGCGGAGGCACGCCGTCCAGCGCGGTGACGGCTTCGCCGGTGCCGTCCGCCCCGCCCGTCTCTCCGTCGACGCCGAGGAGTTCGGCGAGCTTCTTGAGGCCGCGGTGGGCGGCCGTGCGGACGGCGCCGGGGCGTTTCCCCAAAGTGTCGGCGGCGCTCTTGGCGTCCAGGCCGACGACGACGCGCAGGACGACGGCCTCGGCCTGGTCCTGGGGAAGCTGGGAGATCAGCCGCATGGTGTGGCCGGTGGCGAGGGCTTCGAGGGCCTCGCCCGCGGTGTCGGACGCGGCGGGCCGCTCGGCGAGTTCGGCCTCGTCGGCGCCGACGGCGGGGCGCCTGCCGCGCATCCTTATGTGGTCGAGGGCGCGGTTGCGGGCGATCCGGGCGGCCCAGCCGCGGAACCGGTCGGCGTCGCCGTCGAAGCGGTCGAGGTCGCGGGCGATCTGGAGCCAGGACTCCGAGGCGACGTCCTCGGCGTCGGCGTCGCCGACCAGTGTGCGTATGTAGCCGAGCAACCGTGGATGCACGGCGCGATACACAGTACGGAAGGCGCCTTCGTCCCCGTCCTGCGCAGCGAGCACCGCGGCCGTCAGCTCCGCGTCGTCCCCCAGCACTCCCCAAACCCTGTTCGTCGGTCGCGTCGTCGCTTCATCGCGGCTGGTCACCACCGCCCACGCCGCCTCGCGCATCTGCACGCTACGTCGTGTCCCGGCACCGCGTCCACGCGATCCGGGGTCTTTGTGCAACTTGCAACCTTCGGGGGAGGCGCGCGAGGAGTGCGCGGATCGCGGTCCGCGCGCGGGCGCGGGGCGGTGTGACAGAAAACGCAGCCCCGGCGCTGAATGGAGTACGGAGCCGTGCTGCGGCTCCGTGGACGACGACCGGGGCCTCTCCTGTGGGGGGTGGCGGCCCCGGTCGTCTCCCATTTCCCGGGCCTTTTCGGCGCCTTTTCGCATCCTCTTCCCGCCGGGGAGCGGTGCGCCCTCTCCACTGTCAACTGACGGTTGACAGTGAAGGAGTGTCAACCTAGGGTTGCACTCATGACGAATCCAGTCGTTCCGAACGTTCCCGTCCGTCTCGACGAACTCATCGAAGCGATCAAGAAGGTCCACCCCGACGCCCTGGAGCAGCTCTCCGGCGCGGTCATCGCGGCGGACCACCTCGGTGACGTCGCCGACCACCTCATCGGCCACTTCGTGGACCAGGCCCGGCGCTCCGGCGCCTCCTGGACCGACATCGGCCGCAGCATGGGCGTCACCCGCCAGGCGGCCCAGAAGCGTTTCGTCCCCAAGGACCCCGACGCCGAGAAGACGGACCCGAACGCCGGGTTCAACCGCTTCACCCCCCGGGCCAGGAACGTCGTCATGGCGTCCCAGAACGAGGCCACGGCCGTCGGCAACGCCGAGATCACCCCGGCCCACCTCGTGCTCGGCCTGCTCGCCGAACCCGAGGGGCTCGCGGCGCTCTGGATCACCTCCCGGGGCGTGACCCTCGACCAGGTCCGCGAGGCCGCCGCCGCGACCCTGCCGCCGGCCGTCGACGAGCCGCCCACCCTCGTCCCGTACGACGCGGCGGCGAAGAAGGTCCTGGAGCTGACGTTCCGCGAGGCCCTGCGCCTCGGCCACAACTACGTCGGCACCGAGCACATCCTGCTCGCGCTCCTGGAGCACGAGGACGGTACGGGCGTGCTCACCGGCCTCGGGCTCGACAAGGCCACGGCGGAGCGGCAGATCGCCGAGACCATCGCCTCGGCGACGATCGAGGCACCGCAGTCCTGATCAAGCGGTCTTGATCAATACGCCTAGACGGTGCGGGCCCGGCGCGAGACGACCGCGCGCAGCACCCGGCCGCCCTCGACGGAGAGTTCACGGGCCCGGCGCAGACCGGTCGGGCCGTGGGCGACCGCTTCGAGGACGGCCTGCTGGCGGCGGAGCTCCCCGGCGAGCAGCGGGCCCGCGCCGTCCGCGTCCCCGCCCCGGCAGCGCTCGACGAGGCCGTCGGTCACCTCGGCGGCGTCGTACCGGCCGTGCAGGGCGAGGGCGGTGGCGGAGCAGGCGTGGGCCCAGACGCGGAGGTCCCCGGCGGTCCAGGCCTCCGGCGCGGCGGCCAGCATCCCGCGTACGGCCCCGGAGCCTTCCGTACCGCCGGATTCCTCCGCACCGTCGACGTCCAGTGCGACGCGGACCTTGGCGACGGTCTCGCCCCAGGCGCTCCCGTCGCCGCGCGCGACGGCCGCCCACACGGGCCGCAGGGCGTCGCCGCGGTCGCCGGCGAGCAGCGGGAGGCAGCGGTCGAGGCAGGCGAGGCCGGCCGCGGCCAGCCCCCGCTCGTCGGCCCCGTCGATCAGTTCCAGCAGGCTCCGGCCGTTCCCCGACGTCATGGACGCCTCCTCGCCACCCGATGCGGACGCAGTACTTCCACTACTGCGCCGAGGGGCGCTTTTTCGTCACTGCGCGGCCGGAATCATGCCAGTGGCGCGGCGCGCTGCATAGAGGCCGGACAGCCGCCTACGGCGCCCCATGGGTCTTCTCGTTGAAGACCTCCACCGGACACTTGGCCCGGGTGGCGCGCGCCCCGTCCTTGACCCTGTCGTCACTCGTGACCAGCGGCACGTCGTACCCCTCGGCCAGCGCCACGTACACGGCGTCGCACGCGCTGAGATTCGCGTGCAGCTCACGCACGCGCGGCAGCAGGAACAGGTGCTCCGACCTGCGCAGCGGAAGTTCCGCGAACGCCGCGCAGGCGTCATCCAGCTCGCGGCCGGTCAGCTTGCCGCCGCGGTGTCTGCCCAGGAGCGCGGACGTCACCTCGACATCCACCAGATAGGGGGCGAGCAGTCGCTCCTCCTTCACCCGCTCCCTCAGCGCCGCGCCGACCGGCCCCGCGTCGGAGAGCAGCATGACCAGCGCCCCGGCGTCCACGACGATCACTCGCGCCGCCTTCCCCGGTCGATCTCGTGGAGCACGTCCTCGGTGGAGAGCCGCGCCGTAACCCGATCCTGGATCCGCGCGATCACATCGTCCAGCGACGGCGTCGCCGCTTCCTGCTCCAGCAGGGTCCTCGCGTACGCCTGAAGAGACTGCCTGTTGCGGGCAGCCCTTATCTTCAGCTCGGTCAGCGCTTCCTCGGACAGGTCCCGCACGTAGAGAGTGGCCATGCGACAACTTTAGCCGCATCGCCAGCACTCTGCTAGCAGATTCCCTCAGCGCACCTTCGTCGCCAGGGTCCGGAACTGCTCCCAGGTCAGGGTCGGTTTCGCCGGGTCCCAGACCTTCTGCGCGAGTGCCGTCAGGGGCATCCGGATGCCCTCCGCCACCTGTGCCTGCGTCTGCGAGCGGGACAGGTCGCACCAGACCGCGAAGCGGGCGCCGAGGATCTGGGAGTCGTACCGCGCGGGGACGGGGGTGGTGCCGCGCAGGACGAGCGGTGTCCACTGCTCGTAGATGCGGCGGCCGGTGGGGTACGTGAACTGGTTCGGTTCGCCGAGGACGTAGTAGAGGTACTCGTCGTTGAGGTTCACCACCTTGCGGCCCTCGGCCAGGTACTCGGCCGGCGGCCGGGCCCCGATCTCCTTGCCGGTCCAGTACTCGACCTCGATGCCCTTGTCCGCGTTGACGACCCCGCCCCGGAAGAAGCCGTCGTTCCAGGCCTTCGCCGTCTTGCCGGTGCCGCGCACCACCGCCGCGCGGTCGTTCAGCCAGCCCTCCGCCAGGTCCTGGACGCGCGCCTGGGCGCCGTACTTCTGGCGGGCGGCCGTGGCCAGCTGCGGGTAGGAGGTCTCCGGGGAGCGGACGGTCAGCGCCTGGTACTCGTCGGCGCCGACGTGGAACCAGCCGCCGGGGAAGAGGGCGGCGTACTCACGCAGCAGCTCGTCGACGAGCCGCGCGGAGGCGGGCTTGGAGATGTCGATCGCGCCCTGGCGCGGGGTCCCCTGGACGTTGCGCAGCTGGAGGTCCGGGTGGGCGCGCAGGACGGCGCCGAGGTGTCCCGGCGAGTCGATCTCGGGCACGACGGTGATGTGCAGGGTTTGGGCGAGGGCGAGGATCCGGCGGACCTCGGCCTTGGTGAGGTGCTCGGCCGAGACGATCTCGGGGTGGGTGTCCGAGGCGATCCGGAAGCCCTGGTCGTCGGAGAAGTGCAGGCCGAACTGGTTGAGCTTGAGGTCGGCCATCTCCCGGAGCCGGGCCTCGATCCACTCCGCGGTGAAGAACTTGCGGGCGATGTCGAGGTTCAGTCCGCGCTGCGGCTTCGCGGGCCGGTCGGTGACGGTGCCCTCGGGCATGGCGCCGGTCGACTTCACCGACTGCTTGAGGGTGCGGGTGCCGTAGAAGACGCCGGCCTCGTCGGGGCCGCTGATCCGGACCCGGTTGTCGCGGACGCTGAGGGTGTACGACTCGGGGGCACCGCCCTTCGCCCCGAGGGCGAGCTCGACGTCCCCGGGCTCGGCGGCGACGGCGCCCCGGTACGGGATGCCGAGCTCCCCGGCGAGCAGCCTTCCCTCGTCGGCGAGGCCCGCGCTGTTCGCGGCGACGACGACCCCGCCCGTCGGCGCGGGCTTCCAGCCGGGGCCGCGGGCGGCCTCGTGGTCGCGGACGGCTGGGACGGTCCGGGGCGCGGTGGAGAGCGGGTAGGTCCGGGTCGGCGTGGGCGTCGGGCTGGGCGGCGCGCTGGTGGGCGCGGCGCTCGCGGACGTGCCGCCGGACGGCGCGGAGGGGGGCGTGGGCGCTCCCACGGGAGCGCCGTTGGAGCAGGCCGCCACGGTGACCAGTGCCACCGCGGTCGCCAGGAGAGCGGGGCCCCGGTGGGACCCCCGTATGGAGTACCGCATCATTCGGAATCCTCCCGTACGGCGGGCGGTCCGGCCAATCGGGGGAACGGAGCCGGACCTTCCGTCACTTGTTCCGAAACTCTCCCTTCCGGGTGAAATTCGCGCATCCGTCGGACACTTCCCTCGTCCCGTCGATAACGTTGAGTCACGCCTACCCCAACCGTCCCGGAGTACCGGAGCCCACGCTGACCAGCGACACCCACGCGCCCTGCCGGAAGCCGGGCTCCACGGACACGTCTGCCACCCCCGCCGCTCCCGCCATACCCGGCCAGAACAAGGGTCCGGCACCCCACGGGTCCGTCCGCGGCCTGGCCCGTCTCAACGCCGCCGCGCCCGCCGAGGCCGAGGCGTTGCTGCTCTCCTGCTGCCACAGCCGCCGCTGGGCCGAACGGGTGACGGCGCACCGTCCGTACCCGACCGTGGACGCGCTCCTCGCCGCCGCCGACGAGGCGGGGTACGACCTGTCCCGCGCCGACCTCGACGAGGCCCTGGCCGCCGAGGCCCCCGCCCTGCCGCCCCCGGACGCCCCTCCGGCCGCCCGGACCGCGCTGCGGGCCGCCCATGCCGCGTACGAGAGCAGCTTCGGACACGCGTTCGTGATCAGTCTCGACGGAGTGCGCCCCGGGGAGCGGCTCGACCAGGTATTGGCAGGCATTCGGTCACGTCTCGGCAACGAAGCGGAGGAAGAACGGGTGATCGCCGCCGAGGAACTGAGGCGGCTCGCCCGCGCCCGGCTGGCCTTCCGGCTCTCCGAGGCGCTCACAGCCCGACACACCGGACCGTGATTCCGTCCGGAATACGGCGATTCCGGCCTGTGCGATAGTCCGTCCGTGCCTGTTTGATCACACCGATGGACCCCGCGCGAGCGAACCGACAAGTCGTCGCTACGATGACCGGGGCCGGTGGACCGTACCCGGCCGGGTCAGACCGACAGAGAAGCCGGCCGACCCTGATCCCCGCTCCCGGAGGGTTTTTCCGTGCCGGCTGGAACGCTGTACCGCGGCCGGGAAGGAATGTGGAGCTGGGTGGCTCATCGAGTCACCGGCGTCCTCATCTTCTTCTTCCTGTTCGTACACGTGCTGGACACCGCTCTCGTCCGCGTCTCCCCCGAGGCGTACGACGAGGTCGTCGCGACCTACAAGACGCCGATCGTCGCTCTTCTGGAGTACGGCCTCGTCGCAGCCATCCTCTTCCACGCGCTGAACGGCCTCCGGGTCATCGCCGTGGACTTCTGGTCCAAGGGCCCGCGCTACCAGAAGCAGATGCTCTGGACCGTCGTGGGCATCTGGGTCGTACTGATGGCGGGCTCCATCTACCCCGTCCTCGGCCACGCCGCACGTGAACTGTTCGGGAGCTGACGCCAGACATGTCGACTGACACCTCCGCGATCGGTCCCGTCGAGGGCAGCGCCCAGTACGACGTGGACAACCCCGCGCCGTACATCGAGGCTCCCCGCAAGCGCACCGGCAAGACGCCCAGGGCGACCCGTGGCAACTTCGAGATGGCCGCGTGGCTCTTCATGCGCCTCTCGGGCATCGTCCTGGTCGTCCTGGTCCTCGGCCACCTGCTGATCCAGCTCTTCCTGGACGGCGGCGTCTCCAAGATCGGCTTCGCCTTCGTGGCCGGCCGCTGGGCGTCCCCGTTCTGGCAGGTCTGGGACCTGCTGATGCTCTGGCTCGCCATGCTGCACGGCGCCAACGGCCTCCGTACCGTCATCAACGACTACGCGGAGCGGGCCAACACGCGCCTGTGGCTCAAGGGCCTGCTGTACACCGCCACGGTGTTCACCATCCTTCTGGGCACGCTGGTGATCTTCACCTTCGACCCGAACATCCGCTAGGCACGGGGCTGAGGTAATCCACGTCATGAAGATCCACAAGTACGACACCGTCATCGTCGGCGCCGGTGGCGCCGGCATGCGCGCCGCCATCGAGTCGACGAAGCGCAGCCGCACCGCCGTCCTGACGAAGCTCTACCCCACCCGCTCCCACACGGGCGCCGCGCAGGGCGGCATGGCCGCCGCGCTCGCCAACGTGGAGGAGGACAACTGGGAGTGGCACACCTTCGACACGGTCAAGGGCGGTGACTACCTGGTCGACCAGGACGCCGCCGAGATCCTGGCGAAGGAGGCCATCGACGCCGTCCTCGACCTGGAGAAGATGGGCCTGCCCTTCAACCGGACCCCGAACGGCACCATCGACCAGCGCCGCTTCGGCGGTCACTCCCGCAACCACGGCGAGGCCCCGGTCCGCCGGTCCTGCTACGCCGCGGACCGCACCGGCCACATGATCCTCCAGACGCTGTACCAGAACTGCGTCAAGGAGGGCGTGGAGTTCTTCAACGAGTTCTACGTCCTGGACCAGCTGATCACCGAGGTCGACGGCGTCAAGAAGTCCGCCGGTGTGGTCGCGTACGAGCTGGCCACCGGCGAGATCCACATCTTCCAGGCCAAGGCCGTGATCTACGCGTCCGGCGGCACCGGCAAGTTCTTCAAGGTGACCTCCAACGCGCACACCCTGACCGGTGACGGCCAGGCCGCCTGCTACCGCCGCGGTCTGCCCCTGGAGGACATGGAGTTCTTCCAGTTCCACCCGACGGGCATCTGGCGCATGGGCATCCTCCTGACGGAGGGCGCCCGCGGTGAGGGCGGCATCCTGCGCAACAAGGACGGCGAGCGCTTCATGGAGAAGTACGCGCCGGTCATGAAGGACCTCGCGTCCCGTGACGTCGTCTCCCGCTCCATCTACACGGAGATCCGCGAGGGCCGCGGCTGCGGTCCCGAGGGCGACCACGTCTACCTGGACCTGACGCACCTCCCGCCGGAGCAGCTCGACGCCAAGCTCCCGGACATCACCGAGTTCGCCCGTACGTACCTCGGCATCGAGCCGTACACGGACCCGATCCCGATCCAGCCCACCGCGCACTACGCCATGGGCGGCATCCCGACCAACGTCCAGGGTGAGGTCCTCAGCGACAACACCACGGTCGTCCCGGGCCTGTACGCGGCCGGCGAGGTCGCCTGCGTGTCGGTGCACGGCGCCAACCGCCTCGGCACCAACTCGCTCCTGGACATCAACGTCTTCGGCAAGCGCGCCGGCATCGCCGCCGCCGAGTACTCCGCGAAGTCCGACTACGTGGAGCTGCCGGAGAACCCGGCGGCGTTCGTCGCCGAGCAGGTCGAGCGGCTGCGCAACTCCACGGGCAGCGAGCGGGTGGCCGACATCCGCCGCGAGCTCCAGGAGACGATGGACGCCAACGTGATGGTGTTCCGTACGGAGCAGACCATCAAGACGGCCGTCGAGAAGATCGCCGAGCTGCGCGAGCGCTACCTGAACGTGTCCATCCAGGACAAGGGCAAGCGCTTCAACACGGACCTCCTGGAGGCCGTCGAGCTGGGCAACCTGCTCGACCTGGCCGAGGTCATGGCCGTCTCGGCCCTGGCGCGCAAGGAGTCCCGCGGCGGTCACTACCGCGAGGACTACCCGAACCGCGACGACGTCAACTTCATGCGCCACACCATGGCGTACCGCGAGGTCGGCGAGGACGGCTCCGAGACCGTCCGTCTCGACTACAAGCCGGTCGTCCAGACCCGCTACCAGCCGATGGAGCGTAAGTACTGATGGCTACTCCCGTACTGGACAAGGTGGAGAAGGACTCCGCCGCCTCCCCGTACATCACGGTCACGATGCGGATCCGCCGCTTCAACCCGGAGATCTCGGACGCGGCGGTCTGGGAGGACTTCCAGATCGAGATCGACCCGAAGGAGCGTGTGCTCGACGCCCTCCACAAGATCAAGTGGGACGTCGACGGCACGCTGACCTTCCGTCGCTCGTGCGCGCACGGCATCTGCGGCTCGGACGCGATGCGGATCAACGGCAAGAACAGGCTCGCCTGCAAGACGCTGATCAAGGACATCAACCCCGAGAAGCCCATCACGGTCGAGGCCATCAAGGGCCTGACGGTCCTCAAGGACCTCGTCGTGGACATGGAGCCGTTCTTCCAGGCGTACCGGGACGTCATGCCGTTCCTGGTCACCAAGGGCAACGAGCCGACGCGCGAGCGCCTGCAGTCCGCCGAGGACCGCGAGCGCTTCGACGACACCACCAAGTGCATCCTGTGCGCCGCGTGCACGTCGTCCTGCCCGGTCTTCTGGAACGACGGGCAGTACTTCGGCCCGGCCGCGATCGTCAACGCGCACCGCTTCATCTTCGACTCGCGTGACGAGGCGGGCGAGCAGCGCCTGGAGATCCTGAACGACAAGGACGGCGTGTGGCGCTGCCGCACGACGTTCAACTGCACCGACGCGTGCCCGCGTGGCATCGAGGTCACGAAGGCCATCCAGGAAGTGAAGCGCGCGCTGATCACGCGTCGCTTCTGACGTCCCGTTTCTGACGTCCCGTTCGGCCGTCAAGGCCCGCTTCTGTACGCTGCGGCGTGCAGGAGCGGGCTTTTTTCTTTGCGGAGGACGGGGACTGATGAGCGAGCCGAACCCTTACAAGTCGGACGACTACGAGTGGGGCCCCGGTCAGCAGGCCGGGACGCCGGGGTACGGGTACCCGCAGAGCCCGTCGTACCAGCCGACGCTCCCCGAGGGGGTGCCGGTGCCGCCGCAGGCGTATCCGCCGGCGCCGCAGGGCGGGGGGCCGCTGCTCGTGCTCGGTGACATCACCGTCGTCGGGGACCAGATCATCACGCCGGCCGGGGCCATGCCCCTGAAGGGCGCCGTCTGGAACGCGATGGACATGTCGCGGAACGAGGAGAAGATCTCCACGACCGGGATCGTCCTCGCGTGCGTCTTCGTCGCGTTCTGCGGTCTCGGCCTGCTGTTCCTGCTGATGAAGGAGCAGCGGACGACCGGCTTCGTGCAGGTCACGGTGACCAGCGGGGGCAAGTACCACTCGGCGATGATCCCCGCCATGCGGCCGGACACCATCCACTGGGTGATGGGGCAGCTCAACTACGCGCGACAGCTCAGCATCTGACTCCGTGCCGGTCCCCGCGCCCGGTCTCAGCCGTGCCAGGAGCGGCGGACGGGCTCCGCGGACTCCGCCTCGACCATGACCCGGCGCAGCAGGTCGTTGAGGAGGACGCGCTCCTCGGGGGCGAGCACCCCGAGCAGCCGGTACTCCTCGTGGCCGAGGACGTCCATCGCGCCGAGCCAGGTCTCGTGGCCGGCGGCGGTGAGTTCGACGACGACCCGGCGCCGGTCGTCCGTGGACCGGGTGCGGCGGACGAAGCCGCGCTTCTCCAGGGCGTCGAGGCGGCCGGAGACGGAGGCGGGGGCCAGGTCGAGGTCCTGGGCGAGTTCGGAGGGGGCGGCGCTGCCGCCGCGCCCGGCGATCTTGTGGAGCGTGTCGAACTCGTAGCGCTCCAGGTCGAAATCGAGGAGGGACTGCTCCCTGACCCGGCGGAGGTGGACGGAGAGCTTCTTCATCCGGGTGACGGCGCCTTCGACGACGGGATCGAGGGCGGGCAGGACGGGCTGCCAGCGGGCGACGTGCTCGTCGGTCCAGTCGCGCGGCACGCCGGGAGCGGGCGCTTGGCCGGGGGTACGCGGTTCTTCCGGAGTACGCGGTTCCTCGGGGTGCTCCATGAGGTGATCGTACGTCGGCGCGGGGAGAACCTCCCGAAAAAGTATTTCGGTAGCGAATCATTCGGTACCGAAATACTCTCGGATCATGACCGCTGTCGCCACCACGGCGCCCCCGCCCGTCCGCCACCCCCTGCGCACCCGCCCCTTCCGGCTGCTCTTCGCCGGCCGCGCCCTCTCCCTCCTGGGCGACGCCGCCATCCCCGCCGCCCTCGCCCTCGCCGTCCTCGAAGCCACCGGCTCCACCTCGGCGCTCGCCCTGGTCCTCGGCTGCGCGATGGTGCCCAAACTGCTCCTGCTGCCGCTGGGCGGGGTCGTCGGCGACCGCTTCGACGCCCGCACGGTCGCGCTCACCACGGATCTCGTACGGTGCGCCACCCAACTCCTCGTCGGCGTCCAGCTGCTCGGCGGCGCGCCGAGCCTCGCCGTCCTCGCGGCGGCCGAGGCGCTCGGCGGCGCGGCCGGGGCCTTCGCGATGCCGACCGTGTCACCGCTGGTCAAAGGCACGGTGCCGGCCGACGCCCTGCACCGCGCCAACGCGGCGATGGGAGTCGCCCAGAGCGCCACCCGGCTCGGCGGCCCGGCGCTCGCGGGCGCCCTCGTCCTGACCGTGGGGCCCGGCTGGGCGTTCGTCCTGGACGCGGCCACCTTCGCCCTCAGCGCACTGCTCCTGACGGCCGTCCGGGTGGAACGGGTGCCGATCCCGCGCCGCTCGCTGCGCTCCGACCTCCTGGAGGGCTGGCGGGAGGTCCGCTCCCGCGACTGGTACTGGACCAGCCTGATCGGCCACAGTGCCTGGAACGGCGCCGCGGCCGTTCTGATGACCCTCGGCCCCGCCGTCGCCGTGCAGCGGCTCGGCGGCGGCACGACCTGGGTCCTCCTGCTCCAGGTCGGCGCCGTCGGCTTCCTGCTCGGCGCGCTGCTCGCCGACCGCGCCCGCCCCCGGCGGCCCGTCCTCGCGGCCAACCTGGGGCTCGCCACGTACGCCCTGCCCCTGGTCCTGCTCGCGGTCGCCGCGCCCGCGCCGCTGACGATCGCGGCCTATGGCCTCGCGCAGGCGGGGCTCGGCTTCCTCTCCCCCGTGTGGCAGACCGCCGTGCAGCGGGCGGTGCCCGCCCACGCGCTCGCCCGGGTCACCTCGTACGACTGGCTGCTCTCCCTCGCGGCGATGCCCCTGGGGTACGCGCTGGCCCCGCTCGCGGCCTCCGCCTGGGGGCCCGAAGTGCCACTGCTCGCGGCCGCGCTGGTGGTGGGCGGCTGCTGCCTGGGGACGGCGCTGGTGCCGGGGGTGCGGAGGTTCGGGGCCGACGGCCGGGCATGACCGACACCCCTCGCCCCACAGGACTTGAACACGTTCAAAGAGAGGCCTACAGTCATCACTGCCAGCTTTTGAACGCGTTCAAGGGAGGGTGGGGCATGGACCTCACTGTCATCGCGTACATCGTCTACCTGCTGATCAGCGTCGCCCTGACCGTCTGGGTCGCGCGCACGCTCAGCCGCAACGGAAGGATCTTCCTCGCGGACGTCCTCCACGGGAACGAGAAGCTCGCCGAGGCGGTCAACCACCTCCTGGTGGTCGGCTTCTACCTCGTCAACTTCGGCTTCGTCGCCCTCTACCTCAGCCAGGACGAGGCCGTCCTCGACGCCCGCGCGCTCTTCGAGGCCCTCTCCGTGAAGCTCGGAGTCGTCCTGCTCGTCCTCGGCGTGATGCACCTCGGGAACGTCTACGTCCTCAACAAGATCCGCCGCCGCGGCGTCATGGAACGCGAACAGGTCCCGCCGGTCGGCCCCCAGGGCTGGACCACCACGCCCAAGGCCGGCCCCTGGGCCCCGCCCGCTCCTCAGGGCTGACCCGCCGTGACGGCCCCGACCGCGCCGACGACCCCCGTGGGACGTCTGACCGTGCTGTACGACGCCGACTGCCCGCTCTGCGTGCACCTCAGGCACTGGCTGCTGCGCCAGCGGCAGCTCGTCCCGCTCGACCTCGTACCGGCCGGGTCGCAGGAGGCCAGGCGCCGCTTCCCGGACCTCGACCACACCGCCACCCTGCGGGAGATCACCGTGGTCGGGGACCGGGGCCAGGTCTACCGGGAGACCTCCGCCTGGATCGTCTGCCTCTGGGCGCTCGCCGACCACCGGGCCAGGGCCCACTGGCTCGCCACCCCCGCGGGGCGGCCCTTCGCCCGGATGACCGTACTGGCGGCGGCGAAGTGGCGCGAGGCCCTCAAGGGACCGGTCGCCGAGGACGGGCGCTGCGAGGACGGGCACTGCGAGGTGCTCGGTCCGCCCGGCTAGGCTCGGCACCGTGAAGGACGTGAAGGAAGAGAAGAAGGCCGACGAGCAGCCGGCCTCGGACAAGAAGGCCGACGACAAGAAGGCCCCGAAGAGCGAGCAGACCCGCACGCTCATCCTCGAAACCGCGCTCCGGCTGTTCAGGGAGCGCGGTTACGACAAGACGACGATGAGGGCCATCGCGCAGGAGGCCGGGGTCTCCGTCGGCAACGCGTACTACTACTTCTCCTCCAAGGAACACCTCGTCCAGGGCTTCTACGACCGGATCGCCGAGGAGCACCAGGCGGCCGTCGAGCCCATCCTGACCGGTGGCGAGAAGGACCTGACGGCGCGGATCCGCGGGGTCTACCTCGGCTGGCTGGACATCGCGGAGCCGTACCACGAGTTCGCGGCCCAGTTCTTCAAGAACGCCGCCGACCCGGACAGTCCGCTCAGCCCGTTCTCGCCCGAGTCGGAGGGCCCGCGCGAGGCGGCGATCGAGGTGCACCGGCGGGTCATCTCCGGCGCGTCGGTGAAGGCCGACCCCGAACTGTCCGAGGCGCTCCCGCGGTTGCTCTGGCTCCAGCAGATGGGTCTGGTGCTGTTCTGGGTGTACGACCGCTCGGAGGGCGCCGCCAACAGCCGCCGGCTCGTGGAGCGACTGGCACCGGTCACCGCCCGGGCGATCTCGCTCTCCCGCTTCCGCGTCCTCCGCCCGCTCGTCAAGGAGACGCACGAACTCCTTTCGGACTTCATGCCGACGGCGGCCGGGATGGCGGCCTCGGGGAAGCCCAAGAAGCGGACGGAACCGAAGCCGCCGAAGACCGTGTGAGGCCCCCGCGCGAGGTCTGCCTCGTGAGGCCCCCGCGCGAGGTCCAGGGCCTGCCTTCCGGACAGAGGCCTCAGATCCAGCCGAGTTCCCACAGCCGCCAGATGCCCGTGCCGTCCGTCAGGTACTGGGAGCCGTCGACCGCCTCCGTGGCGAGGACGTAGTCCTTCTTCTGCCACAGGGGCACGAGCGGGACGTCGGCGGCGACCTCGCTCTGGATGGCCTTGAAGTCGGAGGTCGCCCGGGACCGGTCGCCGAACTGCTGCGTCGAGGCGATCAGGGCGTCGATCCTCTTGCTGGAGAACCCGTTGTGCAGGGTGTTCCCGGTGCCGACGAGCGGTGCGGTGAAGCTGTCGGAGTCGGGGAAGTCGGGGAGCCAGCCGACGGTGTACGCGTCGTAGGTGCCCTTCGCGTACGCCTTCTGGAACTCCGTCCACTTCACCTCGACGGCCTCGACCTCGAAGAGACCGGTCTCCTCCAGCTGCCGCTTGATCTCGGCGGTCTCGGCGGCGTAGGTGGCGTCCTCGCGATAGCCGAAGGTGAACTTCACCGGGGTCTCGACGCCGGCGTCCTTCAGGAGCTTCTTCGCCTTCTTGGCGCTCGGCTCCGGGTCGACGTCGTAGAAGGCCGTGCTGTGCCCGACGAAGCCCTGCGGGATGAGGGAGTACAGCGGCTCGACCGTGCCCTTGTAGGCGCCGGTGGTGATCGCCGGCCGGTCGAGGACGGCGGCGACGGCCTGCCGTACGGCCTTGTCGGCCATGGGCGAGCCGGGCCGGACGTTGAAGTTGAGGTTGCGGATCTCGGCGCTCTCCGCCTCGGTGACCCGCGTCCCGTCGCCGGCCTCCAGGGTCGAGATGAACGCGGGCGGGAGCTGCCGGTGCGTCACCACGACGTCCTTCGTCTTCCAGGCGGCGGCGAGCTCCGCCGACTGGCCGAAGTACTTCACGAGGACCGGGCCGCCGGTCTTCGTGACCGCGCCCCGGTACGACGAGTTGGGCTCGAGGAGCGCGGACTCGCCCTCCTTGTACTCCTTGAGGACGTACGGCCCCGAGCCGTCCACCGCGAAGCCCTCACGCAGCCTGTCGGCCGGGTACAGGTCCTTGTCGACGATCGAACCGGCGCCCGTGGCCACCTTCAGCGGGAACGTGGCGTCCCGGCCGCTCAGGTGGAAGGTGACGGTACGGCCCGCGGCCGAGACGTGCTTCAGGGTCGGGAAGAGGGCCTTCGGTCCGACGTCCGTCTTGATGCGCAGCATCCGCTCGAAGGAGTACGTGACGTCCTCGACGGTCACCTTGCGCCCGTTGGAGAAGGTGAGGTCGTCGCGGAGCGTGCACCGGTACGTCGTGAGCGCGGCGCCCACGAACTTGCAGCTCTCCGCCGCGTCCGGCACCGGGGTCGTGGACCCCGGCCTGAACGTCAGCAGGGACTGGAAAACGTTGCTGTAGAGGGCCCAGGAACCGGCGTCGTACGCGCCGGCCGGGTCCAGTGAAGTAACCGCGTCGGTCGTGCCGACACTGATCGGATCGGTCCGGCCGCCGTCGGAGGGCAGGAGTTGCCAGCCCCCCACTCCGGCGGCCACCAGTACTCCACACGTGATGAGGATCCGCAGACGGACCGTCGACCGCATTGCCGTGCTTCCTTTATTCGTCCACCCCAGCTGCGACGGCCCCCGAAAACGTCGCGATGCGGACATCTGATCACACGGTCTTCACGAGGGGAAGGAAAAACCTTCACATCACATACATATGTCCGGGAAATGCGAATTTAAGCCGATGAGCAGCACGTATCGGTCTTCGAGCAGGGAGTGGCGCCGTCCCGGTCACGCCTGTTTCGAGGCGAGTTCGACGACGGTGATGTCGGAGGGCGCCCCGACCCGCACCGGCGGTCCCCAGGCGCCCGCGCCCCGAGAGACGTACAGCTGGGTGTCGCCGTACCGTTCGAGCCCCGCGACCGTCGGGTTGGCCAGTTCGGCGAGGTAGTTGCCGGGCCAGAGCTGGCCGCCGTGGGTGTGGCCGGAGAGCTGGAGGTCCACACCGTGGCGCACCGCGTCGTGGACGACGACCGGCTGGTGCGCGAGGAGGACCGCGGCGCGGGCCCGGTCGCGGTCGCCGAGGGCCCGTGCGAAGTCCGGCCCCTGCCCCTCGCTCTCCCCCGCGATGTCGTCGACCCCGGCGAGGTCGAAGCCCGCCGCGATCTCCAGGCGCTCGTTGCGCAGCGGGCGCAGACCGAGCTCGCGGACGTGGTCGACCCAGGCGTCGGCGCCCGAGAAGTACTCGTGGTTGCCGGTCACGAAGAACGAGCCGTGCCGGGCGCGGAGCCGGGCGAGCGGCTCGGCGGCGGGGCCGAGGTTCTCGACGGTGCCGTCGACGAGGTCGCCGACGACCGCGATCAGATCGGGCTGGGTCGAGTTGATCGCGTCCACGATGCGCTGGGTGTGGGCGCGGCCCAGGATCGGCCCGAGGTGGATGTCGGACACGACGGCGATCCGGTAGCCGTGCGCGGCGCGCGGCACCTTGGCGAGCGGGACGGTGACCCGCTTGATCCGGGGGCCGCGCAGCACGCCGTACGTGCCGTAGCCCACGGTCCCGGCGGCGACGGCGGCGGCGGCGCCGCCGACGACCCGGGAGACGAACAGCCGGCGGGAGACCTCGGCGGGGGTGTCGGCGGTGTCCACGGCGGCGGGCGCCGGGCCGACCGGCTCCGTCAGCTCCGTCGGCCTTCCCGGCGCGGCGGGTGTCCCGGCGGCGGACACGGGCTCCCGTACCGGCACCGGCACGGAGGCGGCCGACGGCGCGGCGGCCGTCGCCGGCACCGCGGCCCGCGCGTCCCGGCGGGCGAGCCGGCCGCGCAGGACGGGGCGGACGGCCTCGCCGACGGCCAGGGCCAGCGTCACGTACAGGAGCAGGGCGAGCCACAGGTAGCCCGGCCAGGCGACCACCTGCTGGAACCCGAAGGGGGCTCCGACGCTCGGGGAGAACAGGGCCGCGAACGAGAGCAGGGGCAGCACCACCACGGCGGCCGTGCCCAGGCGGCGCGGCAGGCCCCCGCGCGCCGTGACGTCGCGCACGAGGCGCCGCCACACGTACCAGTGGACCGCGCCGAGCAGCGCGAGCACCACGATCAGGATCAACAGGTTGACGACCACGCCCCGAACTCCTCTTCTAACCGTTCGAGCGGCGCGCGGCGCGCACCCCACGGAACCCGAGCACTCCGATCACCGTCCCCAGGACAAAGGACGTGACGGCGAGCAGCAGATGAACCCAGAAGTAGGCCGTCGGGTCGCCCGCGCCGTCGAAGGCGAGGCCGCTCCCGTCGTTCCAGAGGTTCTTGACGAAGGTGATCCAGATGAACCAGCTCCAGACCCCGAACGCGAGCAGGAACCAGGAGACGCGGCGGCTGAGCTTCATGGCCCCAGTATCACCGCGCGCCTCCCCGGACCCGCGTCCGGGTGGTGGAGCGGTGGTGGAGCGCCAGCCGGGGTTCGGATCCCTCTTCCGTACCTGTACGTTCACGATCGTGCCTGCTTCGAAGAAGACCGCTTGGGCGGTCGCCGCTGCCGTGCTCCTGTCGCTCGCCACCACCGTGCCCGCCCATGCGGACACCAAGGACGAGAAGGACAAGCAGCCCAAGCCCCCCGCCGCGATGTCCTCGCTCGGCGGCCCCCTGCTCGGCCTCCCCGGCACCCAGGTGAAGCTGCGCCCCGGCGCCCCGGTCCTGCCGAAGGAACTCTCCGGCCGCTCCTGGATCGTCGCGGACGCGGAGAGCGGCGAGGTCCTCGCCGCGCACAACGCGCACTGGCCGCTCGCCCCGGCCTCCACCCTCAAGATGCTCTTCGCGGACACGCTGCTGCCGAAGTTCCCCAAGACGCAGAACCACCTCGTCACCACCGCCGACCTCGCCGGGATAGGAGCGGGCTCCAGCCTCGTCGGCATCAAGGAGAAGCAGACCTACAGCGTCCACGACCTGTGGCTCGGCGTCTTCCTCCGCTCCGGCAACGACGCCGTGCACGTCCTGACGAACATGAACAACGGCCTCCGCCAGACCGTGAAGGACATGAACGACCACGCGGCCGAGCTCCAGGCGCTCGACACGCGCGTGGTCTCCCCGGACGGTTACGACGCCCCCGGCCAGGTCTCCTCCGCGTACGACCTGACGCTCATCGCCCGCAACGGCATGCAGAATCCGGACTTCCGCGCGTACGCCGCCACGCCCCGGGCCGTCTTCCCCGGCGAGCTGAAGCCGGGCATGAAGAAGCGCGAGACCTTCGAGATCCAGAACACCAACCGGCTCCTCACCGGCGACTTCGGCGTCGCCCCGTACCAGGGCATCGCCGGGGTCAAGAACGGCAACACCACGCACGCGGGCGCCACCTTCACCGGGGTCGCGGAGCGGAACGGCAAGGTCCTGCTCGTCACCGTGATGAACCCGTCGTCGAAGGAGCAGCACGCGGTCTACCGCGAGACCGCCCGGCTGCTCGACTGGGGCTTCGCCGCCGCCGGGAAGGTGACCCCGGTCGGCGAACTGGTGCCGCCGCGCTCCGCCCGTACGGAGACGGCGGTCCCGGTCGACGGTTCGGCACCCGCCCCCGGCGAGAACGCCCCGGCGGACACCGTCCGGGCGGCCGCCGCGGAGAAGTCCGGCGGCGTGGGGATCGCGCTCGCCGTGGCGGGCGGGGTGCTCGTGCTCCTCGCCGGTGCCGTCTTCCTGGTCAACCGCCGCTGGCCGCTGGCCGCGTCGGCGGGACGTCGTCGCCACTCCCAGCTGGATCCTTCCCAGCCGGATCCCGGTGTGAACCCGTAGCGGTCCAGGCGGCGCAGAACAGCAGCAGCTTCGCGGTGAAGTTGATCCAGAGCATCAGGGCGATCGGGACGCCGAACGCCCCGTACATCGACTTCCCCGCGACGTCCCTCATGTAGCCGCCGAGCAGCAGTTTGAGCAGTTCGAAGCCGACGGCCCCCATGAGCGCCGCGATCACGAGCGCGCGGCGGGGCGGGTGCACGCCGGGCAGCAGCGTCAGCACGTACAGCAGGATCAGGAAGTCGGCGGCGACGGCGACGAGTACGGCGGCGGCCTGGAGGAGGACTCCGCCCGCCCCTTCGCCGGAGACGCCGACCTGTTCCGCGCTCCAGCCGACGGCGGTGGAGCCGAGCCAGGACGCGGCGAGCGAGCCGACGGCGACACCACCGAAGCCGACCAGGACGAGCGCGTCCTTGCCCTTGAGCAGGACCGGGTTGCCCTCGTCCACGTCGTCGAGCTTCCACACCGCGCGCAGGCAGTCCCGCATGGAGCCGACCCAGCCGATGCCGGTGACGAGGAGGAGGGCGCCGGCGACGAGTCCGACGGTGCCCGCGTTGGCGACCAGGCCGCCGATGTCGAGCTGCTCGGAGATCCCCGGGACCTGGTCGGCGATCTTCTCCTCGATCCGGTCGAGCTGCTCCTGGGAGAGGAGTGCGGCGCCGATCGCGGCGGCCAGGGTGATCAGCGGGAAGAGGGCCAGGAAGGAGAGGAAGGTGATCGCGGCGGCGAGCCGGCTCCAGTGGACCTCGTCGAGGTTCTCGTACGCGCGCCAGGCATGGGTGCGCATGAGGCGGGCCACCCAGGGGCCGATGACGGGGAGCTTGGTCAGCCAGTCCATGGCGTACCCCTACCCCCGATCAGGGTGACGGCCCGGGACGCTTTCCTGAAACTCTGTTAATCACCCATTTCGCCGAACCGCCAAGCAATACCGACATAAGCGACAGAGTCGGCTATACCGTCACCTCCATGGCTGTCGAGACCCACGTCCTTGACGACGACTGCGTAGAGCTCAGCGGCTGGGGGCGCACCGCCCCGACCCTCGCGCGCGTGTACCGGCCCCGCGGCGACGCCGAGGCGGCCGAGGCCGTCCGCGCCTCCGGAGCCCGCGGCGCGATCGCCCGCGGCCTCGGCCGCGCGTACGGGGACGCCGCCCAGAACGCCGGCGGCACCGTCCTCGACATGACCGGCCTCGACCGGATCCTCGCCGTCGACGCCACCGCGGGACTCGCCGTCTGCGAGGCGGGCGTCAGTCTGCACCGGCTGACGGAGGCTCTGCTGCCGCTCGGCTGGTTCCCGCCGGTCGTCCCCGGCACCCGGTACGTCACCGTCGGCGGCGCCGTCGCGGCCGACGTCCACGGCACGAACCACCCGGCCTCCGGCTCCTTCGGCCGGCACGTCACCGCGCTCCGGATCCTCACCGCCGACGGCGCCGTCCGGACCGTGCTGCCCGGCACCCCGCTCTTCGACGCCACCACCGGCGGCATGGGCCTGACCGGGGTGATCCTCTCCGCCACCCTGCGGCTGCTGCCCGTCGAGACCTCCCTCGTCTCCGTGGACACCGAACGCGCCGGCGACCTCGACGACCTGATGGACCGGCTCGCCTCCACCGACCACCGGTACCGCTACTCCGTCGCCCGGATCGACCCGCTCGCCCGGGGCGCCGCCACCGGCCGAGCCGTCCTCACCCGCGGCGACCACGTCCCGTACGACGCGCTGCCCCGCCGCCACCGGGCCCGGCGCGCACCGCTCGACTTCCGGCCGGGACGGCTGCCCGCCCCGCCGCCGTACGTCCCCGGCGGGCTGCTCGGCCGCACCACCGTCGGGCTCCTCCACGAGCTGCGGTACCGCACGGCCCACGAGAGCACCGGCCGTCTCCGGCCGCTCGGCTCCCTCCTGCACCCCCTCCTCCTCCACCCCCTCGACGGCATCCCGCACTGGAACCGGATCCACGGACCCGAGGGCCTCGTCCCGTACCGGTTCGTCGTCCCGTACGGGCGGGAGGAGGCACTGCGGACGGTGGTGCGGCGGATCGCGGACCGCGGACACCCCGTCTTCCACGTCACCCTCCGCCGCTTCGGCGCGGCCGGCCCGGGACCGCTGTCCTTCCCCCTCCCCGGCTGGGCGCTCTCCCTCGACCTGCCCACCGGTCTCCCCGGGCTCGGGGCCTTCCTCGACACGCTCGACGAGGAGGTCGCGGGCGCGGGCGGCCGGGTCTGTCTCGCCGAGGACTCCCGGGTACGGCCGGAGACGCTGGCCGCGATGTACCCGCGGCTCGGCGCGTTCCGGTCCCTGCGCGCCGAACTCGACCCCCGGTCCGTCCACACCTCGGACCTCTCCCGCCGCCTCGGCCTCTAGGAACCCCCGTGAAGTCGGCAAAACACCCCCTAGGAGCCCCCGTGAAGGACGCGTTCGGCGCCCCGCAGTCCCTGCTCGTCCTCGGCGGCACCTCCGAGATCGGGCTCGCCACCGCCCGGCGGCTGATCGCCCGGCGCACCCGTACCGTCTGGCTCGCCGGACGGCCCTCCCCCGCCCTCACCGCCGCCGCCGACTCCCTGCGCGCGCTCGGCGCCGACGTGCGGACCGTCCCCTTCGACGCGCTCGACACCGAGTCCCACGAGGAACGGCTCGGCAAGATCTTCACCGAGGGCGACATCGACATGGTGCTGCTGGCCTTCGGGGTCCTCGGCGACCAGGCGCGGGACGAGTCCGACCCGGTCGCCGCGGTCCGCGTCGTCCGGACCAACTACACCGGTGCCGTCTCGGCCGGCCTGGTGTGCGCGGGCGCGCTCCAGGCGCAGGGGCACGGTTCGCTCGTGGTGCTCTCCTCGGTGGCGGGCGAACGGGCCCGCCGCGCCGACTTCATCTACGGCTCGTCGAAAGCCGGGCTCGACGCCTTCGCCCAGGGCCTCGGGGACGCGCTGCACGGCACCGGCGTGCACGTCATGGTCGTACGGCCCGGATTCGTGCGTTCGAAGATGACGGCGGGGCGGGCCGAGGCACCGCTCGCGACGACGCCGGAGGCGGTCGCGGGCGCCATCGAACTGGGGCTGCGGCGCCGCTCGGAGACGGTGTGGGTGCCGGGGGCGCTACGGATGGTGATGACGGCGGTACGGCACGTCCCGAGGCCGCTGTTCCGGCGGCTGCCGGTGTGAGCGGGCCGCTCCGGTGGCTGCCGGAGCGGGGCTCGGCCCGTTGCCCGCTGTCCGTTGTCCGGGGAGGGTCAGCCGGTGGGGGTGACCGTCGGCGTGTCGAGCGGGCTGCCGCCCTGCGCCGGGACGGCCGAGACGGGGCGGCCGCTGCCGAACTCGTAGTCGTACAGCTTCCGCCACACCCCGTCCGGGCCCTGCTCGTACAGCGCGAAGGAGCGGCAGTTCCAGGCCGCCTCGTACCCGGCGAGCTCCTTGAACGCGCGGTCCATCCCCTCCTCGGAGATGCCGTGCGCCACGGTGACGTGCGGGTGGTACGGGAACTGGAGCTCGCGCACCAGCGGCCCGTTCTCGTCGCGGATCAGGCTCTGGAGCCGGTGGCAGCGGGAGACGCCGTCCCGCACCTTCACGTAGACGACCGGCGACAGCGGCCGGAAGGTCCCGGTGCCCTTGAGGCGCATCCGGAAGTGCTGGTGATCGGCCGCGATGCCGGCGAGGTGCGCCTCGATCTCCGGCAGCCGCTCCTCCGCCACCTCGGTCGGCGGGACGAGCGTGACGTGCGTGGGGATGCCGTACGCGGCAGGATCCCCGAAGCCGGCGCGCCGCTCCTGGAGCAGGCTGCCGTAAGGCTCCGGGACCGCGATCGAAACGCCGAGCGTTACGGTCCCCACGTCGTTCTCCTCCGTCGTCCGTCGACTTGTGTGCGATGGCTCAGCCGCCAGTGTGCGGCCTCCACCACCCTTGTGGCCAGGGTCCTCCGTCCCATGCGCGGCGGGGCGGGACCTCGATGCCCGGCGGGCGCGGACCTCGGCGCCCGGCGGGGCGGGACCCTCGGTGCGCGGCGGGCGGCACCTCAGTGCTTGGCGGGCAGGAAGCCGATCCGCTCGTACGTCTGCGCCAGCGTCTCCGCGGCGACCGCGCGGGCCTTCTCCGCTCCCTTGGCCAGGACAGAGTCCAGCGTCTCCGGGTCGTCCAGGTATTCCTGGGTGCGGGCCCGGAACGGCGTGACGAAGTCCACCATGACCTCGGCGAGATCCGTCTTCAGCGCGCCGTACATCTTGCCCTCGTAGCTCTTCTCCAGGTCCGCGACGGACGTGGAGGTGAGCGTGGACATGATCGTGAGCAGGTTGGAGACGCCCGCCTTGTTCTCCGGGTCGAAGCGGATCACCGTGTCGGTGTCGGTGACCGCGCTCTTGACCTTCTTCGCGGTGACCTTCGGGTCGTCCAGGAGGTTGACGAGGCCCTTCGGCGTGGACGCCGACTTGCTCATCTTGATCGTCGGGTCCTGGAGGTCGTAGATCTTCCCGGTCTCCTTGACGATGTGCGGCTTGGGGACGGTGAAGGTGTCGCCGAACCGGCCGTTGAAGCGCTCCGCGAGGTCGCGGGTCAGCTCGATGTGCTGGCGCTGGTCCTCGCCGACCGGGACCTCGTTGGCCTGGTAGAGCAGGATGTCCGCGACCTGGAGGATCGGGTACGTGAAGAGGCCCACGGTGGCGCGGTCGGCGCCCTGCTTCGCGGACTTGTCCTTGAACTGGGTCATGCGGGAGGCCTCGCCGAAGCCGGTGAGGCAGTTCATGACCCAGCCGAGCTGCGCGTGCTCGGGGACGTGGCTCTGGACGAAGAGGGTGCAGCGGTCCGGGTCGAGGCCGGAGGCCAGCAGCTGGGCGGCGGCGAGGCGGGTGTTCGCCCGCAGCTCGGCGGGGTCCTGCGGGACCGTGATGGCGTGCAGGTCGACGACCATGTAGAAGGCGTCGTGGGTCTCCTGCAGTGCGACGTACTGACGGATCGCACCGAGGTAGTTGCCGAGGTGGAACGAGCCTGCCGTGGGCTGGATTCCGGAGAGCGCGCGAGGACGATCAGAGGCCATGCACATCATTCTCTCAGGTGTGGGAACCGATCCCGGACTGCCGGTGTATCAAGAGTGTGAGGACACGGGAGGGGGGCCTGGTCGACGACGAGGCCGTGGTGATCGCACGGGTGCGCGCCGGAGAGCCGGAGGCGTACGCGGAGCTGGTCCGCGCGCACACGGCGGTCGCCCTGAGGGCGGCGGTGGCGTGCGGTGCGGGCGCGGAGGCCGAGGACGTGGTGCAGCAGGCCTTCTTCAAGGCGTACCGCTCGCTCGGCCGGTTCCAGGAGGGCGCGGCGTTCCGGCCTTGGCTGCTGCGGATCGTCGTCAATGAGACCAGGAACACAGTGCGCTCGGCGGGCCGGCAGCGCGCCGTCGCCGACCGCGAGGCGGACCTCCTCGGCGGGGAGCCGCGGATACCGGAGTCGGCGGATCCCGCGGTCGCGGCCGAGGAGCGGGAGCGGAGCCGGCGGCTCCTCGACGCCCTGGACGGTCTCACCGAGGACCACCGGCAGGTGGTGATCCACCGCTACCTGCTCGAACTGGACGAGCCGGAGACGGCCCGGGCCCTCGGCTGGCCGAAGGGGACGGTGAAGTCCCGGCTGAGCCGGGCGCTGAAGAAGCTGGGACTCGCGCTGGAGGAAGGCCGGGAGGGAGGTGAGGGGCATGGATGACGAGCGTCTGCCGGACGAACTGAGGGAGCTGGGACGGCGGCTGCGGGTGCCGGACGTGGACGGGGAGACCATGGCCGAGCGGGTGCTCGCGCGGCTCCTCGCCGAGCAGGTCCCGACGCCGGTGGCCGTGCCGGCGTTCGTGCCGGCCGGGAGCCGGTGGGCGCGCGGACGGCGGTGGGCGCGCGAGCGGTGGCGGGCGCTGCTGGCCGGCCTGACCGGGGTGCTGATCGTCCTGGTGCTCACCCCGCCGGTGCGGGCGGCGGTGGCGGACTGGTTCGGCTTCGGAGGGGTCACCGTGCGGTACGACCCGGACGGGCGCGGTGCCCCGGCCGGGGGCGCGGTGCCGGGGTGCCCGGAGCCGGTGTCCCTGGCGGAGGCCGGGCGCCGGGCGGGCTTCGAGCCACTGATACCCGGGGCGCTCGGCGCGCCGGACGCGGTCGCGGTGACGGGGTCGGCCGAGCGGGGCCGGGCGGTGATCAGCCTGTGCTGGCGGGACGGGGAGCGGACGGTGCGGCTCGACGAGTTCCCGGCCCGGCTGGACATCGGCTTCGCCAAGCAGGTCAGGACGCAGCCGGAATGGGTCGACCTGCCGGACGGCGCACAGGGCTACTGGTTCGCGGCCCCGCACCTGCTGACGTTCCCGATGACGGACGGGACGGGCACGGCGTGGACCCACGAGGTCCGGACGGCGGGCCCCACGCTCCTCTGGACGAGGAGCGGGGGTGCGCTCACCTTCCGCATGGAAGGCATACCGGACCGCGAGGAGGCCCGCCGAACGGCGGAGTCGACGGGCGGATAGCCGGGACCGGGCGGTCCGGGTGGCCGGGACCGGGCAGGCCGACCGACCGGGGCCGGACGGGCCGGGTCGGTCGGGGCCGGACAGGCCGGGCAGGCCCGTCCTGTCGGGTCTCCCCGGCCCCGGACGGGGCGCTCCCCGGTACGGGCGGCCGGACCCGGTCTGAGGGGTTTCCCGGCCGGGTGGCCGGACCCGGTCTGAGGGGTCTCCCGGCCGGGTGGTCGGTCAGGTCGGGAGGCCCGGGGCCGGGTGCGCGGCCATCAGGTCGGCGACCTCGGCTCGGACGGTGCGGAGGGCGTCCTCGTCGCCCTTGCCGGCCGCCGTGACGCCGCGGTCGATCCAGTCGGCGACCTGGCCCATGTGCGCGGTCGTGAGGCCGCGGGAGGTGAGGGAGGGGGTGCCGATGCGGATGCCGGAGGGGTCGAAGGGCTTCCGGGGGTCGTAGGGGACGGTGTTGTAGTTGACGACGATGCCCGCCCGGTCGAGGGCCTTCGCGGCGATCTTGCCCGGGACCTGATTCGGGGTCAGGTCCAGCAGGATCAGGTGGTTGTCGGTGCCGCCGGAGACCAGGTCGAAGCCGCGGGCGAGGAGCGCCTCCGCGAGGGCCTTGGCGTTGGCGACGACGGCGTGGGCGTAGTCACGGAAGGAGGGCTGGGAGGCCTCGCGGAGGGCGACGGCGATGCCGGCGGTGGTCTGGTTGTGCGGGCCGCCCTGGAGGCCCGGGAAGACGGCCTTGTCGAGCGCTTTGGCGTGCTCCTCGCGGCACATGAGCATGGCGCCGCGCGGGCCGCGCAGGGTCTTGTGGGTGGTCGTGGAGATCACGTCCACGTGCGGGACCGGGGACGGGTGGGCGCCGCCCGCGACGAGGCCGGCGATGTGGGCCACGTCGGCGACGAGCACGGCGCCGGCCTCGCGGGCGATCTCGCCGAAGGCGGCGAAGTCGATGGTGCGGGGCAGCGCTGTGCCGCCGCAGAAGATCACCTTCGGGCGCTCGGCGAGGGCCAGTTCGCGGACCTGGTCGAAATCGATGAGGCCGGTGTCCTGGCGAACGCCGTACTGGACGCCGCGGAACCACCTGCCGGTGGCGGAGACGCCCCAGCCGTGGGTGAGGTGGCCGCCCATGGGCAGCGCCATGCCCATGACGGTGTCGCCGGGTTCGGCGAAGGCGAGGTGGACGGCGAGGTTGGCCGGGGAGCCGGAGTAGGGCTGGACGTTGGCGTGGTCGACGCCGAAGACGGCCTTGGCGCGCTCGACGGCGAGGGTCTCGATCTGGTCGATGTTCTGCTGGCCCTCGTAGTAACGGCGCCCGGGGTAGCCCTCGCTGTACTTGTTCTGGAGGACGGTGCCGGAGGCTTCGAGGACGGCGGCGGAGACGTAGTTCTCGCTGGGAATGAGGCGCAGGGTCTCGGCCTGGAGTCGTTCCTCGGCTCCGACGAGGGCGGCGAGCTCGGGATCGGCGGCGGCGAGTGCGGGGTGCTGCGGGGCGTATTGCGGGGCGCTCATGGCGGGGTCCTCCGGGCGTCGGTGGGTCCCGGGGCACTGCGTGGGAGGCGCGGCGCCACGCGGGACTTTGGTCCCGTGACGCCCAGGCGGGCGGCGTCCCGTGTGGTTGCCGCGCACGGCTCCCCCGGGGTCGCTTCCCCGTACGCCAGTCGCCGTGCGTGTTCTCAGCGTAGCGGGCGCGCCGCGCGCGAGGTTTCCCGGTCCGGCATCCGAGCGACGATAGAAACAGGGGCCACACCCCTTCGGCGGGTCCATCCCGCGAGCCGCAGGACGAACGGAGATCCCGTGTCGAGCACCCAAGACGCGATCGCTTCGGCGGAGGCGCACAGCGCTCACAACTACCACCCCCTGCCCGTCGTCGTCGCTTCGGCGGACGGCGCCTGGATGACCGATGTCGAGGGGCGCCGCTATCTCGACATGCTCGCCGGATACTCGGCGCTCAACTTCGGGCACGGCAACCGGCGTCTGATCGACGCGGCGAAGGCCCAGCTGGAGCGGGTGACGCTGACCTCGCGCGCCTTCCACCACGACCGGTTCGCCGAGTTCTGCACGCAGCTCGCGGAGCTGTGCGGCAAGGAAGCGGTGCTGCCGATGAACACCGGCGCGGAGGCGGTCGAGACGGCCGTGAAGACCGCCCGGAAGTGGGGGTACGAGGTGAAGGGCGTGCCGGACGGGCACGCGAAGATCGTGGTCGCGGCGAACAACTTCCACGGCCGGACCACGACGATCGTCAGCTTCTCCACGGACCACGAGGCACGGGACCACTACGGGCCGTACACGCCGGGGTTCGAGATCGTGCCGTACGGGGACCTGACGGCGATGGAGGCGGCGGTCACCGAGAACACGGTGGCGGTGCTGATCGAACCGATCCAGGGCGAGGCGGGTGTCCTGGTCCCGCCGGCCGGCTATCTGGCGGGGGTGCGGGAGCTGACGCGCCGGCGGAACGTGCTGTTCGTGGCGGACGAGATCCAGTCGGGTCTGGGCCGGACGGGAAGGACGTTCGCGTGCGAGCACGAGGGTGTGGTGCCGGACGTGTACGTCCTGGGGAAGGCGCTGGGCGGCGGGGTGGTGCCGGTGTCGGCGGTGGTCGCCGACCGTTCGGTGCTCGGGGTGTTCCGGCCGGGTGAGCACGGTTCGACGTTCGGCGGGAACCCGCTGGCCTGCGCGGTGGCCCTCGAGGTGATCGCGATGCTGCGGACGGGCGAGTTCCAGGAGCGGGCGGCGGAGCTGGGCGAGCACCTCCACGCGGAGCTGGGCCTCCTCGTGGGCGGCGGTGCGGTGGAGGCGGTGCGCGGGCGCGGCCTGTGGGCCGGGGTGGACGTCACGCCGTCCCGGGGCACCGGCCGGGAGATCTCGGAGAAGCTGATGGAGCGGGGTGTCCTGGTGAAGGACACCCACGGTTCGACGATCCGGATCGCGCCGCCCCTGGTGATCTCGAAGGAGGACCTGGACTGGGGCCTGGAGCAGCTGAGGGGCGTGCTGTCGGACTGAGGCCGGGCCGGGCCCCGAGGGCGGGGCGGTCAGAGGATCACGTGCGGGAGGAAGCGGGCGTACTCGTCGGTGACGAGGCCGGCCGACTCCCGGATGCCGAGTCCCGCCGCCTCGTCCTCGACGACCCACGCGCCGAGCACGACCCGGTTGCCGTCGAAGTCGGGCAGCGGGGCCAGCTCCTGGTAGCAGCAGGGTTCCCCGTCCCGTACGAACGGCTCCGTGCCGGCCTCGTGCAGGGTGACGCCCGCGCCCTCGCGGCCGAGCAGCGGCTTGGCCACCCAGCCGGCGGTCGTGGCGAGTTCGCGCGGCCCGTCGAGGTAGGCGGGCAGCAGGTTGGGGTGGCCGGGGTACAGCTCCCAGAGGATCGCGAGGAGCGCCTTGTTGGAGAGCAGCATCTTCCAGGCGGGCTCGATCCAGCAGGTCGTGCCGGTGCCGCCGCCGTTGTCGAGGGTGTCCAGGACGTGCCGGCCGAAGCGGTCGGTGGTCAGCCACTCCCACGGGTAGAGCTTGAAGCAGCTGCGGATGAAGCGGAGCCGGTCGTCCACGAAGCGGCGGGAGAGCCGGTCCCAGCCGATCCGTTCGACGGAGAGCGCCTCGGTGGCGAGTCCGGCCTGCTGGGCGGTCTCGCGCAGGTACGCGACCGTCATCAGGTCCTCGCCGAGCTCGTCGCCGTCGGAGTGGACGAAGTGGACGGGTCCCGGCGGCAGCAGGGGTGCCTGGCGCTTCCAGGCGGCGACGAGGCGTTCGTGGAGGGAGTTCCACTGGTCGGCGCCGGGGAACCGCTCCTCCATCCAGAACCACTGCGGGCTGGCGGCCTCCACGAGCGAGGTGGGGGTGTCGGCGTTGTACTCCAGCATCTTCGCCGGGCCCGTACCGTCGTAGTGCAGGTCGAACCGACCGTAGAGGGAGGGGAGTTCCGCGCGGCGGCGCCAGGACTCGGCGACCCGGGCGACGAGCTTCGGGTCGGTGATGCCGAGCTCGGCGAACCGGTCCCGCTCGACGATGTGCGCGGCCGCCGCCAGGCACATCGCGTGCAGCTCCTCGACGACCTCCTCCAGGGCCTCGACCTCGGGCAGGGTGAAGGAGTAGTAGGCGCTCTCGTCCCAGTACGGGCGCAGCGTTCCGTCCGGGTACCGGGTCAGCGGGTAGACGACCCCCTGCTCCTCCACCGTCTCCTGCCAGCCGGGCCGGGGTTCGATCGTGTGCCGTTCCATGTGCCGGGCCCTCTCAGCCGCCGCCGGAACCGGAGCAGCCGAAGCCGCCGGTGTCGACGGCCGTCTTGTCGAAGCTGCCGCCGCTCACGCGGTTGTCGCGGACGGAACCGCCGTAGTAGTACGAGCCCCGGTGGGTCGTGCCGTCGTCGTCATCGCTGCCGCCGCTCTCGCACCGGTAGCTCGGCAGTTCCTCCCGGGTCAGCGGGTCCACGCACCGCTTGTCCGGCTCGGAACCGCACGCGGTGATCGTCGCCGCGAGCACACCCATCCCGCCGAGCACCACCGTGCTCGACCTCAGCCTCCGCATGTGCGTCGCCCTCCCCTTCGCGGTCGCGACCTCCACGGTCACGGCCTTCACGGTCACGCTTGTCGCGTTCACGTCTGTCGCGACCGCACAGTGTAGGCCGGTGGTTTCCGGCCGCACGTCCTAGAGTCGTTTCGTGCTTCTCGGGATGATTTGTGCGCTCGCCTCGTCCGTCTGTTTCGGCACGGCCTCGGTTCTCCAGGCGATGGCGGCCCGCGCCGCGACCCCGGGGACCGGTGGCGGCGTCGACGTCGCGCTGATGTGGCGGGCGCTGCGGCAGTGGCGGTACGTCGTCGGCCTCGGCCTGGACGGTCTGGGCTTCGTCCTGGAGATCGTCGCCCTGCGGACGCTGCCCATCTACGCGGTGGGAGCCGCCCTCGCCGCGAGCCTCGCGGTCACCGCGGTCGTCGCCTCCCGGGTGCTGGCGGTGCGGCTGCGCCGGGTGGAGTGGGCGGCCGTGGCCGCGGTCTGCGCCGGGCTGGCCCTGCTCGCCCTCGCTTCCGGCAAGGAGGGGCACCGGGACGGCTCGGAGGCGCTCCGGTGGGCGCTGCTCGCGACCGCGTTCGGCGTGCTGCTGCTCGGCGTGGTGGGCGGCCGGCTGCCGGACCGGCCGCGCTCGCTGGTCCTCGGCCTGGGCTCGGGCTTCGGCTTCGGGGTGGTGGAGGTGGGGGTGCGGCTGATCGACGGCGTCGACTTCGCCGATCCGGTCCTGTACGCGGTGCTCGTGGGCGGCGGGGCGGCGTTCCTCCTCCTGACCTCGGCGCTCCAGCGGGGTTCGGTGACCACGGCGACGGCGGGCATGGTGCTCGGCGAGACGATCGGGCCGGCGGTGGTCGGGGTGGTCTGGCTCGGGGACCGTACGCGGGAGGGGCTCGGGTGGTCGGCGGTCGCCGGCTTCGCCGTGGCCGTGGCGGGTTCCCTGGTCCTGGCCCGCTTCGGCGAGGCACCGGCGGTGGACCCCGCCGGGGACCCGGGCGACGCGGCGGTCACGGAGCCGGGCCCGGGGCGCGGCGGGCCCTGACGTTCCCGACGGGCCCTGGCGTCCCGACGGGCCCTGGCGTCCCGACGGACGCCGGCATTCCCCCGGCGTGCCCCGAGGGGTGGTCTCCTAGGGAAGGATCCGGCAGAGGCTCTGGAGGGCGCCCTGCCAGGCGCTGTCCGGCGGTGTGGCGTAGCCGACGACGAGGCCGTCCAGGGTCGCGGGGACCGTCGGGCGGCGGAACTGGTCGACGCCCTGCACGGCGAGGCCGTTCCAGGCGGCGGCCCGCAGAACGGCCTGTTCGGCGCCGGGCGGCAGGGCCAGGACGGCGTGGAGACCCGCCGCGATCCCGCTCACCCGGGTCTCGGGCGAGTGCGCGGCCACCGCCGCCACCAACTGGTCGCGGCGGCGCCGGTAACGCAGCCGCATCGCCCGTACGTGCCGGTCGTACGCCCCCGAGCCCAGGAACTCGGCGAACGCCAGCTGGTCCGGCGTGCCGGACGACCAGTCCACGGCCCCCTTCGCCGCCGCCACCTCGCCGGCCAGGCTCTCCGGCAGCACCATCCACGCCAGCCGGAGGCCGGGGGCGAGCGACTTGCTCGCCGTGCCGAAGTAGACGACCCGCTCGGGGTCGAGGCCCTGGAGCGCGCCCACCGGCTGCCGGTCGTAGCGGAACTCCCCGTCGTAGTCGTCCTCCAGGACGAGGCCGCCGGAGGCCCGCGCCCAGTCGACGACCGCCGCCCTCCGGTCGGGCGGCAGGGCGCCGCCCAGCGGGAACTGGTGGGCGGCCGTCATGAGGACGGCCCCCACCCGGTCCTGTCCGGACAGCTCCTCGACGCGGGTGCCGCGTTCGTCGAAGGGCAGGACCGGGGTACCGAGTCCCGCTCCGGTGAGCAGACCGGCGTGGAGGCCGAGCCCGTACGACTCGACCGCCACGTCCCGTACGCCCCGGCTCCGCAGCACCTGGCCGATCAGCATCAGTCCGTGCACGAAGCCCGCGCAGACGACGATCCGTTCGGGCCTGGCGTGCACGCCCCGCGTGCGGGCGAGGTACTCGGCGAGGGCGGTGCGCAGTTCGATCCGGCCGCGCGGATCCCCGTACCCGAAGGCCTCGTTGGGGGCGGCGGTGAGTGCCCGCCGGTACGCCTTGAGCCACTCGGCGCGCGGGAAGGACGCGAGGTCGGGGGTGCCGGCCTTGAGGTCGTGCGCGGGCGCGGCGGACCGGGGCAGGGAGAGCACGGGGGCGGAAGGGGAGGGGGCGGGGGGCTGCCGTACCGCCGTACGGGGTTCGGCGCGGCGGGCGACCCGGGTGCCGGAGCCCTGCCGGGCCGTCAGCCAGCCCTCGGCGACGAGTTCGGCGTAGGCGTCGGCGACGGTGTTGCGGGCCATGCCGAGGTCGGCGGCGAGCGTCCGGGAGGAGGGCAGCCGGGTGCCCGCCGCCAGGCGCCCACTGCGCACGGCCTCCCGCAGGGCGTCCATGAGGCCGGCCCGCAGGCGCGGGCCACGGAGTTCCAGATGGAGGTCGGTGCCGGAAGTGGCCCACTCGTCTGCCATGGAAATGGACCATACTCCTGCGCCACCCGGCTCGTACGGTGACGTCATGACCACGAACACCACCCTCACCGAGACCGCCGACCGCACCGCGTACGCCCACGAGCACGCCCCGCGCCTCCCGCTCGCCGAGCGCGTCCCCGAGTTCTACCGGGCGATGCTCCGCCTGGAGACGGCCGCCGCGAAGGACATCGACCCGACGCTCTACCACCTGATCAAGATCCGGGCGTCCCAGGTCAACCACTGCGCGTTCTGCATCGACATGCACACCAAGGACGCGCTCGCGGAGGGCGAGACCGTGGAGCGGATCGTGCAGCTCTCCGCCTGGCGGGAGTCCCGGCACTTCTACACCGAGCGGGAGCTCGCGGCCCTCGCGCTGACCGAGTCCGTCACCGTCCTCACCGACGGCTTCGTCCCCGACGAGGTGTACGCCCAGGCCGCCGCCCACTTCGACGAGATCGAGCTCGCCCGGGTCATCGGCGCGATCGTCGTCATCAACGCCTGGAACCGGATCGCCGTCACCACCCGGATGGTGCCCGGCCACTACACCCCCCGCTCCGCGTGAGCGGGGGCGGAGACGGGGGCGTGAAGGCCGGGGTCCTGCGCGCCCTCCACCGGGACCGGGCCGCCGGCGATCCGCTGGTGCTGCCCGGACCGTGGGACGCGGTGAGCGCCCGCTCCTTCGAGGCGGCCGGGTTCCCGGCGCTCGCCACACCGAGCGCCGGGGTGGCCGCGTCCCTCGGGTACGAGGACGGGGCGACGCCGGCGGCGGAGATGTTCGCCGCCGTGGCCCGGATCGTCCGCGCGGTCTCCGTACCGGTCACGGCGGACCTGGAGGGCGGCTACGGGCTGCCGGCCGAGGAACTGGTGGAGCGGGTAAGGGAGTCGGGGGCCGTCGGGGTGAACCTGGAGGACACCGGCGAGGACCGCGAGCTCAAGGACGCGGAGGCGCACGCCGAATGGCTGGCGGAGGTACGGGCCGCCGCCGGTCCCGGGCTCTTCGTCAACGCGCGCGTGGACGTGTACATCCGCCGGGCGGCCGACCCGGTGGAGGCGGCGATCGCCCGCGCCCGGCGCTACGCGGAGGCGGGTGCGGACTGCGTCTACCCGATCGGGGCCCCGCCCGCCGACCTGCCGGTACTGCGCGCGGCCCTCGGCGACCTCCCCCTCAACGCCCTGGCGGGACCGGGCGACCCGCCCTTCGCGGAACTCGGCCGGCTGGGCGCGACCCGGATCACCTTCGGCGACGGGCTGCTCCTGCGGGCGCGGGACGACCTGGCGGCGACGGCGGCGAAACTGAGGGACGCGGGAGCGCTCTGAGGAGCTCGGGGAACGGGGCGGGCCCCCGAGGCCTCGCCTCGGGGGCCGGTGCGGCCGGTGCGGCCGGTGCGATCAGTACGCGCCGGGGCGGAAGAACGCCAGTGCCACGCGGAGCACTTCGCGCTGCTTCGGCCACGCGCTCTCCGGGCCGGCCGCCAGGATCGCGTAGTGGTTGCCGTCCTCGGCCGTGAACGCCCGGTCGACGACCTTGCGGCGGCTGCCGTCGTCCCGGGTGTACGCGTAGACCAGTTCGGCGGAGTCGGCCGGGGCGCCCGCCTCGCCGGTGACCCGTTCGAGGCTGATCTCCTGGTAGCCGGGCTTGTTGGCCCTGCCGTCCTCGGAGGCCCCGCGCAGGGCCTCGTACGGGGTCAGTCCGGCCTCCGTGACCACGAAGACCTGGAGCAGGCTCCTGCGGTCCGGCGCGTTGTAGAAGACGCCCTGGTCGGACTCGGTGCGGTCCCAGCCCTCGGGGACGGCGACCGTGAAGCCCTTGAGGTCCTCGACGGCGCGGTAACCGGGCGGCGGCACGTCGTCCGTGGGAGCGGTGGACGTGCCGGAGGGCGACGGCGTGTCGGAGGCGGGAGCGGTGGCCCCCGTGGCCCCGGTGGTCTCCGGGACCACCGGGACGGAGGCCGGCGGGCCGCCCGCCGCAGGGAGCCTGGCGTCGTCCCCGCCCCAGAGCAGCCAGCCGCCGACGGAGCCCGCCGCGAGGACGGCCACGGCGACCCCTGCCACGACCGCCGCCCGCGCGCGTGGCCGGGTCGCCGGGGCGGCCGTGCCAGAAGCGGGATACTGCCGGCCGCCCGCCCCGGGCACGTACACGGAGACCTGCGCGGGAACGTGGTCGGGGTCGTACGTGAACTCCGGCGCGTACTGCGGCGCTTGTATCGGCACGTGTCCCGGAACGTGATCCGGGGCGTATTCCGGCGGGGGCGGTGGCGGGGGTACGACGGGGCCGCCGCCGGCTCCCGTCGCGGGAGCGGGGGGCGTGCCGCCGCTCTCCCAGCTCTGCGTCTCGTCGTTCCAGCGGGCCCCGCCCCCGCTCCCGCCCCCGTAACCGCTCATCTCACCCTCCGAGCAGGGTGCCGACGGCCTGCCCGACGGTCACCCCCGAGGCGAGGATCCCGGTGACCGCGCCCGCGTCCGTGAGGGCGCGGCGCAGCCGGGTGAGCCGCCCCGCGTCGGCCCGTCCCGTGCCCTCGATCTCGTCCTCGGCCTCGGCGAGTTCGGCGTCCAGGACGGCCGTCTGCTCGGAGGGGACGATGCCGCCGAGGTCGGCGCGGAGCCGGCGGATGGCCTGGAGCAGCGCCTCCTGCTCCGGGTCGCGGGCCGGCTGGGCGCCGTTCACCGTGTGGGTGACGGTGTTGTGGTCGCCGATGGTGACGCTGCCCCCGGTGTTGGTGACGTGAATGCCGCCAGGAGCGCGGACGTCAGGGGTGCCGTTCCCGGTCTCAGCCACGGTTGCCTCCGGTCGTCGCGGTGGTGAAGCTCTTGTTGGTGACGGTGTTGTGGTTGCCGAGGGTGACGTTGCCCCTGGTGTTCTCGATGAACGTGCCGCCCTCGGCGACGTGCACGATCTTCTGCTCGAACTCGGCGGTCTCGTAACCGGCTTCGCGGAGCGCGACCGTCACGCCGTTCGCGACCCGGTCCTGCACGCTCTTCAGGTAGCGGCTGACGTCCATCTCCTGGAAGAGCGAGGCCTCGTCGTCGGAGCCGAGCTCGCGGATCGAGACCTCGGGTCCCTCGGGCAGCGCGTTGGCGTGTCCCGCGGTGAGCAGCCGCCAGCCGTGGCCGAGCGAGCGCCCGACGGTGACCAGGGCCTGGCCGGCGGAGCGCGGGGTCTGGCCCAGGGCCCAGACCGCCTTGCCGAAGTGGTGGTTGTGCCGGTAGCGGTGGGCGATCCGGTCGGCGTACCGGTAGAGCGGCTTCACCGGCCGCAGGACGTGCGGTGCCACCTCCAGCATCAGCATCCCGCCCTGTGTGTGCACGCGGACGAAGACGGTGGTGACGATCTCCTCGCCCCAGCCTCCGACCCGGATGCGCAGGAAGTGACGACGGGTCTCGCCGCCCTCCTCGATGGCGCCGGAGCGGTGCGTCTCGAAGCCCTCGGGGCTGTACGGGGCGGCGCCGCGGGCCGGCAGTCCGTCGACCGGCAGGAAGACGACCTCGTCGATCTCGAGCTCGCGCAGCCGGTCCCGTACGGCGGCCTGGATCCGCGGCGAGCCGTGCGGCGAGGGCACGCGCAGCGCCTCCACGAGCGGGACCACGTGCCGCATGATGGCGCTGTTGTCGAGCGGCTCGGGCTCCGTGCCCTCGAGGTTCTTCCGGGGCCGCAGCTCGACGGAGAGCGACCAGGGCTCGTACGGTTCGCCGGCGCCGCAGAACGGGTCGTCGGCCCCGTACATGACGATCCGCGCGTGCTGTTCGGTACGGATCCGGTCGCGCAGACGGCGGGACCTGGCGCCCTCGGCCTGCTCGGCCGGATCGGAGCGCTGGTCGGGGAAGCGGTCCCGGGACAGCTCCTGGGTGAGCGCGCGGGCGAACTGACCGCGCTGGGTGGCCACCGCCCAGGCCACGAGGAGCGGCACGGCGACGGTGATCCACACCTCCAGCGGTCCGATGCCCCACATCTCCTGGGCGGCGAGGCTCACCGCGAGGTCGAGGAACTCGCCCGTCTCGGAGACCTCGCCGAGGAATCCCCCGTCGGATCCCCCGGACTCCTCGTCGCCGAGGGCGAGGAAGAGGAGGAACAGGGCGGACTGGAGGAGCATGATCCGTCCGTACCAGCGCAGGACGAAGGCGGGGACGAGACGGTAGACGGGGGCGTCGGCCGACCGGCCGCGGACCCAGCGGGCCAGGCCGAGGATCAGGAACGGCGCGATGAGGAGGGCGATCAGACCCTTGGTGAGCGGGAGCGCGATGATCCAGAGGGCCAGGATGCCGACGGCCCAGCCGAGTTCGACGCGGCGGGCGCGCAGCGCGTGGGCGAGGACGCGGCTCGCGTCGTAGCCGAGCGAGGGGGCGGCGAAGCGCTCCTCGTGGATGTACAGCTGGTCGATGACCGCGTCGCGGAAGGCGTCGTCGAGGTACGTGCCGGCGCAGAGCAGCCGGGTCGCCTCGCTGGAGGCCGGTAACCGGCGCGGGTCGACGGCCGGCGGCGCGTGGGGCGGCCGGCCGGGCTGCTGCGGAATGGACGACTGCGTCAAGGCTCCCCCGATGATGTGCGACTGTCCGCGCGCGGCCTGCCCGGCCGCGAACCGGTGGGTCAGCATAGGGGAGGTGGGGCCTCCGTGTCGGCACGAAAAACGGCGCCCCCGGTCCGTACGGTCGGTCGTACGGTCCGGAGGCGCCGAGAGTGTGGAGCCGGGCTCTGACGAGCCGGACCCGGGTGGGCCCGACCCGCATGCGAGCGGACCCGGGTGGGCCCGACTCACGTACGAGCGGGCCCGGGTGAGTCCGGATCAGGCGTGAGCCGACTCGGGTGGGGCCGGGCTCAGATGAGGCCGAGCTCGCGCACCGCGTCGCGCTCCTCGGTGAGCTCCTTCACGGAGGCGTCGATGCGGCTGCGGGAGAAGTCGTTGATCTCCAGGCCCTGGACGATCTCGTACTTTCCGTCGGTGCAGGTGACGGGGAAGGAGGAGATGAGGCCCTCGGGGACGCCGTAGGAGCCGTCCGACGGGATGCCCATGGAGGTCCAGTCGCCGGCGGCGGTGCCGTTGACCCAGGTGTGGACGTGGTCGATGGCGGCGTTCGCTGCGGAGGCGGCGGAGGACGCGCCACGGGCCTCGATGATCGCGGCGCCGCGCTTGGCGACGGTCGGGATGAAGGTGTCGGCCAGCCACTGCTCGTCGTTGACGACCTCGGCGGCGTTCTTGCCGGCGATCTCCGCGTGGAAGACGTCCGGGTACTGGGTCGCCGAGTGGTTGCCCCAGATGGTGAGGCGCTTGATGTCCTCGACGGAGGCGCCGGTCTTGGCGGCCAGCTGCGACAGCGCGCGGTTGTGGTCCAGGCGGGTCATCGCGGTGAAGCGCTCGGCCGGCACGTCCGGGGCGGCGGCCTGGGCGATCAGGGCGTTGGTGTTGGCCGGGTTGCCGACGACGAGGACCTTGATGTCGTCCGCGGCGTGGTCGTTGATGGCCTTGCCCTGCGGCTTGAAGATGCCGCCGTTGGCCTGCAGCAGGTCGCCGCGCTCCATGCCCTTGGTGCGCGGGCGGGCGCCGACGAGCAGCGCGACGTTGGCGCCCTCGAAGCCCTGGTTCGGGTCGTCGAAGATGTCGATGCCCTTGAGCAGCGGGAACGCGCAGTCGTCGAGCTCCATGGCGATGCCCTCGGCGGCCTTCACGCCCTGCGGGATCTCGAGGAGGCGCAGCTTGACCGGCACGTCCGCGCCGAGCAGGTGGCCGGAGGCGATGCGGAAGAGCAGCGCGTAGCCGATCTGGCCGGCCGCGCCGGTCACGGTGACATTCACGGGAGTGCGGGTCATGGCGATCTCCGTAAGACAGCTGGCGGTGGGGGGTCCCTGCCCCGGGTTCCGGACGTCCCTTCGTGATCGACGATCGACGATCGATCGCTGTGATCGATCGGTGTCTCGACGTGAAGAGATTTCCAGCGGTCAGGCTATCCGACCCGGGGCCCCGCGAACCCCCACACCCTTGTGGTCCGGCTCACTGCCACCCGTCCGAGGCTGCGCTGTCCGTCAGTTCGTGGTGCAGGCCTCGCGCCCGTTCGCGAGTGTGCCGCAGGCGCGCGCGTCGGCGCCGGAACCGACCGCGACCATCGGCGTGTACGCGTCGGTCTCCGCCGCCGTGCCGGCGTCCTGGGCGACGGTGGCGCGCCGCTCGGTGCCGCCGGCCTCGACGGCCACGGTGTCCCCGGGGGCGGCCCCGGTGATCCGGGCCCAGGCCGCCGCGCAGGTCTCGCTGTAGCGGACCTCGACCTGGGCGGCGCCCACGCGGGCGCGTGCGACGGTGGTGGCGAGGGCTCCGCCGCACCCCATGGCCTCCGGGTCCTGGCCGTCGCAGTCGGGCCCCACGCACGTCACCCCCGCGGGGAGGGTGGCGGGCCGGGTGACGGGTGGGGCGGTCGTGGTGGGCGGGGCGGCCACCGGTTCGCCCGCGCCGTCGGAGCCGCCCAGGTCGACGAGGAGCAGGGCGGCGGTGACGACGAGCAGGGCACCGACGATCCCGGCGGCGTAGAGCAGCACGGCCCGGCGGCGGGAGGCGACGGCGGGGGTACGGGGCGCGGGCCCGCCGGAGTCGGAGGTGGGGGTACGGGGCGCGGATGCGGGCGCGGCGGCCGAGTCCGGGGCACGGACAGGGGGCGCCGACGGGTCCGGGGCCGAAGTCCGCGCCGGGAACGGCCTGTCGATGCGCCGGATCTGCATGGTGCGGTCACTCCCGCCCCCGGCACCATCGACGTCCCTGTCACCGTCGACGGCCTCGCCCTCACCACTCCCCGCCCCGGCGACGCCCTTCGAGCGGTTCCACCCTCGGTCCGCACGCTCCCAGTGGGTCGCGAGGTCCGACGGGTCGCTTCCGGTCACGTCGGCGAGTGCCACGACCGCGCCCCGGGGGGCGGGCAGACGCGCGTTCAGGTAGCCGTCCCAGGCGGAGCGTTCGTGGCCGGTGCGCTCGGCGACCGCCGTGATACCGAGTCCGCTGCGGTCGATCAGGCGGCGGAGCCGTTCCGTGAACGCGCGAACCTCCGGGTCGAGTTCGTCCGGCAGCGCCTTCCAGCCAGGCATGTGCGGTCCCCCTTGTCCCGTGCTCCCTCGACTTCCGCGACTCCCGAAGGATGGCAGGTCCGGGGGCGACGCGCGCCCCGGATGCGGAGTCGAAGTGGCGGAATGGTCACTTCCGTGCCACAGCGCGCCGACGGACCTTGAACCAACCTTGGCACGTACATGACCCTTGATCACGACGGCGCCCGCCCTCCCACGGGGGAGAGGGCGGGCGTCGTCGCTCACGCGGTCCGGTCGGGACCTCCGGTCCGGGTCGCCGTGAGGCTAGGTCACCGTGAGGTGGAGGATGTCCTCCAGGAACGGGATCTTCAGCCAGGGCTTCGGCTGCACCATGAGCGCGAGCAGCACGATCAGGCCACCCATCACCCCGTACGTGATCATGTCCGTGAAGCGGGACCGTACGGCCAGCATGCCCACCGAGGGCAGTACCCGGCGCATCACGGCCCCCACGAGGAGCGCGGCCCCGATCAGGATCGCTCCGATCCTGAAGGCATGCGGGAACGGGTCCGTACCCACCACGAGCAGACCGAGCCCGGCGAGCCCGAGCACGGTGAGCAGCGGCCACTGGCGCGCGGGCGCCGAGGCGTCGCCGGGAGCCGCCCGGCCGCCGCCCTCGGGCCGCGCGGTACCGGTCGTGACGATGGACGGCCGCCGCCGCGGACCGCCACCGGAGGCAGCGGAACCGGAAGCGACGGAAGCGTCGAAGGCGACGGAGGCGAAAGCGCCGGCCTCGGACTCCGTGCCGTTCGCACCGTTCGCGCCCTCCGCCCCGCCCGGCTTCCCGTTCCCGGGTGTCCCCGGGGTCCCGGCGGTCACGTCAGAGCGCCGCGGCCGCGCGCTCGGCGGCCTCGACGACGTTGACGAGGAGCTGTGCCCGGGTCATCGGACCCACACCGCCGGGGTTCGGGGAGATCCAGCCGGCCACCTCGGCGACGTCCGGGTGGACGTCTCCGAGGATCTTGCCCTCGGCGTTGCGCGAGACGCCGACGTCGAGGACGGCCGCGCCCGGCTTCACGTCCTCGGGCTTGATCAGGTGCGGCACGCCGGCCGCGGCGACGATGATGTCGGCGTTGCGCAGGTGCGCGGAGAGGTCGCGGGTGCCGGTGTGGCACTGGGTCACGGTGGCGTTCTCGGAGCGGCGGGTGAGGATGAGCGGCATCGGGCGGCCGATGGTGACACCGCGTCCGACGACCACGACCTCGGCGCCGTTGATCTCCACGCCGTGCGCGCGCAGCAGGGTGATGACACCGTTCGGCGTGCAGGGCAGCGGGGCGGGCTCGTTGAGGACGAGCCGGCCGAGGTTGGTCGGGTGCAGTCCGTCCGCGTCCTTGGCCGGGTCCATCAGCTCCAGGATGCGGTTCTCGTCGATGCCCTTGGGCAGCGGGAGCTGGACGATGTACCCCGTGCAGGCCGGGTCCTCGTTGAGCTCCCGTACGACCGCCTCGATCTCCTCCTGGGTGGCGGTGGCGGGCAGCGTGCGCTGGATCGAGGCGAGGCCGACCTGCGCGCAGTCCCGGTGCTTGCCGGCCACGTACTTCTGGCTGGCCGGGTCGTCGCCGACCAGGACCGTGCCGAGTCCGGGCGTGAGGCCCTTCTCCTTGAGGGCCGCCACACGGACGGTCAGATCGGACTTGATCGCGGCTGCGGTGGCCTTGCCATCGAGAATCTGGGCGCTCATGGAGACATCCTCCCGGATGACCCCCGCCTTGTTCCAATTCGCTCGCACCGAGGGGCCCGCCGGGCGCGACGAGAGGTTGCACTTGCACAACTCCGGTACGTATCGACTGGACAAGAAGTCGACGGTACGACCACGATGATCCGCGAAGTACCGCGGAAAGTGCCGGGGGGAATCCGCTCACATCCCGTGAAAAGTCCTCCGCGCGGGCCGCGTCGTCCCCGCACAGAGAGATTCACGGAGGAATCCCGCGATGAGCTTCGGTGACCCGAACAACCCCTACGGCCAGCAGCAGGGCCAGGGCCAGCAGCCCGGTTACGGCTACCCGCAGCAGGCCCCCCAGGGCGTGCCGCCGCAGCAGGGCGGCTACGGCTACCCGGCCGCTCCGCCGGTCTCCCCGTACGGCGGCGGTGGCTACCCGGGCGCGGTCATGGAGATGCCGGGCGGGGTGAAGGCGAACCGCGTGATCCTGTGGATCCTCGGCGTCCTCCAGGCGCTGTTCGGCCTGCTCGCCGTCGTGGCCAGCGGCTGGCTCGCCGACCAGCTCGCCAGCTCCCCCGAGCTCGACGGCCAGACCCAGGACGTCTCCTCGATCCTGGCCGGCACCATGATCGTCTTCGGCATCATCGGCATCGCCTTCGGCGTCTGGGCCATCATCATGGCGGTCAAGATCCGCTCCGGCGGCAACGGCATCCGCATCTCGGGCATCGTCTACGGCTCGCTGGTGACCCTCGGCAGCCTCGTGAACCTGCTCGGCGCGAACGTCTTCGCCCTGATCAGCCTCGTTCTCGGCATCCTGCTCATCGTCTTCTTCGCGAAGGGCGACGCCGCGGCCTGGTTCAAGCGGAACCAGCAGCAGTACTGAGCACCACACGCGCCGAGGGGCCGGGTTCCGTACGGAGAGTACGGAACCCGGCCCCTCGACCGTTCCCCGCGGATGCGCCCGCGGTGCGCGTCACACCCTCTTGAGGACCGCGAAGCCGTCCGAGCGGTACGTGATCTCGTACCGGGCCTCCGGATGCAGTTGCGAAGCCAGCTGCACCGGGTCCGAGACCTGCTGCGACCAGCCGCGCAGGTCGTAGGCGAGATAGTCCGGGGTGGCACCCTTCGACGTGCCCACCCAGTAGACCCGGTGGTCCGCCGTGAGGTGCGCGAGGAGCGACACGTCCGCCTCCACGCTGACGCCCTCCGGCACCGCGGCGACCGCGGCCCGCGCCTGCTCGGCCCGGGTGTCGGCCCGGTACGTCTCCGGCTTCAGGAGCTCCCGCAGCGGCAGGTTCGCGGCGAGGACGAGCGCGACCGCCGTCGCGACCGGGACGACGACCTTCCCGTACGAGGCGAGCCACGCGCGCGGGGAGGTGCGTACCGAGCGGACGCCGTCCACCAGGGCCAGGAAGACCACCGGCATCAGGATCGCGCTGTAGTGCCAGTGCATGCCCCAGTGGTTGGGGTCCTGGGAGAGGAAGCGCCAGCCGAGGGTGGGCAGGACGAGCAGGATCAGCGGGGAGCGCAGCGCGAGGAAACCGGTGATCGCGAGCAGGAAGAACACCATCTCCCAGCGCTCGCCGGAGGCGAGGGCGTCGCCGACGACCTGCCCGAAGGAGGTCTCGGCGCCCTCCCCGGTCTTCTCGATCTTGGACCAGTAGTCGTACTCGCCGACCCGGCTCGCCGCCGGGATGAGGACGAGGACCGTCAGCGCGAAGGCGGCCGCGCCGAAGCCGGCCATGGCCGCGCCGAGCCGCTTCTGCCCCTTCACGAAGAGGACCACGCCGACCATGGACACGGTGAGTCCCATGTCCTCCTTGACGAGGACGAGCGGCGCCGACCAGGCGACGGCCGCGGTCCAGCGCCCGAGGAGCAGGGCCCGGCAGGTCAGGGCGAGCAGCGGGACGGCGAAGGCGATCTCGTGGAAGTCGGACTTGACCGCCTCCTGGAGTCCCCAGGAGAGCCCGTACGCGACGGCGAGTCCGATGCCGGCGGCCCGGCTGCCGAGGACCTGCTGGGTGGTGCGGCCGACGACGACGGCGCCGGAGGCGAAGAGCGCGGCCTGGGCGAAGAGCAGGGAGACCGGCGACGGCCAGATCCAGTAGAGCGGCGCGAGCAGCGCGGTGACCGGGCTGAAGTGGTCGCCGAGTATGTGGAAGCCGGGGCCCTTGATGTCGACGACGGGGGCCCGGAACTCGGCGTACGCCCGGACGGACTGCCCGAAGATGCCGAGGTCCCACGACGGGGTGCGGAAGTGCGCGTACTGCACCCAGGAGTAGAGGAAGTACAGGCCGCACAGGACGGCCGCGAGGATCAGGTACGGGCGGAGCGGGGCCGGGGAGAGGCCGTCGGGGGGCTCGGTGCCGACGGCGCCGGGAGCGCCGGTGGCGGCCTCCTCGGCGGACCTGTTCTGTACGTCCAACACCACGCCCCCACCACCAGTGGTCGACAGTCGACAAAAGAGCAACCCATTAGACCAGAGACCACCCGATCGGCGGATCCGTCGCCGCCGGTCCTCCCGGAGCGCGGAACGGGGCGGGGCCCCCCGGCCCCCCCCGGGGCCCGCGGGCGCCCCCCCCGCCCGCCCCCCCCCCGGGCAAGGGTAGACACCCCGGCC
>NZ_JBHXRW010000010.1:0-180820 GCF_042716635.1 Streptomyces sp. NPDC058664 | reverse complement strand
CGAGACCCTCGGCCGCTCCGCCCTCCCGCTCCCCCGGCCCGCACCCTCCGCCCTTCCGCGCCCGCGCTCCGGCCGGGCCCTTCGCCAACCCCCCCCCGCCCGGCCCGGGGCCGTCGCCCCGGGCTTCAGGACAGCTTCGCGAGCCTGCGGTGGGCCGCCGCCAGGGAACGGCCGCGGCCCGGAGTCTCCCGCCAGGGATCGTCCCGCCCGAGGCGCTCACCGATCGTGGCGACGGTCCACCGCCGCGCGGTGAGCCGGGGATCGTCGAGTTCGGCCCAGCTCAGGGGAGTGGCGACGGGAGCGCCGGGCAGCGCCCGGACCGCGTAGGGGGTGACGGCCGTCTGGCCGTAGGCGTTGCGCTGGACGTCGAGGTAGAGGCGGCCCTCGCGGGCCTGTTTGCGCGCCGCCGTGGTGAGCCGGTCGGGGTACCGGTCGGCGAGGAGCCCGGCGGCGTCGCGGGCGAACGCGCGGGCCTCGTCGAACGTGGTGCGGCGGTCCAGGGCCACCACGACGTGCAGCCCCCGGGAGCCGGTCGTCATCAGGGCACCGGGCAGGTCCAGCTCGTCGAGCAGCGTATGCAGGAGCGCCGCCGCCTCCCTGGCCCGCCCGAAGTCGTCGCCCGGTGGGTCGAGGTCGAAGACCAGCCGGTCGGGGTGGTCCGGCCGGTCCGCCCTGGAGAGCCAGCGGTGCGGGGTGACGCACGCCTGGTCGACCAGGTAGAGCAGGGTGGCCAGGTCGTCGCAGACCGGATAGGCGACGGTGCCGCCCTCCTTGGCCAGTTCGGCGCGGTGGATCCACTCGGGGAAGTGGTCGGGGGTGTTCTTGTGCATGAAGCGCCCGCTACCGATCCCGTCCGGGTACCGTTCGAGCATCAACGGACGGCCCCGCAGCTGGGGCAGCATCCGCCGTGCGACACCGCGGTAGTACGCGGCCAGGTCTCCCTTGGTGATGCCGTCGCCGGGGAAGAGCTCCTTGTCGACCCGTTTGATCTCGACGGCCCGGCCGCTCGCCCTCAGGGTCCGTGTGTCCGTCATCGATTCCTCTCGTCGAGCTCGCCGGCCTCGTCGCGGGGCCTGATGACGTCGAGGAGTTCGAGCAGGTACAGGAAGGCGGCGGCCATCGGCCCGTCCTCGGTCTCCTCGCGTACGCGGTCCCAGTCGACGCGCTCGCGCAGCCCCCGTGCGACCGGGAGCAGCTTGCCGTAGTCGCAGTGGTGCTCGGACAGCGCTGCCAGCCGCCCGATCATGAGGTCGGTCGGGTCGATGACCGGCATGTGCACCGAGTCCACGGGAAGGGTCCACGCCCGTTCCAGCAGCTCGGTGGTGACGGGCCGGCCCGCCATGGAGAAGATCAGGTCGATGTGTTCGCCGCCCCTGCGGGCCTTCACCAGCCAGTCCTCCGGCGGATCGACGATCTCGATCCCGTGGTCGCGCAGCAGGCCTGTCACGGTGTCGGCGTCCTCGCGCCGCACGGCGAAGTCCGTGTCGTGCTGGAGCCGGACCGGGATGCCGTAGGCGTAGGCCGCGACGCTCCCGACCAGGGCGAACGGGCATTCCGACGCCTTGAGGACGCCGGCGATCTCCTTGGTGACCTCCAGGATGGCCTGGGTGTGGTCCCGGGGGAGATCCTCTTCCGATCGCCCGTCGCCCGCGCGCGCCGCGAATCCCGCCAACCTGGCGGGAAGCGGGCCCGCCGGTGACGGGTGGACGCCCGCGTGGCGGCCTTCGACAAGGTTCATGGAGCTTCCTCCTCACGGATGCCGCCACTGCTCGACGAGGGGCGGGGATGTGCGCCTACCCCGTACGCCGGGAAGAACGCGTGCGCGGACGGCGGTCCCCGGCACGGCCGGATCCGAGCGCCGTCGCCGCACCTCCGCCGACCGGAGGGGCGGCGCGATTGCCCGGGACGTACCCGGGCAGACGCCCTGGACGCCGTCCCCCCGAGCGAAGGCGGGCGATCGACGACGAGCCCCAGCGGGGCGACCCACCGTGTGGTCCCGACAGCACCGCCGCCCTTCTGCTGAAGGGCTACACCTGGCTTCCGGACCTGCGGCGCCGCCACGACGGCGCCGCCGTGAGGACGCGCCTGCTCGGCCGGCCGGTACGGGTCCTGAGCGGCCCACGGGACGTGGATCTCTTCTACGACGAGCGGCACGTCCGCCGTGCGGGCGCCCTGCCGGGGCCCGTACTGGACACCCTCTTCGGCCGCGGCGCCGTCCACACCCTGGACGGCGCGGAGCACCACGTGAGGAGTGGCGCGCGGCGATGACACGCCGCCGGGGCGAGGAGACGGTGCTCTTCGACGAGGCCGCGTACGTCCTCGCCCGCGCGGTGGGCTCCTGGGCGGGGCTGCCGCCGGCCGACGAGGCCACGACGCGGAGGCTCGCGCGGGACTGCGTCGCGATGGTCGACGGCTTCGCCACTCCCGGCCCGAGGCATCTGCGGGCCCGCCGTGCGCGGGCCCACCAGGAGCGAAGGATCGCACGTGCCGTCGAGGAGGCGAGGGCTCGTCCCTCCGGCGCGTCCCCCGCGACGCCGTTCCAGGCCGTCGTCGCGCACCGGGACGTCGACGGCACTCCGCTCGACGCCCCGACCGCGGCGGTGGAGCTGCTGAGCATCGTGCGCCCCGCGGTCGCCGTCGCCTGGTTCGCCGCCTTCGCGGCCCAGGCCACATGGGGAGCCGGACGAGGGGCCGCCGGGCCCGGCGACGTACGCGAACGGCTCGCGGACGAGTCGTCGAACGGTACGGCCTGGCCTTCGTGCAGGAGGTGCGGCGCTTCTACCCCTTCGTGCCGTTCCTCGGCGGGCTCGGCACGGACGGCCTGGGGCCCGACGGCGAGCGGTTGCCCGACGGCGCCATGCTGTTGCTCGACGTGTTCGGTCAGGACCACGACCCCGGCCTCTGGGAGGATCGCTACCGCTTCGTACCGGAGCGTTTCCTGGGCTCGTCGGCCGATTGTGCGCGGCTGATGGTCCCCCAGGGAGGCGGCCCCCGGGAGGGCCACCGGTGCCCGGGCGAGGAGGCCGACACGCTCCCGCCCGCCGCGGTTGGTCGCACGGCCGGCGGGCAGCCGCCGGGAGACACGGGAGGGGCGCCGCGCGCGGTCGGCCGGGCCCGACGGGGCGGACCCGGGCCGCGGCCCCGTCCCCGAGAACGACCACCCCGGCCCGGGAGGCCCAGGACGTCAGGAAGCAGCGACAGCGGACCCGGCCCCGAGGCGTACGACGCGACGCCCTGCCTGCCGACCCGCGGGGGCCTGCCGGCACATCGCCGGGCCGCCGCAGACTGCCGGGGCTGCCCTCTCTACCGGGACGCGACCGGCACCGTCTTCGGGAAGGGCGACAAGGACGCGCGCGTGATGCTGGTCGGCGAGCAGCCGGGCGACCAGGAGGACCGTGAGGGCGTCCCCTTCGTGGGGCCCGCCGGACGCCTGCTCTTCCGGGCCCTGCGCGAGACGGGGATCGACGAGGAGGGCCTGTACGTCACCAACGTGGTCAAGCACTTCGAGTTCACCCGGGACGAGACCCGCGGACGCCGGATCCACAAGACGCCGAGCCTGCGGGAGACCCTCGCCTGCCACCCCTGGCTGGAAGCCGAACTCCGCCTTGTCGCACCAGAGCTGGTCATCGTCCTCGGTGTCACGGCGGGCCGGGCGCTGCTCGGTCCTTCCTTCCGCGTGGGCACCGACCGCGGAGTGCCGAGGCCGCTGCCCGGCGCGGAGGACGGAGCACGGGTGCTCGCGACCGTGCACCCCTCCGCCGTGCTCCGCGCCCCGGACAGGGAGACCGCGTACGAGGGCCTCGTCGCGGACCTCAGGACCGCGGCCGGACTCCTCTGACTCCGACCCGTCCGCCATCCGGCACCCGCCCCCGTCCACCGTCCGACCCCCCCACGTTTCCGGGACGGACCCCCGGGCAGCCGCTCGGTGGGAACGAACCGGACCGGACGGGCGTGGCCCGCGAGACGAACGGAGGCGACCCGCCATGACGAAGGCGACGGTCGGCGACCACCTGCTCGACCGGCTCCGCGCCTGGGGCGTCAGTCATGTCTTCGGCTACCCGGGGGACGGCATCAACGGGCTCCTCGCCGCCTGGTCGCGGGCCGGGGACGACCCCCGGTTCATCCAGGCACGGCACGAGGAGACGGCCGCCTTCGCGGCCGTCGGCCAGGCCAAGTTCTCCGGCCACGTCGGAGTCTGCGTGGCGACCTCGGGTCCCGGCGCCGTCCATCTCCTCAACGGCCTGTACGACGCCAAGCTCGACCACGTCCCCGTCGTCGCGATCGTCGGCCAGACGGCCCGCAGCGCCATGGGCGGCTCCTACCAGCAGGAGGTCGACCTGCACGCACTGTTCAAGGACGTGGCGAGTGCCTACCTGGAGACCGTCACCGTCCCCGAGCAGCTCCCGAACGTGCTCGACCGGGCCGTCCGCACCGCTTACGCGCGCCGCGCCCCCACCGCCCTGATCATCCCGGCGGACGTCCAGGAACTGCCGTACTCCCCACCGGAACACGCCCACAAGATGGTCCCCTCCAGCCTCGACGTGAGCGGCTGGGCGCCGGTGCCCGACGACGGCTCCCTCGCCCGCGCCGCCGACCTCCTCAACGAGGGCGAGCGGGTCGCCGTGCTCATCGGACAGGGCGCGGCGGGCGCCGCCCGGGAGGTCGAGGAGGTGGCCGGACTCCTCGGCGCGGGCGTCGCGAAGGCGCTGCTCGGCAAGGACGCACTGAGCGACGAACTGCCGTACGTGACGGGCTCCATCGGACTGCTCGGCACCCGCCCCTCGTACGAGATGATGCGGGACTGCGACACCCTGCTGACGATCGGCTCCAGCTTCCCGTACTCCGAGTTCCTGCCCCCGTACGGGCAGGCGCGGGCCGTCCAGATCGACATCGACCCGCACATGATCGGGCTGCGCTACCCGTACGAGGTCAACCTGGTCGGGGACGCGGCGACCACCCTGCGCCGGCTGCTGCCGCTGCTCGCCCGCAAGGAGGACCGCCGCTGGCAGGAGACCGTGGTCACCGGTATGCGCCGGTGGAGGACGGTCATGGAGCGCAGGGCCGGCCTCTCCGCCGACCCGGTCAACCCCGAGTACGTGGCGGCGGCCCTCGACCCGCTGCTGCCCGACGACGCGATGATCACCTCGGACTCCGGCTCCATGGCCACCTGGTACGCGCGCCACCTCACGATGCGCGGCGCCATGCGCGGCTCCCTCTCCGGCACCCTCGCCACCATGGGCTGCGCGGTCCCGTACGCGATCGGTGCCAAGTTCGCCCACCCCGACCGGCCCGCCATCGCCCTGGTGGGTGACGGAGCCATGCAGATGAACGGCATGGCGGAGCTGATCACCGTCGCCAAGTACGCAGGCGAGTGGACCGACCCGCGGCTCGTCGTGGCCGTGTGGAACAACCAGGACCTGAACCAGGTCAGCTGGGAGCTGCGGGCCCTCGGCGGAACGCCCCCCTTCGAGGCCTCGCAGTCCCTCCCCGACGTGCCGTACGCCGACTTCGCGCGCTCCCTCGGGATGACCGGCATCCGCGTCACCGACCCGGGCCGTGTCGAGGACGCCTGGCGTGAGGCCCTGGCGACGGACGGGCCCTCGGTCCTGGACTTCCGTACCGACCCCGCCGTGCCCCCCGTACCGCCGCACGCCACCTGGGAGCAGATGGAAGCCACGCTCGCCTCCCTCGCGCACGACGACGGCAGCCGCGGTCACGTCGTCGTCCAAGGACTCAAGGCGAAGGCACAGGAACTGCTGGGGCGCGGCCACGGCGGGCGCTGACGGGCGTCCGCCGGCTCCCGGACGGGGCCCGTCCGGACGGTTCGGACGGCTCCGGCGGGGCAACGGCAGAACAGGACGCCGACGGGAGAACGGCGGGAGGTGTCCACGATGGACGAAGCCCGGCTCTCGGAACGAGAACGACGCATCCTGGCGGAGATCGAGGAGCAGCTGGACCAGGACCGGACACTGGCCCGCCGACTGCGGTCGACACGCGACCGGCCGCGTCCGCGCCCCGCCACCGGCGCGCGCGGACGACTGGCCGCCCTCGGGCTCGGCCTCCTCTGCGCCGTGACCCTGGTCCTGCTCGTGCTGGCCGTCGCCACCGAGGCCCCGCTCCTGATCTGGGCCTTCGCCGCCAGTTGGGTCCTGACCCTGGTCCTCCTGCTGCGTCGGGTCGTCCGCTGGTCGAGGCGCGTGGCCGCCACCCGGGCACCCGAGAGGTGACGCGCGCTCCGCTCCGGGGTTACGAGGGGCCTCGACCGGGTAGCCGCGCAGCCGTCCCGGTGCTCCACCGACCGAGGGAGATGACCGCGATGGTGCACGACACGATCAGGGTGGAGGCCCCACTGCGCGAGGTCTACGACCAGTGGACACAGTTCGAGGATTTCCCCCGGTTCATGGACGGTGTGGAAGAGGTCCGGCAGCTCGACGACCGGCACTGCCACTGGCGGACGAAGGTCGCAGGGGCGACCCGTGAGTTCGACACCGAGATCGTCGACCAGCTCCCCGACGAGCGGATCTCCTGGCGCACCGTCGGCGGAGACGTCAGGCAGAAGGGTGTCGTGACCTTCGAGCGCGTCGACGACTCCCGCACGGAAGTGACCCTGGCGATGGAGTTCGAACCGGAGGGCATCGCGGAGAAGGCGGCTGCGGCCGTGGGCCTGATCGACAGCCGCGTCGGCAGCGACCTCCTCCGGTTCAAGGAGTTCATCGAGGACCGCGACAGGGCGACCGGCGCCTGGCGCGGCCGGCTGCGGCCCGCCGAAGCGGCGGATGCCACGGAGGAGCGGGGCGCCACCGCAGCGGCGGACGCCGACGCCACCGCGGAGGCCGCGCCGCCCACGACACCGTCCGGCACCTCGCCCGGCGACCCGCCCGGTCCCGCGTCCCGCCCGATGCCCGTGGACCCCGGGCACCTGTAGCGGGACGGAGGGCCCGGCCGCCGTCGCCGACCGGGGCCCGAGGAGGTCGGCACCCGGGCGGTACCGGCGACGGAAGGAGGCTCGCGATCCATGCAGGGTGACAACCGAGCGGAAGCATCCGTCGGAACGGAGAGCATCGGAACGGCCCACGGCGCGGCCGACGCCGGACCGGTGCGCCCGCTGGACGTCCACGTCCGGCCCGGCACCCCCGCGGGGACGGTCGTACTCGTCGTGAAGGGGGAGCTCGACTACGGGACGGCGGCGCCGCTGCGCGACGCCCTGAGGGAGAACACCGGGGACGGCCGGCTCGTCGTGGACTTCTCGGGGCTGCGGTTCTGCGACTCGACCGGCCTCAACCTGCTCCTCAAGGCACGCCTGGGAATGCTGGGCGCCGGGGGACGGCTCGACCTCGCCGGACTGCGGGCCTCGGTCGACCGCATGTTCGATATCACGGGGGCCCGGAAGGTGTTCCGGGTGTACGAGGACGCCGACGACGCGCTCGCGGACACGGGCCGGACCCCGGGGCCTCCCGCCCGGTGATCCTCCGCCCGGGCGGAGGACCGGCGAGGATCCTAGAGTGGAGTGGTGGGGCACCGGCAGGCATCCCCGTCCCGGTCCCCGGCGCGCACAGCCCCGGACGTGAGGTCGGTCCTTCATGGTAGAGCGCAGAACAGCGCACCCCGGCGGCGAGCAGCCGCGTGTCCGGAGCGGTGAGAACGGCGAGGGCGACGACGACGGCCTTCAGCGCCTGCTCGTCGGCCTGACCGCCGTACGGGACGGCGAGCTCTCCGTACGCCTCGCCGAGGGCTCGGACGGCGTCCTCGGCGAGATCGCCGGGGTCTACAACGACATGGTCGACCGGCTCTCCCTGCTCACCTCGGAAGTCACCCGCGTGGCCGGAGAGGTCGGCGGCCAGGGCCTGCTCGGCAGCCGGGTGCGGGAGGCACGGGCCCGCGGGGTGTGGCAGGAGGTCACCACCGGCGTCAACACGATGGCCGACAACCTCACGTCACAGGTGCGCTCCATCGCCCAGGTCGCCACCGCCGTGGCGCGCGGCGACCTCACGCAGAAGATCCGGGTGGACGCCCGCGGCGAGGTCCTGGAGCTGAAGGAGACCATCAACACCATGGTCGACCGGCTCTCCTCCTTCGCCGAGGAGGTGACCCGGGTGGCCCGCGAGGTCGGCACCGAGGGCAAGCTCGGCGGCCAGGCCACGGTGGGAGGGGTGTCCGGCACCTGGAAGGACCTCACCGACAACGTCAACTCCATGGCCGACAACCTCACCAACCAGGTGCGCAACATCGCCCAGGTCACCACCGCCGTCGCCCAGGGCGACCTGACCACCCGCATCGACGTCTCCGCGCGCGGCGAGATCCTGGAGCTCAAGACCACCATCAACACCATGGTCGACCAGCTGTCCTCGTTCGCCGCCGAGGTGACCCGGGTGGCCCGCGAGGTCGGCACGGAAGGGAAACTCGGCGGCCAGGCGGAGGTCGAGGGGGTCTCCGGCACCTGGATGCGCCTCACCGAGAACGTCAACGAGCTCGCCGGGAACCTCACCCGCCAGGTCCGGGCCATCGCCGAGGTCACCAGCGCCGTCGCCGAGGGCGACCTCACCCGCTCCATCACCGTCGACGCCCCGGGCGAGGTCGGCGAGCTCCGCGACAACATCAACGCCATGGTGGAGTCCCTGCGCGTCACGACCCAGGCCAACCAGGAACAGGACTGGCTGCAGACGAACCTCGCCCGGATCACCGGGCTCCTCCAGGGGACGCGCAGCCTCCCCGAGATGGCCGGACTGGCCATGGCCGAGGTGCCGCCGCTGGTCTCCGCGCAGTACGGCGCCTTCTTCGTCGCCGAGGAGGACGAGCGCGGCCCCGGCCTGGTCATGGCGGCCTCGTACGGGCTTCCCGACGTGGCGCAGTACGGCGAGCCGCGCCGCTTCCGCCCCGGCGAGGGCCTCGTGGGGCAGGCGGCACGCGGCCGGCGCCCCCTCGTCGTCGACCCGGTGCCGCCGGGTTACGTCACGATCTCCTCCGGCGTGGGCTCCGCGGAGCCCCGCGCCCTGATCGTGCTCCCGATCGTGGTCGAGGACCAGGTCCTCGGCGTGGTGGAACTCGCCTCCCTGCACCCCTTCACGCGCCTGCGCCGCGACTTCCTCGACCGGTTCGTGGACAGCGCGGGCGCCGTCCTCAACTCCCTCGCCGCCAACCTGCGGACCGACGCGCTGCTCGGCCAGTCGCGCAGCCTCGCCGACGAACTCCGCTCCCGAACAGAGGAGTTGCAGGCCCGACAGCGCGAGCTCCAGCGCTCCAACGCCGAACTCCAGGAGAAGGCGGCGCTCCTCGCCGACCGCAACAAGGACATCGAGTCGAAGAACCGGGTCATCGAACAGGCCCGGCAGGAGCTGGAGACCCGGGCCCAGCAGCTCTCGCGCACCTCCATGTACAAGTCCGAGTTCCTGGCCAACATGAGCCACGAACTCCGCACCCCGCTCAACAGCCTGCTCATCCTCGCCCGGCTGCTCGCCCAGAACCCGGACGGCAACCTGACGCAGAAGCAGGTCGACTACGCGGAGGTCATCCACTCGGCCGGATCCGACCTGCTCCAGCTGATCGACGACATCCTGGACCTCTCCAAGGTGGAGGCGGGCAAGATGGAGGTCAGGCACGAGCCGTTCGCCATGTCCCAGCTCCTGGAGTACCTGGAGTCGACCTTCGGCCCCGTCGCCGACGAGCGCGGGCTCGACTTCTCCGTGACCGTGGCACCCGACGTGCCCGGATACCTCACCACCGACGAGGGACGGCTCCGCCAGGTGCTGCGCAACCTGCTCTCCAACGCGCTGAAGTTCACCGACAAGGGCAGCGTCGCGCTGACCGTCGAGCACACGCCCCCCGGCGAGGCCCCGGCCGCCCTGCGCGACGGCCGGCCGGTCCTCGCCTTCCGCGTCACCGACACCGGCGTCGGCATCCCCGCCGACCGCCTCCGCCACATCTTCGACGCCTTCCAGCAGGGCGACGGCACCACCGCCCGCCAGTACGGCGGCACCGGCCTCGGCCTCTCCATCAGCCGCGAGGTCGCCAGACTCCTCGGCGGCACCATCGCGGTCGAGAGCACGCCCGGCCGGGGCAGCACCTTCACCTTCCACCTCCCGGAGCGCGCGGGCCGCCACGAACCGGCCCTCACCGGGCCGGCGGACGACCGGGAGGACGACGAGGAAGCCCCCGCGAGCACACCCGTCGGCGCCGGCGGTCCGGAGCGGCCCGGAAGCACCGTCCTCGTGGTCGACGACGACACACGGAACGTCTACGCGCTCACCGAGGTCCTGGAAGCGCAGGGACTGCGGGTGCTGACCGCAGACGGAGGCCGCCGCGGCATCGACCTGGTGGCCGAGCACGACGAGATCCGGCTGGTGCTGATGGACGTCATGATGGCCGGGACGGACGGCTACCGGGCCATCGAGGAGATCCGGCGGCTCCCCGGCCGCGCCGACCTCCCGATCATCGTCGTCACCGCGAAGGCGATGCCGGGCGACCGCGCCGGCGCCCTGGAGGCGGGCGCCGACGACTACCTCGCCAAACCGGTCGACCAGACGGAACTCCTGGTCAAGATCCGGCGCCGCCTGACGAACCGGCCCGCCGGATGACGTGACCGGCAGGCCGCCTCCACCGGCCGGCCGCCGACACCCAGGACCCGCGTCCGGGATCCGTGCTTGGGACCCGTGCTCAGGTCCCGCTTCCGGGGCCCGGCTCCCGCAGCCGCACCGCCACGACGCTCGTGTCGTCGTCCGTGTCCCCCGTCACCATGCCGAGCAGCTGGTCCACCAGCTGCTCCAGGTCCTCCACGGCGGCGAGTTCCTCCGCCGCCGCGACCAGCCGGCCGAGGCCGGACCCCAGGCTGTCGTGGCGCCGCTCCACCAGGCCGTCCGTGTACAGGAGGAGGGTGTCCCCCGGCCGCAGCGCGGTACGGCGTTCCTGGTACCGGGCCGAGACCATCGCCCCGAGCAGGATGTCCTGCGGCGGGTCGAGCAGCGCCGCCCGGCCGTCCCTGAGCAGCAGCAGCGGCAGATGCCCCGCGCTCGACCAGACGAGCTCACCGCTCCCGGGGTCGTACAGCGCGCACACCGCCGTCGCCGTGCTCCCGCCGCCCGTCCGCAGCGTGACCTCGTTGAGCCAGCCCAGCAGCTGCCCGGGGCCCTGTCCGGTGAAGGCGAGCGCACGCTGCGCGTTGCGCAGGGCGACCATGCCGGTGACGGAGTCGATCCCGTGCCCGGCGATGTCACCGACGGCCACCAGGACCTTCCCGCTCGGCAGCGGCAGCACGTCGTACCAGTCGCCGCCCACCTGGTACTCCTCCGCCGCCGGCCGGTACCGGGAAGCCACCACCAGACCGCCGGGCAGCTCCTGGAGGGCGGGGACCTCCGGGACGATCGCCGCCTGGAGCTGGAGGGCGAGCTGATGACGGACGTCCGCCTGGTCGCGGACGGCGGTGAGGCGGTCGAAGGTCGCCGTCAGGGCCAGCTCGGTGCGCCTGCTCGCCGACACGTCCTGGTAGACCCCGACGCAGCCGGTGACCTTGTCGCCGTCGAGCAGCGGCTCCGCCGCCACCCGGACGTGGCGCACCGAGTCGTCGGGGAGCACGACCCGGAGCACCGTCTGCGCCCCCGCCCCGCGTTCCGTCAACGTCGTGAGCAGGCCGGTCAGCGCCTCACCGTCGTCCTTGTGGATCCGCCCGCGGAGCGCCAGGAGCGGCACCGGCGGCTCGTGCCGGGACATTCCGAAGATTCCGTACGCCTGCTCGGACCACACCGTCTCGCCGCCGTCCAGACTGTCCTGGAAGGTCGCGACCGTCTGCAGCCTCGAAACGGCCCGGTCCACCGCGAGCCCCGGGTCGACGGCGGTGTGCCAGAGGACCACGGTCCGCTCCGCGCCGGCCGGCAGGACGCGCACGTCCAGGAGCGGCACGGGAGGTACGTCCGGCCCGGCCCTGACCGTCACCGGAAGCCGGGCGGCGTGCTGGGGACGCCGCGCGCGGCGGGCCCGCCGCACCAGGCGGGCGAGCTCCCGGTGAACCAGCGGGAAGACGCGGGACAGGGACCTGTCGTTGGTGGGGAGCGGGCCGCCGAGCGCGGCGACCGCCTCCTCGTTGGCGTGCTCCACGATCGGCGCGCCGGACGTGCCGCGGGTCCGCAGGAGCGCCGCGGGACCGGTCAGGGCGTCGAGGACGTCCAGGAGCACCGGGGTGGCGGGCTCGGGGGAGTCGGGGCGGTCGAGGACCGTGCTCGCCACGGTCATGAGGCCGGTGACGGCCCGCCGCGTCCGGACGTCGAACTCCACCGGCTCCGGCCAGCCGACCAGCGCCAGACCGATCGTGCCGCCACGCCGCCGCAGCGGCACCAGCGCGCGGGCCGCGACCGCCGAGGCCCCCGGCAGCGCGGCCGCGTCGGCCGCGTCGACCGGACCGCCGCCCAGCCACCGGGGCGCGTTCTCGACGAGGGCGGCCCGCATGGGCTCCGGAGCCACCGGGGGGATGCCGTGCCAGGCGACGGCCTCCGTGGCGGAGACCCCGGCGCAGCCGGCCAGCCGCAGGTGCCCTCCCTCGGCGCACCGCCACAGCCACAGGCTGTCCGCGCCGAGCAGGGCGAGGCCGCCTTCGAGGAGCGTACGGGCCGCCTCGCCCACGCTGTCCGCCGTCTCGGCCGCGGCCGCCGTGCGGCGCAGCCGGCGCGGTGGCAAGAGCGGGGCCGGGCCCGGGTCGGCGTGCGGGTCGCCGGGTGCGGCGACGGCGTTCACGATGTCGGCGGCGAGGTCCTCCGGCGACGTGCCCGTCGCCCTGGCGAGGTTCTCCAGGTGGTCGGCCGCCTCAACCGTGGACTGCCCCAGCTGGGCGGCGAGCATTCCGGTGGCGAGATCGATCAGATGGCGGCGCGCCACCGCCTCCCGCAGGCGCCGGTTCTCCGCGGCGAGCCCGGCGAAGCCGGTCGCCGCCCCGGCGGCGGACGCCTCTGAGGAGCCCCCGGAACCCGTCAAGGCGACCTCCGATCCGCCCTCGCGCACATGTCTGGAGAAACCGCGCGTACGCCTACGAATTCTACCCGCGCTCTCCCCCCGCGCGGCCGGGAGGACCGATGCCCCGGCGCTCCCCGGGCCCCTCGAGGAGCAGGCCGTGGAGCAGCGGGGAACAGCGGGGAGCAGCCGCCCGACGGGCGGAGAACCCGGGTCGGGCGTCCGCTCCCGGCCCGGCGGCACAGCCGGGACAGGTGCCCGGAGCCGCGCCGCCGACCGGGATCACCGGCTCAGGCCAGGTCGAACCGGTCGAGGTTCATCACCTTGACCCACGCCGCCACGAAGTCACGCACGAACTTCTCCCCCGCGTCCTGGGACGCGTAGACCTCCGAGAGGGCCCGGAGCTGGGAGTGCGAACCGAAGACGAGGTCGACGGCGGTGGCCGTCCACCTGACCTCACCCGTGGCACGGTCCCGGCCCTCGAACACGTTCTCGGTCTCGGTCGACGGCTTCCACTCCGTGCCCATGTCCAGCAGGTTCACGAAGAAGTCGGTGGTCAACGTCCCCGGCCGGTCGGTGAACACGCCGTGCCGGGAGCCCCGGAAACCGGCGTCGAGGGCCCGCATGCCGCCGACCAGGACCGTCATCTCCGGAGCGGTCAGCGTCAGCAGATTGGCCCGGTCGAGCAGGAGCGTCTCCGGCGACAGCTTCTCTCCCGCCCGGAGGTAGTTGCGGAAACCGTCCGCCTTGGGTTCGAGCACGGCGAACGTCTCCACGTCGGTCTGCTCCTGCGAGGCGTCCGTACGCCCCGGCGCGAACGGGACCGTGATGTCGTACCCGGCGTTCCGCGCGGCCTGCTCGACGGCCGCGCAGCCGCCCAGGACGATCAGGTCCGCGAGCGACACCTTCACCCCGTCGGTCCGGGAGTCGTCGAAGTCCCGCCGGATCCGGTCGAGGGCCTCCACCGTCCCCGCCACCTCCGGCAGGTCGTTCACCTCCCAGTCCCGCTGCGGCGCGAGGCGGATCCGCGCCCCGTTGGCCCCGCCGCGCTTGTCGGTGCCGCGGAAGCTCGCCGCCGACGCCCACGCGGTGGTGACCAGCTGGGGGAGGGTCGGTCCCGAGGCGAGGATCCGGCTCTTCAGGTCGGCGACGTCCGCGTCCCCGACCAGCTCGTGATCGACCGCGGGAACCGGGTCCTGCCACAGCTGCGGCTCGGGGATCCACGGGCCGAGGTAACGGGAGAGCGGCCCCATGTCGCGGTGGAGCAGCTTGTACCAGGCCTTGGCGAAGGCGTCCGCGAGCAGGTCCGGGTTCTCGTGGAAGCGCTTGGCGATCGGACCGTAGACGGGATCCAGCTTCAGCGCGAGGTCCGTCGTCAGCATCATGGGCGCGTGCCGCTTCGACGGATCGTGGGCGTCCGGCACCGTGTCCCGGGCCGACGGGTCCGTGGGCGTCCACTGCTTCGCGCCGGCCGGGCTCGTGGTCAGTTCCCAGTCGTACCCGAACAGGTTGTCCAGGTAGCCGTTGTCCCACTTCGTCGGCTCGGAGGTCCACGCGCCTTCGAGGCCGCTGGTGAGGGCGTCGGCGCCGGTACCGCGGCCGCACGTGTTCCGCCAGCCGATGCCCTGCTGCTCGATGGGGGCGGCCTCGGGCTCCGGACCGATGCACGAGGGATCGACCGCGCCGTGGCACTTGCCGAACGTGTGGCCGCCGATGATGAGGGCGGCCGTCTCCTCGTCGTTCATCGCCATGCGCCCGAACGTCTCGCGAATGTCCCGGGCGGCGGCGATCGGATCCGGATTCCCGTCGGGGCCCTCGGGATTGACGTAGATCAGTCCCATCTGCACGGCCCCGAAAGGACCGGTGAGTTCCCGGTCGCCGCTGTAGCGCTCATCTCCGAGCCAGGTGTCCTCGGGCCCCCAGAAGACCTCCTCGGGCTCCCAGATGTCCTTCCGGCCGAAGCCGAAACCGAACGTCTTGAACCCCATGGATTCCATGGCGCAGTTCCCGGCGAAAACCAGGAGATCGGCCCAGGAGATCTTCCGGCCGTATTTCTGCTTGACCGGCCAGAGCAGACGGCGGGCCTTGTCGAGGCTCGCGTTGTCCGGCCAGCTGTTGAGCGGAGCGAAACGCTGGGCGCCGGAGCCGCCACCGCCCCGGCCGTCCTCGATGCGGTACGTCCCCGCCGCGTGCCAGCTCATCCGGATGAAGAGAGGCCCGTAGTGGCCGTAGTCGGCGGGCCACCACTCCTGTGACGCCGTCATCACCTCGAAGACGTCCCGCTTCAGCGCGTCGACGTCCAGGGTCGCGAATTCCCTCGCGTAGTCGAAGTCCGCTTCCATGGGATCGGACTGGGGCGAATTCTGGTGGAGCACCTGGAGGTCGAGCTGCTCCGGCCACCAGTCCCGGTTCGTCCTGGGGCGGGTCGGCGCGGGGGCCGGGGAGGGGATTGCCGGGTTCTCGCTTTCGCTGCCGGACACGTCCGTCCTTCTTCCTGTCGCGGTGTTTCCGTCCGCCGGCCGCCTGCTCCTGACGTCGTCCGCATTTCGTGGGTCAGGAATGCGACTCGGCGTCCGTATGGTCGCGCACCGCGTACCCCGCCGCTAAGAGAACACGCAGGGCGTCACCGCGCAACAAGAAGTCGCGTGCGAAAGTTGTGGCGGCCCCGCCGGGTTCAGAGCCCGGCGACCTTGGAGCTCGCCGACAGCTCGTACACCAGGGTGACCGTGCGGCGGCCGCCGGGCGGCAGGGTGACGTCCCAGCGGACGATGCCCTCGGCGTCGACCGCGTCGGGCGCGGGCGAACAGGCCTCCTTGCGCAGGCGTACCTCCACCGCCGAGACCTCGGAGACGGGGATCCGCTCCCGGAGGACGACCACCCGTTCGCCGAGCTCCCCCGGCGCGGAGAACCGGGACAGGTGCAGCCGGACCGTGCGGGTGACCACGGTCCGCTGCGTGAGGCCGGCGGTGTCCCGGGACTCCTCGGTCTCCCGGACGACCCGGTGGTCGTCGCGACTCCCGAAGGCGAGCTCGACCGGGGCACCGGGAGTGGTGAAGTCCAGCGTGCCGCGACCGATGAAGCCACTGCCGCGCACCAGGTCCACCGGCCCCGCGAGCAGCGCGTGGCCGGACCGGTTGTCGAACCGCACCACTTGGGTGACCAGCGGCGACACCTCGGGCGAACAGGCGTACTCGCTGCCCGCCGCCGTGGTGAAGGCCGAGAGCGGCACCCGGTGGGCGCGGCCGTCCGAGGGCACCGAGACCGGCTCGGGACAGTGCAGCACACGTGCCTCGCCACCGTCGTCGACGCCCGGCAGGCCGAGCACCGGGGCCGGTCCGAGGTCCCCGATCTCCTCCTCGCGCAGCTCGACGTCGACCGTGCGCCGCTCGGCGGCCGTACGGTCCTTGAGCGTCAGCCGGTCCTCGGTGAGCCGCGGCGGATCGGTGGCCAGGGCCGACCTGGCCGTCGACAGCGTCAGCCGTGCGTCCGACCAGTCCTCGCCGGTGTGCTGCCAGACCACCGCCTCGGTCTCGAGCGTCAGGGAGCCGCCGTCGAGCACCGCCCGGTAGGCGGGCCTCCACAACGCGCACGGGGTGAGGTGGCTCAGCCGCAGCCCGGCAGGACCGGCGGCCGCGGCCTCCACGGTCAGTTCGATGTGACCGGTCAGCTCGGCGGGTTCCTCCTCGGTGAGACCCATGGCCCGCTGTACGTCGCCGAGTTCGGCGGCGAGCGCGGTCAGCCGGGCCTCGACGGTACGGAGCTCCTCGCCGTAGGTGTCGCGCTCGGCGTCCACCCGGTCCAGTTCACGGGCCCAGCGTGGCCCTTCGCTCTCCCCGGAGCCGGCGCCTTCGGCGATCTCCCGCAGGACGTCCGCGGCGAGGCGGCCGAGGAGGTCGAGGCGGGCCCGCAGCCGGTCGCGCCGCTGCTCCAGGACGAGCCGCTCCTCCTCCAGGGCGTGCTCGCGGTGGCGCAGGGCGAAGCCGTCGCCGGCCGGCGGTCGCGGCCCTCGCGGCGTCCAGTCGCGGACGACGCGCACGTCGAGCACGGTGGCCGGGGGGCCGGAGGTCAGCTCGGCGTGGAGGGTGCGGTCGACGGCCAGCGCGCTGACCGGCCCGAGGCGCAGCCGCTGGACGCCGGCCTCCAGGTCGAGCACGACGGACCGCTCGACATGCGCGCGGTCCTCCAGACAGGTGACGGCGGTGACGGGGACGGCGATCGTCTTCGAGGCCGTGGACATGGGGTGTCTCAGCTCCTGCGGTTGCCGCCGACCAGGGCTTTGCCGGCCGGGATGCGGATCTCGTAGCCGCCGTCGAGGGCGGTGGTGCCACCGGCGGGCAGGTCCACCCGCCAGACGCGGGTGCCGGGGGCGTGCCGCTCGGGTCCCGCGCCGTCCACGGGCGCCGTCCAGCCGGCTCGCTCCTCGATCCGGACGTCCGGCTCGGAGGCGACGGGCACCCGCTCGCGGACCTCGACGGTGACGGGCCTCGCGAGCCGGTTGGCCAGCTCCACGTGGACCTGGTGGTCGAGCACGGTGATGTGGTTGCGCAGCCCCGTGGTCGACTCGCGCAGGTTCGTACGGCGGGTGACCCGGATGCCCTCGGCGGGCCCGAGCCCCACCCGGCGTACGCCACCGGGGGCGAGCGTGGGCAGCGCGGCGGTCAGCAGGAAGTCGTCGTCGACGGTGACCTCCACCGGGCCGGCCAACAGGGCCTGGTCGGTGGCGTTGGAGAGCACGAGCGTCGCGTACACGGTCTCCTCCACGGAGGGCACGCAGAGGTACTCGGTGCGCAGACCGACCGGGATCTCCGCGACGGTGACGGTGTGCCAGGTGCCGTCCGAGGGGACGTCGGCGCGGGCGGCCGCGTCGTAGCGGTGGTCGAAGGAGCCCGCCGACTCGCGGGGCCGCACGGCGTGTCCGGGCAGCGGCAGCGCGGCCACCGTCTCGGCGCGGCGGCGGTACTCGTCCGCCACCCCGTCGAAGGGCGCCGCGGGGAACAGGCGGCCGCGGCGGCCGCCCGGCTCGTCGGGGCCGCACAGGGTCAGGGCGGCGTAGTCGAGTTCGGCGCCGCTCGGCTGCGGCGGACCGGCCGGCGGCGGTGGCGGCGCGGCCGCGCCGGGGGGCGCCGGGGCCATGGCGGGGGCGGGCGCCGCCGTGCGGGGCCGGCCACCGGCACGCGGCCGGGCACCCGGCTGCCCGGGTGTTGGCCCCATGCTGGTCTCCAGGCGATCGATCGTCCCGAAGGCGTCGGGGGCGGAGCCGTACGCGGCGCCCGGCGCCGGGGGCGGTGCGCCGTAAGCCTGCGGCGGGGGCGGCGGGGGGCCGCCGTAGCCGGTCGACGGCGGCGGCGGAACCTGGCCGTACGCGATGCCTCCCGGTACGGCCCCGGGCGCGGAGCCGGCGCCACCGGCGGCCGCGCCTACGGCAGCCGGGCCACCGGCGGCCGTGACGGGCCGGGGACCGGCCGCCGCGTACCCGGTGAACAGGTCGGCGAGGCCCGCCGGAGGCTCGCGCCAGCCGGAGGGCGCGGGGGCGGCCTGGCGGCGTCCGATCCGGACCGACCGCAGCTTCGGCAGGTCGGTGCGGCGCCGCAGGTCGGCGGTGGCCAGGGCGACGCGCACCCCGGTCCAGTCCTCGCCGGTGCGCTGGGCGACCGAGGCGCGCAGCACCAGACGGCCGGTGTCGTCGCCCTGACGGTGGGTGAGACGGTAGGCCGGGACCCAGACGGCACCCGGCACCCCGTACTCGAGGTCGAGCTCCACCTCCGCGTCGTCGGCGCCGACGAGGGTCAGCAGCGCGGAGACCGTGGTGTCCACGTGTGCGGACGGCGCGTCGGTGGAGGCGCGGGCGAGGCCGTCGGCGGCGACGTCGAGCTCGTGCTCGACATCGAGCAGTTCCTGTTCCAGTTCGACGAGACGGGCGTGCAGCCCGGTCAGTCGTTCGTCGACGAAGTCGGCGAGTTCCAGCCACGCGTCGACCGGGGTACGGCGGTGCGGATCGTCGCGCTTGCGGGCGGGCGGCACCGGGCGCAGGCCCCTGACCTCCGCGATCAGATCCAGCTGCCGGTCCCGGCGGCCGCGCGCCGCCGCCGCCGCGTCGCGCAGCCGCTCGACCTCGCGCCGCGGCGCGTCGGGCACCTCCCCGCCGTCGGTGCCGGGGGCCTCGACCTCCACCCGCGCCTCGGTGACCCGTACCTCCGACGTGCCCAGGACCCGGGCGCGGAGGGAGCCGGGGTCCATCGAGCGGGGCAGCCCCGTCACGCGGACCCGGCCGTCCGCCGGGACGCTGCCCCGGGCCAGCCGGTGGCAGAGCGCGCCCCGCGCGTACACCACGACCGAGTCGAGGGTCGATCCCCACCTCTGTGCCGTATCGGTCGCCATGTGCCGGCCCCCCGTCGCGTCCATGCTGAGCGAAGCCTACGCCGGAGCGGCCCGCGTGTCGGCAGGGGTTCGGAGAACGGAGCGCGGAAAGACCACCGACGGGACGGGACGAGACGGGGACGGGCTCGTCGCGACCGGGAAAGTCGCAGGTCGGCGTCGTGTACGAGAGGAGCCGTGGGCACGTGGCCGGGGGCTTCGGTGGTTGGGCGGCGCCCGGGGTGGGACGCTGAAGGTGGGGGTCCGTGCCGACGAGTCTCGGGAGGGACCGATGGGACGTGATGTCCCGGCGCTGGAGTTCACCCGTGACGACCGCCGCCGGTTCCGGAACAAGGTGCGCATTTGCCTCGACGTGTTCGCACGGATGCTGCGCGAGTCACGGTTCGACTTCGAGCGGCCGCAGGTCGGTCTGGAGATCGAACTGAACCTCGTGGACACCGATGCCGAGCCCGCCATGCGCAGCACGGACGTCCTGGAGGCGATCGCGGATCCCTCCTGGTCGACCGAGCTCGGCCGGTTCAACCTGGAGATCAACGTCGAGCCGAGGCTCCTCGCGGCGGACGGCCCCGACCCCTGGGAGCAGGAGATCCGCCAAGCCCTCAACCACGCCGAGGAGAAGGCCGCGGCGATCGGCGCGCATCTGGTGATGATCGGGATCCTGCCGACGCTGGAGCTGAAGGACGTCGGTCCCGAGTCGCTCTCGGAGAACCCGCGGTACCACCTGCTCAACGAGCAGATCTTCGCGGCGAGGGGCGAGGACCTCCTGATCGCGGTGGACGGCGTGGAGCGCCTGCGGACCTACGCGGAGACGATCACGCCCGAGGCGGCCTGCACCAGCACCCAGTTCCATCTGCAGGTCGCCCCGGACGAGTTCGCCGACCACTGGAACGCCGCCCAGGCCATCGCGGGGGTGCAGGTGGCCCTGGCGGCGAACTCGCCGTTCCTGTTCGCCAAGGAGCTGTGGCGCGAGACCCGCATCCCGCTGTTCGAGCAGGCCACCGACACCCGGCCCGACGAGATCAGGGTGCAGGGCGTACGGCCGCGGGTCTGGTTCGGAGAGCGATGGATCACCTCCGTCTTCGACCTGTTCGAGGAGAACGCGCGGTACTTCCCCGCGCTGCTGCCCCTGTGCGACGACGAGGACCCGGAGGAGACTCTCGCCCGCGGCGGAACGCCCGACCTCGCCGAACTCACCCTCCACAACGGGACGGTCTACCGCTGGAACCGCCCCGTCTACGCCGTCGTCGACGGCGTCCCCCATCTGCGGGTGGAGAACAGAGTGCTGCCCGCCGGCCCCACGGTGGCCGACGTGCTGGCGAACGGCGCCTTCTACTACGGGCTCGTCCGCGCCCTGGTCGACGAGGACCGGCCCGTCTGGTCGCGGATGTCGTTCGCGGCGGCGGAGGAGAACCTGCACACGGCCGCGCGGCACGGCATCGACGCGCCGGTGTACTGGCCGGGCATGGGCGAGGTCCCGGTGACCGAGCTGGTGCTGCGGCGGCTGCTGCCGCTGGCGGACCGGGGCCTCGAACGGCTGGGCCTGGACGCGGCCCGTCGGGAGCCGCTGCTCGGGGTCATCGAGCAGCGGTGCGTCAGCGGCCGCAACGGCGCGGTGTGGCAGTCCGAGATGTTCCACCACCTGCACGACACCGTCCATGTGGACCGGCACGAGGCGCTGCGGCGGATGACGCGGCAGTACATCGAGTACATGCATATGAACGCTCCGGCGCACACCTGGCCGGTCGAGTGACCTCCGCTCCTGCACGGACGCCCGCGCGCACGACCGGGCCGGGCGGCCCCCGAGGGGACCGCCCGGCCGTCGGTCTGTGAACTCTCCGAAGCCGTCGGACCTTCCGCCGATTACGGCGACTCCGGTGGGCTTCTCGGCTAGAAGACGCTCACGCCGTACGCACTCAGCGCCTCCGTCACCGGCTGGAAGAACGTCGTGCCGCCGCTGGAGCAGTTGCCGCTGCCGCCGGAGGTGAGGCCGAGCGCGGTGGTGCCGGAGAAGAGCGCGCCGCCGCTGTCGCCCGGCTCGGCGCAGACGTTGGTCTGGATCATGCCGTAGACGATGTCGCCGCCGCCGTAGTTGACGGTCGCGTTGAGGCCGGTGACGGACCCGCCGCGCAGACCGGTGGTGCTGCCGCTGCGCTGGACCGACTGGCCCACGTAGGCGTTGCCCGCCGCGGTGATGTCACGGTAGCTGCCGTTGTAGAGGTAGACCCGGCCGTCCGCCGCCGAGGCGTTGGAGTGGCGGATGATGCCGTAGTCGTTGGTCGGGAAGCTGGAACCGGTGCGGGTGCCGAGCACCGTGGTGTTGGCCGAGTTCGTGTACCAGGTGCTGCCGATGTTGGTGCAGTGGCCTGCCGTGAGGGCGTAGTAGGTGGAGCCGCTGCGGACGTTGAAGCCGAGCGAGCACCGCCCGCCGCCCGCGTAGATGGCCTGACCGCCCGCGATGAGCTTGTTGAACGTGCCGGGCGTCCGCTTGATCTCCAGGGAGGCGGCGCGGTCGCCGGCCGCCTTCTTGATCTTGGCTATCTCGGCGGCGGAGACGGTGGAGTCTGCGGTGAGGACGATCTTCCCGGTCGCCTGGTCGGTGTACCACGCGGTGCCGGGTACGTCGGCTCCGCGTACGGCCTCGTTCGCGGCGGCGAGCTGGGTGGCGGTGGCCCGGCCGTTCTCGGCCGTGGCGGCGGACGAGGACGGGACGGCAAGCGCCGAGGCGGCGAGCAGCGCGGAGGCCACGGCGATCAGCCGTGCGCCCTTGGCGGCGCCGCCGAGGGGGGACAGACGCTTGAGGTTCACTGGATCCTCCGGTGGGGGAGTGGGGGGACCGCTGGGTGGGCGACCCCTTGGTGCGAGGAGCGGGACGGTCCACGACGAAGGGGTGATGCGCCATGGACCTGTCAAGCTCGACAGGGGAATCCTCGAATCCGGGCGGCCCCGGCGGCAAGAACGCCTTTCGGCCCATCTACGCGCGTCCGTGGGGGTGGTGGGGCGACAGGTCCGGACCGCACCCCGACCGCCGGCTGTGACGGGAGTGGCGAAGCGGGCTCGCGCAAACGCTTGCGAAAGTTTGCTGACGGTCCTTCAGGAGCTTTTCGGACGGGCGGAGTCGCCGGGGAGATTAGGCTCGCCGAAGCGGAAGGGCCTGTACCGATTCTCCAGTTCAGCCGCCGGAACGTCCCTGCCGTCACACGCGGCGCACCGCCGTCGCCGGGCCTCGACGCCCGGGGCCCGGCGATCGCGCGCCGGAGGGGTAGCGGGTGCACAGATCCGGTCGTCGTGCCGGATCGGTCCGTACGCGTGAACGGCGTCCTTCCGTGACGGAACGGAGGCAGGCCATGGGCTCCTGACGTACGCATGGGCGCCCCTCGATGTCGCAATCGTTCCCTCCGTCCGGGGCGCCCGCGTGTCCGGATTCCGCCGTGACCGGGGGTCAGAGCGCCCTGTACACGGCCTCGACCAAGGCCATCTTGCGGGGGTCGTCCGCGATCCGGGGGCCCATGCGGTTCATCACGTAGCCGAGGGAGACGCCCGATTCCGGGTCCGCGAGGCCGCAGGAGCCGCCGAAGCCGTCGTGGCCGAAGGCGCGCGGATTGGGGCCGTAGGAGGCGTTGGCGCCGCTGAGCCAGAGGCCGAGGGCGCACTCCGTGTCATGGGCGAAGCCCGCGCCGAGGACCAGGTCCCGGCCGGCCCCCTGCCCCTCGCGGGCCCGTTCGGCGGCCGCCTCGGAGAGGATCCGGTGCCCGCCGGAGCGGCCCCGCCCGGCGAGGATCCCGTACAGCCGGGCGACCGCGCGGGCCGTCCCGTGGCCGTTGGCCGCCGGAAGTTCGGCGGCGCGCCACTCGGGGCTGTTGGCCTGGGCGGCCCCCACGAGCGGGTTCGCCAGGGCCGCCTGCGCCGCGGGCGCCAACTGGGCGAAGACGGCGGCCTGTTCGCTCGCGGACGAGGCGCGGGGGTGTACGAGCTCGGCCGCGCGGCCCGCTTCCTTCTCCGGGAGGCCGATGGTGAAGTCGATGTCGAGAGGGCCGGTGATCTCGTCGTGGAGGAAGGCACCGGGCAGCCGTCCCGTGATGCGCCGGATCACCTCGCCGACCAGGAACCCGTACGTCATGGCGTGGTAGCCGGAGCGAGTGCCGGGTTCCCACCACGGCTCCGTCGCCGCGAGCCGGGCCGTCGTCACCTCCCAGTCGTAGAACTCCGCGAGCGAGAGCGGCTCGCGCAGTCCGGCGAGGCCCGCGCGGTGGGAGAGGAGGTGGCGTACGGGGAGCTTCTCCTTGCCGGCGGCGGCGAACTCCGGCCAGTAGGAGGCGACCGGCGCGTCCAGGTCGAGCAGCCCCCGGTCCGCGAGGAGGTGGGCGCAGAGCGCGGTCACGCCCTTGGTCGTGGACCAGACGTTGACCACGGTGTCGCGTTCCCAGCGGCGCGTGCGGGCGGCGTCCGCCCAGCCGCCCCACAGGTCCACCACGGTCTCGCCGTGGACCTGGACGGTCACGGCGGCCCCCAGCTCCTCCCGCGTCCGGAAGTTGGCCTCGAAGGCCTCCCGCACGGCGGCGAAGCGAGGGTCGCAGTGCCCTTCGAGCGCGGGTTCGACCGCGGGCTGGGGCTCGGATGCGGGAGCGGGCATGACGTCCTCCGGGGTGATCGACGGTCGCGAGCAACATACCGACTGGTCGGATCGGAGGGAAGGGAGCGCGCGCCGGAGGCACGGACGGCCCGGCTCCCGGCTTTCCGGCCGCGGCCCGTGTCAGCAGACCCGCTTCAGCCGCCCCGCCGTGCCCGTACGGCGGTCACAGGTTCCTGAAGAGGTCGTCGAGCGGGGCGGGTACCCGCGCGGGGGTGAGGGCCTCGACCAGGAGAAGGCCGTAGCGGATCTTGCGGCCCTTCTTCGTACCGAGGAAGCGGCGCAACTGCCGGTGTCTGGGCCGACCGTGCTGCGCGGGCTGGCGCAGGAAGGTCTGCCAGGCGCGCAGGTCGCCCTCGGCCCGGATGATCTCCTCCACCCGCTCCGTGCCCAGCGCGCGGATGAGCTCGTCCTCCAGGTCCGCCACGCACACGAAGAACCCCCCGGACGAGGCCCCGGCCCTCCGCAGGGCGCGGTCGTAGTAACGCTGCTCGCGTTCGTCGCACAGGCCTGTCAGGCGCAGGCCGAGACCGGACGGGCCGAGCAGGTCGGCATAGCGCCCCACGCTCATCGCCCCGCCGATCGAGAGTACGCACACCCCCTCGGCGGCGAGGTCCCGGCCGCGCAGTGCGGCCAGGGCCTCGACGGCCGCGAGATCGCTCGGTCCCTCCAGCATCACCGCCGTCCGCAGCCCCAGCCGCCCCGCCGCTTCCTCCGCCGGTCCGCCGGGGCCGCCGGCCGCCCGGCGGTCGACCGCCTCCCGGAACGCGCACATGTCCACCATGGCGCGAGTCTCCCCGTCCACCGACCGTCGCACCAGGGAATATCCGGTGCGGCGGTCGGCGGTCGGCGGGTCGGGAGGAGGTGGTCCTGCGGCCTTCTAGTCCAGCGGGTCGAGCGTGACGTACGCCTGCTGCGGACTGCCGTCGTGCACCAGTGACTCGTGCGCGCCGACGTCGTCGAAGGCGAAGCCGTACGCCTTGCCGTCGACCATCTGGGCGTGGATCTTGCGGGAGTAGTGGTTGGTCACCGTGTCCTGGTAGAAACCGGCCGACGAAGTGTCCGGCTGGTTCGGGTTGGTGAGCAGCGTGGAGCGGTTGAAACCGGCGCAGAGCGTACGGGAGATGGGGCCGCGCACCTGGTCGTTCGGGGCGTCGAGGAGCTTGTAGCAGCCGAAGACGCTGTCGGAGTCCGGCTTCTGGAAGGAGGTGACGACCGCCCCGGCGCTGTTCGTGAAGTTCATGACGCTGCCCGAGACCCGGCCGTAGTACTTCACCGAGGGCTGGTTCGCGAAGGGCGTCACGGTCAGGGTCGACGTGGCGTACTTGCTCCAGACGCGGTTGATGTAGTCGTTCATCACCCCCGACGGCAGCGCGCCCGCCTCGATGCCGTGCCCCGGCGCGAGGGCGCGCAGCACGGTGCCGTCGGCGCGGGTCTGGATGAGACCGGCCCAGCCGCCGGGCTGGCCGCGCAGCGCGTCGTAGAAGCCCCGGTAGCCGCCGGGCTTGAGGCGTCCCGTGTTCGCGACGGTGCCGTCGGGCCGCTTGACGCCGACGGCGTACGGCACCGAGACCATGTCGACCTGGGTGCTGTTGATCCAGAGGCCCGAGTCGTTGAGCGTGTACTCGGACCAGTTGAAGAGGATGTTCCTGTTGGGGTCGCTCGGGTTCTGGACCGCGGGCTGCACCAGGCCGCCCGTCGCCAGCTTGAAGACCAGTTTCTGTCCGTAGCTGAAGTAGATCCGGCCGGAGAACTTCGGCAGCCGGATCGTCATCGACCGGCCGGTGGCCGGCCCGGCGATGGCGGCGTCCGGCGCGGGGACGGGGGTCGAGCCCCCGGCCGGCCACGGGTGGAAGGTGCCGTTCGCGTCGGCCCAGCCCTGTCGGCCCGTCGAGAGTTCGGTGCCCAGGTTGTAGACGTAGACCTGCTCGCCGCGACCGGAGTTGTTCGTGAAGGTGAGCGGAATGGTCGAGGGGACGGCGGCCTCGACGGGGTGGGAGGGGGCGGTGACGGTGACGACGGTTCCGATCACCGCGGCGGCGGCGAGGGGCGCGAGTCGGACGTAGGCGCGCCGATGGCGGGAGGGCACGTGGGGCTCCTCGGAGGTGGGGGACTCCGTGCGGGGGGAATCCGGAGGGGGCGGACAGTTCTGAGAGCGCTCTCAGAATGTGAGGTTGAGATGAGCCTGTCAATGGCGGAGTGCGGGACCGGCCGACGGGGAGGGGCGGGCGAGGGAGGGGACCGCGCCGACGACGGGCCTTGCCCGTCCGCCCGCAGGGGCCGGGAAAGCGCTCTTGCCCTGGACCGCGGTGCCCGACAGGATCTCCTCTCCTCGGGGCGCGTCACCGCCGCGGAACTGGGCATACGCGCATCGTCCCTGTCCCGCACCCGCTCACGGCCCCAGGGCCGGCCGGCGGGTCCGGGCTTCCCATGCCGACAGGAGCGTCCATGCGCACGGTAGGAGTCGAGGAGGAGCTCATGCTCGTCGAGGCGAGGACGGGAGAGCCCCTCGCGGTCTCGTCGGCGGTACTCGCGTCAGCGGCCCTGAAGGGGGACGAGGCGGGAAAGAGCTTCGAGAAGGAGCTGCACCAGGAGCAGCTGGAGTTCTCCACCCGGCCGATGAAGGACATGGACGAGCTGCGGGACGAGATCGTCCGGCTGCGCGGCGAGGCGAGGCGGTACGCCCGCGAGGCCGGCGCTCTCGTCGCCGCCCTCGCCACCTCGCCGCTCCCCGTGGAGCCCTCCCGCCAACTGGGCCTCAGGTACCGGTGGATGGCCGAGCAGTTCGCGCTCACCACCAGGGAGCAGCTCACGTGCGGGTGCCACGTCCACGTGGCCGTGGAGTCCGACGAGGAGGGGGTCGCCGTCCTCGACCGGATCCGGCCCTGGCTCCCCCTCCTCAACGCGCTCAGCGGGAACTCGCCGTTCTGGCAGGGGCAGGACAGCGGGTACAGCAGCTACCGCAGCCGGGTGTGGAACCGCTGGCCGTCCGCCGGGCCGTACGAACTCTTCGGCAGCGCCGAGCGCTACCACGAGCAGGTGGAGGACATGCTGGCGACCGGGGTCCTGCGCGACCCCGGCATGATCTACTTCGACGCCCGTCTCTCCGCCAACTACCCGACCGTCGAGATCAGGGTCGCCGACGTCTGCCTGGAACCCGCCACGACCGTGCTCGTCGCCACCCTGGCCCGCGGCCTCGTGGAGACCGCCGCCCGCGCCTGGCGGAACGGCGAGGGCCCCGCCCGTATCTCCGCCGGCCTCCTGCGGCTGGCCTCCTGGCGCGCCGCCCGGTCCGGGCTCGGCGGACCGCTCGTCCATCCCGTCACCATGCGGGAGACCAGCCCCGAAGCGGCCTTCGACGCGCTCCTCCGGCACACCGAGGACGCGCTGCGGGACGCCGGAGACCTCGATGCGGCGCGTCAGGGAGTCACCACCCACCTGATCCGCGGCGGTGGCGCGGACCGGCAGCGCGCCCTGCGGGACGAGGGCCTGGCCCTCGACGAGGTCGTACGGGCCTGCGCCCACATCACGACCGCCGCCACCTGAGACGCCGGCGGCCTCACGGGGCCGCGCCCCGGCGCCCTACGACACGGCGGCGCCCGGGCCCGTGAGGCCCGCGAGCACGAGGGCCCTGGCGACGGCAGGCGGGTCCAGCGGCTCGCCGTCGGGGCTCTCCGGCAGCAGCCGCCCGAGCAGCGTCCCCGGCTCCAGCCGGTGCGCCTCCGCGTCGGCCAGGAGACCGTCCGCGCCCGGTCCGCCGGCCACGTCGTCGACGTACTCCGCCAGCTCCGCCAGGACCCGGTCCCGTTCGACGAAGCCGCTCATGCCGCAGTCCAGACCGTCGTCACGGAGGTCGTCGGGGTACGGCGCGCGGGCCCAGGCACCGTTCTCGTACCAGTAGACGCAGCCCAGCTCGTACCCCTCGATCCGGTCGTGCAACTCGTCGTACGGGAGCCAGTCCGGACCGCCCGCCAGCATGTCGATCGGCGTCCCGTGCCACTTGACGCCGCTCGACTCGTCCTCGCCGTAGAGCACGTACCGGCCCTCGCCCATCCGGGACATGGTCCACCAGGTGCAGCCGGAGTCGTCGTAGTGGAGGCCCTCGGCGTCGATCCAGCGGCCGGTGCGGTAGCCGCTCGTGCGCCGCTCCTCCTCGGTGGTCGCCCCGACGGCGGCGAGCAGCGCCCAGCGGGCCCACAGCGCCTCGCCCGACGGAAGGTCCTCCGGCAGCCCCGGACGGTGGATGGCCATGCGTTCCCCTGTGTGTCCTCGTCCCGATGATGATCGCGGCGGCAAGGGTACGGCCCGCGCCCGGGCCGGGGACGACCGGGCCGGGAACAGGTCAGGGACGGGTCGGGAACAGGCCAGGGACGGGCCGGGGGCGGATACCGCCCACCGCCCCGCCCCAGGACCGCAGGACGTCAGCCCTCGTCGCCCACCCCGCCCCCGTCGCACCCGAGCCGGTCGACCGCGACCGCCAGGTCCGCGACCGTACGGGAGGTGAACACCGCGCGGAGAGTGATCGCGATCCGGAACCGGTCGCGGATCCGGGCGACCAGCCGGGTCGCGGCCAGTCGGCGCGGTACGGCCAACGGGATCCAGTCGCCGCCGAGCACGACGAGCCGGAGGGGGGCGAGCGAGCCGTCGTCCCCGACGGTCTCCAGGAGCATCTCCATCATGGCCGGGACCGAGTTCCACACCGTCACCCCGTGCGTGGAGACGAGCTCCGCCCAGTGCGCCGGGTCACGGCGGTCCGCGGCGGCCGGCACGACCACCGCGCCGCCCGCGCCGAGCATTCCGAAGAGGTCGAAGACCGAGAGGTCGTGGTGGAGCGAGGTCACCGCGAGACAGCGGTCGCCCTCGGTGAGGCCGAACGCCTCGACGCTCTCGAGGACACAGTTGACGACCGCCCGGTGATTGACCATCACGCCCTTCGGCTCGCCCGTCGACCCGGAGGTGAACATCGTGTACACGAGGTCGTCGGGGCTGCCGCCGGCGGGGAGCGGTGTGTCGGTGTCGGCGGGCAGCGGCCGGTCGAGGCAGAGTCGCAGCGGTCCGGTCGGCCAGTCGAGGGCGTCGTCGAGCCGTGCCTGGGTGAGGACGAGGTCGACCTCGCCCCTGTCGAGCAGATGACGGACACGGGCGCCGGGCAGGTCGGGGTCGACGGGGAGGTACGCGGCGCCCGAGAACAGCACCGCGTACGCGGCGACCGCCTGCTCCCAGCCCTTGTCCATGACGATCGCGACGAGCCGGCCCGGCCGGGCACCGTGCGCGCACAGCCATTCGACTCGGTGGTGACGCTTGGTCACCCCAATGGATCTTCGAGTGCAACGACCACCCCGACCGAAGGAAACGGTGATCATCCGGAAAGGGTGTCGGATCCTCGAATCGCCGTTCGGCCGACGGTCCGGGGGAGACTGGACGAATGGATCCATGGAACCGATCGGGCCGAGAAGCAGGCCCTGACCCGTACGGGCGGCTGTTCGTCGAGAAGGCGGACCTCGGGTCGGCCCGCTGGCTGACCGAACGCCGCCCCGGATACGGGGACTTCGGCACCGTCGCCGGTGTCGCCGCGCCCGGCTTCCCGGCGTACGCGCGCGTGCTGCACCCCGCGGAGCTCGACGAGCGCCCCGTCCGCTGGAACGCCGTCGCCGCCGCCCACGGGCGGCGGGTCGAGGCGCTGACGGACTGGCACGAGGTGATCGGGGTCGAGCGGTTCTACCAGAACAGGGAGGAGTACGGCCTGCCCGGAGTGTGGGACGAGCACCCGGCCGAGGGGCCCACACCCGCCGGGGTCGCGCGTGCGCTGATCCCCGTACTGGCGCGGCACACGGGCACACCGGACCGCTGCTGGTACGGGCTGTGGCACGGGTACGGCCGCTGGGAGTGGGAGGGAGTGCCCACCTTCCCGACACCGGGCCGGGACGAGATCCTGCTGTCGGGGCCGCTGGCCGACGCGGTGTCCCCCGAGCTCCTGGACCGGTTCGCGGAACTGCCCGACCTGTGGTGGCCGGAGGACCGCGCCTGGTGCGTGGGCGGTGACGTCGACCTGGTGAGCACGTACGTCGGCGGCTCCGACGAGCTCATCGCCGACCTGCTCGCCGCTCCCGGCCTGGAGGCCCACCGGGTGGCGGCGGCCGACGGAGTCGGCTGACCGGGCGGGGACGGGCCTGCCCGGGGTACGCCCCGGCCTTCCCCGTCACGGGGCAGGCCGGGGCGTCAGGCGGTCAGGCCAGGAGGACCGGGAGGTCGAACAGGTCGTTCTGCGTGACGACCGGCTTGTTCCGGAGCTCCTCGCGCGGCACGGCGAGCCGGAGCTCGGGGAAGCGCGCGTACAGGGCGGGGAGGGCCACCGAGGCCTCCAGACGGGACAGGGCCGCGCCCGGGCACACGTGCGGACCGTGACCGAAGGAGATGTGGCGGTTCGGCGTGCGGGTCACGTCGAAGTCGCCCGCCGTCGGGCCGTACTGCTCCTCGTCCCGGCCGATCGCGCCGAACGACACGATCAGGGCCTCGCCCTTGGGCAGCACCCGGTCACCGACCTCGATGTCCTCGGCCGCGAAGCGGATCAGCACGTGCGAGGTGGGCGTCGACCAGCGCAGGGTCTCCTCGATGACGTTCTCCCACGGCACCTCGCCCTTGAGCACCAGGGCGCGCTGCTCGGGGTGGGTCTCCAGGGCGACGACGGCGTTCACGATCAGGCTGATGGTCGTCTCGTGGCCGGCGGCCACCATCAGCTGGAGGGTGTTGGTGATCTCCTCCGTGCTGAGCCGGTCGCCGTCCTCCGACGCCTCGATCAGCGCGCTGGTGAGGTCGTCACCCGGGTTCTCCTTCTTGCCCGCGACGATGCCGGCGAACAGGGCGCCCAGGTCCGCCATCATCTGCGGCACCTCCTCCGGCGGCGTCTGCGTCGAGAAGAACTTGTCGAACAGCGTCTTCATCCGCGGGTGGTCGGCCGCGTCGACGCCCATCAGCTCGCCGACCACGTTCATCGGCAGGGGGTACGCGAACTCCGCCTTCAGGTCCACGACCTCGCCGGCCGGGCGCTGCGCGAGCCGGTCGAGCATCCCCTCGGTCAGTGCCTCGATGCCCGCGCGCAGCCGCTCCACCCGGCGCGCCGTGAGCGCCTGGGCGACCAGGGTGCGCAGCCGCCGGTGCTCGTCGCCGTCCACGGTCAGCATGGACTTCCCGGGGTTGGCGAGGCCGATCAGCGGCCAGTCGAGGGGTATCTCGCCGCGCTGCCAGGCCCCCCACGCGTCGATGTCCTTGACGAGGCGGGAGTCGGTGAGCAGCTTTCGCGCCTCGGCGTGCCGGGTGACGGCCCAGCAGGGCACCCCGCCGGGCAGGACGACGCGGGCCAGCGGACCGGCCTCGCGCAGCCGCGCGCTCTCGCCGTCGAGGTCACCGACGAAGGGGTCGAGGGTGATCACGTCGGTGCCGGGCGCGGCGGTGTGGTCGTACGGGCAGCTCATGCGGAGACTCCAAGGGCGGGGGTCGGGGTGTAGGTCACGGGCAGTGCGGAGAGGCCCCGCAGCCAGGGGGACGGGCGGCGGGCGAGGGCGTCCTCGGCCACCGCGAGGTCCATGTCCGGCAGCCGGTCGAGCAGCACCTCGATCCCGGTCCTGGCGATGGTCTCGGCGACTTCCTGTGCCGGGAAGGGGCAGCGGTGCTCACCGTGCCCGAAGGAGAGGTGGGCGTTGTTGCCGCCGGTGAAGGCGCCGGAGTCGGCCCGTACGTGCGGGTCGGAGTTGGCGGCGGCGAGGCCGAGGAGCACCAGGTCGCCGCGGTCGATCCGGCGTCCGCCGAGCCGGGTGTCGCGCGAGGCCCACCGCCCGGCGACGTTCTGGGTGGGGGTGTCCTCCCACAGGACCTCGTTCATCGCCTCGCCGACGCTGTGCCGGCCGCCGGAGAGGGAGGCCGCGAACCGGTCGTCGGTGAGCATCAGGCGGAGCGAGTTGCCGATCCAGTCGGCGGTGGGCTGGTGGCCGGCGGCCATCATCACCATGAGGTCCTGGGCGACCTCCTCGGCGGTGAAGCCCGCGGTGTTGGCGATCATCCGTGAGGCGACGTCGTCGGCGGGCGCCCCGGCCTTGGCGGCGAGGAGCGCGACCATGGACCCGGCCAGATGGCGCTGGCCCTCCAGCGCGCCCTCCTGGCCGTTGATCATGGCGTTCATGGCGGTGACGAGGCCCGGCCCCTGTTCGTCGGCGAAGCCGTAGATGCTGGCGAGGACCCGTACCGGCAGCAGCATCGCGTACTCGGCGATGATGTCGCAGGCGCCCTTGCCGCAGAGGGCGTCGATGAGCTCGTCGGCGAAGCGCTCGGTCCGTTCCTTCAGGACGAACGGGTCGACGCCCTCCAGCGCGTCGGAGATGACTCCGGCCCGCTCGCGGTGCCGCTCGCCGACGGTGTAGAGGATGGAGGGCTGCCTGCGGCCGATCATGGGCAGCAGCGGCCAGTCCGCCGGGACGGCGTCCCACTGGTTCCACAGCTCGGAGTCGCGCGAGAAGAGGACCGGGTCGCTGGTGACCTGGTGCAGCTCGCGGTAGCCCAGGACCAGCCAGGCGGGTATGTCGCCGTCGAGCAGGACCGGGGCGACGGCGCCGTGCTCGCGCCGTATCCGCCGGTACAGCTCGACGGGGTCGGTCTGGAACCGGGGGCCGCTCAGCGGGACGGGCCGGTGCTCGGGGTGGGTCACGGGGTGGGCTCCGGTATCGGCTGCGGGTCCGGGGCGACGAGGGTCCGCAGGTGCTCGACGAGCGAGATGAGGACCTGCTTGCTGGACTCGCGCGACCGGGCGTCGCAGAAGACCAGGGGCACCTCGTCGGCGAGGTCGAGGGCCTCGCGGATCTGGGCGGGGGTGTGGGCGGGTCCGCCGAAGTCGTTGCAGGCGACGACGAACGGGGTGCCGTGGTGTTCCAGCCGGTCGACGGCGTACCAGGAGTCGGCGAGCCGACGGGTGTCGACGAGCACGACGGCACCGAGCGTCCCGGAGAAGAGCCGGTCCCACAGAAACCAGAACCGCTCCTGGCCGGGGGCACCGAACAGGTACAGCACGTTGTGAGCGTCGAGCGAGATCCGGCCGAAGTCGAAGGCGACGGTGGTGGCCGTCTTCGCGGCGACGCCGACCGTGTCGTCGATGTGCTCGCCCGCCTGCGTCATCGTCTCCTCGGTGTTCAGCGGACGGATCTCGCTGACCGAGCGGACCAGGGTGGTCTTGCCGACTCCGAACCCGCCGACGACGACGATCTTCAGTCCGTTGTCGGCGGTGCTGTGCAGGGTCTGGCGCTGTTCAGAGGCTACGGAGTCCAACGAGCACCTGCTCCAGGATGTCGTGATCGGGAAGGCGGTACGCGGGGCGGGGGTGGCGGGCGCTGATCCGGCCGGTGGCGTGCAGGTCGGCCAGGAGGATCCGGGTGATCGACACGGGCAGTCCGAGCCCGGACGCCACCTCCACCACCGCCATGGGGAAGCGGCACATCCGCAGGATCGCGGCGTGCTCGGACTGCATGCCGGGGACCGGATCGCTCTCGGCGACCACCAGCGTCACCAGGTCGAAGGCGTCCGATCCGGCACGGCTGCGACCGCCGGTCACGGTGTAGAGGCGGTCGGGGGAGTCGTCCCGGCCCGGCCTGACCCGGCTCATCCCCGGGGCCTGGCGACGAGGTGCTCGCCCAGCTGCTCGACCAGTTCCGCCATGTTGTGGCCGATGAGTCCGGCGTCGGCGTCCTCGTCGGCGACCAGCGCGAGGTGTGCGCCGTCCCCGGCCTCCACGATGAACAGGATGCCGCCGTAGAACTCGGCCATCGCGGAGCGGACTCCGCCGGTGCCGTCGCCGAACTCCACGGAGGCGCCGTGCGACAGGCTCTGGATGCCCGCCGCGATGGCGGCGAGCTGGTCGGCCTGGTCCACGGAGAGCCCGGAGGTGCGGCAGAGCTTGAGGCCGTCACGGGAGAGCACCAGCGCGTGCCGGGTGGCCGGGGTGCGTTCCAGCAGGCCTTCCAGGAGCCAGCTGAGCTTCTCGTCGGTGGTGGTGCCGGTCATCGCGGATTGCCTTCCGAATACGGGGGGTTCGAGGACGTCGACGGGTGCGGTGCGACCGTCGGGTCCTGAGGGGCGGACGGTACGGGGAGGTCGGCCGGGCGGTCGTCGGCCGCCCGGCCCCGGGGGGAGTCGGCGGGGTCGGCCGGGGATCCCTCGGCGCCGCGGGTGGTCGCCCGCGGTCCGTCCTCCGGTCGGGTGCCGCCCCCGCGTACGGCCCGGTGGAAGCTGCCGAAGCGCGGCGGGGTCGCGGTCCCCGCACCGGTGCGGGGAGCCTCCTCGCGGGCCTTGGCGGGTACTCCCTCGTTCTTGAGCTGGGAGGCGAGGGTCTCTCCGCGGCGACGGCGCGGCAGGACGATCCCGTCCACCGCCGGCTCCGGTGCGCCGCCGTCGGCGACGGTCTCGTGCACGGCCTCCGGCTCGGACGGCCGGGACGCCGCGGCGGCGGCCGGGGCGAGGGCGGGCCGGCCGACGGGCGTACGGTCGGGGCCGGGGGAGGTCACACCGCGGCCGGAGACGGGGAGCGCCGGCTCGCCGGAGGCGCCGGCGGGATCGGCCGCCGCGTGGCTGATCAGCTCCTGAGGAACCATCAGGAGGGCGCCGGTACCGCCGCGGGCGGAGGGCCGGAAGGACACGGTCAGACCGTGCTTGCGGGCCAGTCGGCCGACGACGTGCAGGCCGAGACGGGTGCCCGAGAGCCCGGCGAGGTCCTGGGCCGCCGCGCCGACGGCGGCCTCGGCGCGCCTCAGCTGTACGTCGCTCATGGCGAGGCCGCTGTCCTCGACGGTGATGACGATGCCCGCCGGCACCTCCTCCACGTAGACGTGGACCTCCGCGCTCGGCGGCGAGAAGTTCGCCGCGTTGTCGAGGAGTTCGGCCAGCGCGTGCATGATGCCCTCGGCGGCGTGACCGGCGATCGCCGCGTCGCTGCCGGAGTGCAGCCGCACCCGCTGGTAGCCGCCGATCCGGCCCATGGCGCCGCGCAGGATCGATTCCATGACGATGGGACGCGCCCAGCGCCGGCCGGAGCGGGCCCCGGTCAGCACCGCGACGGAGTCGGCGAGCCGTCCCGCCTGGGCGGTGCGGTGGTCGAGGTGGAGCAGGTCGGTGAGTACGTCCTCGTCGGCGTGCCGGTGCTCCATCTCCCGCAGGTCGGCCATCATGCTCGTGGCAAGGGCCTGCATGCGCCCGGCGGCGTTGGCCGCCGCGGCCATGGCGGCGGACCGGCCGGACTCCGCGCGGCGCAGCCGGCCTTCGAGGCGTTCGAGGTCGGCGGTCCGCGCCTCGGCGAGCCTGGCCGTCTCGGCCCGGTGGGCCCGGACGAGCTCCTCGGCCCGCGCCGCGTGGCCGGCGGCCTCCGCCTCGTGACGCTCTTTCAGCTCGGCGGCCTCCCGCTCGGCGGCGGCCTTGAACCGGCTGACGTAGGCCTCGCGGGAGGCGAGTTCCGCGGCGAGGACCTCGGCCCTCCGGTCGTGTGCCCGCGCGGTGCGCGCGTACCAGGTGACGGAGAAGGCCGCGGCGGACAGCAGCAGGGCGCCGCAGACGGCGAACCAGCCGAGGGCGGGGCGGACCCCGGCCGGTGCCGCGGCCGTCGCCGCCGCGGCGAGTGCGCCGCCCGCGGCGGCCGTCAGCAACGCGGCGGTCAGGGCGGGGCGGAACGGGGTGAGGGATGCCGACATCAACCAGACTCTCGGGAGCAGGCACGGGGGAAGGAGATCGCAACGTCGGAACTATAGAGGCGCCCTTGATCAGTTCGGAACGCCCTTGAGCGGATTGGTATGCACAAGGTGAAAGAATCTTCCAGCCTTGCGCACAGGAAAGTCATAATTAGTGCGTTCTTTGACTGGCGCTCAGTTCGTCGGCGAGTCTGCCCGCAGGTCGGGTGACGTCGCCACCGGTACCGCAGTTCGCGCCGTCCGATCGGCCTCCGACGGGCTTACGGTCGCGACATGGAAGAGGAACGTCAGGGCTGGCTCCGATGTCTGCTCGCCGGAGCGGTGTTCGTCGTGTGCATGGCCGGCACCACGCTGCCGACCCCGCTCTACCCGCTCTACCAGGAGAAGTTCGGGTTCTCCGAGCTGACGGTCACCGTCGTGTACGCCGTGTACGCCTTCGGTGTCATCGGCGTACTGCTCCTGGCGGGCAACGCCTCGGACGTCGTCGGCCGACGGCCCCCGCTGCTCTGGGGCCTGGCCTTCGCGGCGGCGAGCGCGGTCTGCTTCCTGACCGCCGACGGCCTCGGCCTGCTGTACGCGGGCCGGCTGCTCTCGGGCCTGTCGGCCGGACTGTTCACCGGCGCCGCCACCGCCTACGTGATGGAGCTGGCCCCGCCCGGCGGCAGGGCACGGGCCACCTTCGTGGCCACCGCCGCCAACATGGGCGGCCTGGGGTGCGGCCCCCTGCTCGCCGGCCTGCTCGCGGAGTACGCCGCCGAGCCGCTGCTGCTGCCGTTCGCCGTGCACCTCGCCCTGGTGGCCGTCTCGGCCGCCGTCCTGCTGTGGCTCCCGGAGACCGTGCGGGAGCGGCGCCCCCTGACCGCCGTACGACCGCGGCGGCCCGCCCTGCCGGCCCAGGTGAGAGCGGCGTTCGTGCCGGCGGCGATCGCCTGCTTCGTGGGGTTCGCGCTGTTCGGCGTGTTCACCTCGGTCAGCCCCGCGTTCCTCGCCCGCTACCTGCACGTGGACAACCACGCGGTGAGCGGCCTCGTCGTCGCCCTGGCCTTCTTCGCCTCCACGGCCGGACAACTGGCCGTCGACCGCGTCGGGGTGGCACGCTCCCTCTCCCTGGGCTGCGTCGTGCTCTTCGCCGGCCTCGCCCTCCTCGCGGCGGCGCTCCACACGGACCTCCTGGCGCTCATCGTCCTCGCCGCCGTCGTCGGTGGCGCCGGGCAGGGACTCGCCTTCCGCGCGGCGCTGTCCTCCGTCGCGGCCGCGGCGCCGGAGGACCGGCGCGCGGCGGTCATCTCGACCCTGTTCGTGGTCGCGTACACCGGCATCTCGATCCCCGTGATCGGCGTGGGCCTGCTGGCCGGACCGCTCGGGCTCGAAGGGGCGGGCCTCGTGTTCATCGCCTGCATGCTGGTGCTGGTCGCCTCCGCCGCCGTCTATCTGCTCCGGCGCCCGGTCGGCGTGAAGCCACGCTGACCGGGCGCGGGGCCACCGGGGCCGGTCTCGGGCGCGCGCGTCGACTCCGCGGGCGGCGCCGACCGGGGTGCGGGGGCCATGGGGTCACGGCGGTCCGGTCCCCTGTGCGCGTCGGCGCTTCGGGCCGGGTGGTGGAGGCGCGCCGACCGGGTGAGCGGCCACGGCGGTCCGGGCTCAGGCGCGCGCCAGCTCTCCGAGCAGCTTCCAGGTGCGGCGCCGGTCGGCCTCACCGCCGAGGTCGGTCGCGGTGACCACCACCTCCGTCGCACCGGCCTCACGGTAGCGCCGCACCTCCGCGGCCACGTGCTCCTCGTCACCGATCACCGCCAGGTCGACGGCCCGTGCGCCGCCGGAAAGACCGATCGCACGCCGGTACGAGGGGATGTCGTCGTACAGGGCCAGCGCCGAGGCCGCGGCCTCCCGGACCTTCCCGGCGTCGGCGGTCACCACCCCGGGGACCAGGGCCACGATCCGCGGGGACGGCCGGCCCGCCGCCTCGGCGGCGGCCGTGACGGCCGGGACGATGTGCTCGGCGAGGGCCCGCGGGCCCGCCAGGAACGGCAGGACGCCGTCGGCGAGTTCGCCGGCGACCCGCAGCGTCTGCGGGCCCATGGCGGCGACGAGCAGCGGCACCGGCGGTTCCGCGCCGCCGGGCACCGCCGCGGGCAGCGGGGTCCTCGCCGTCAGCAGCTCGCCCCGGAAGTCGGCCCGCCCCGTCTCCAGGAGAGGCCGCAGGGCGGTGAGGAACTCCCGGAGCAGTGCGACGGGACGCTCGTACGGGATGCCGAAGCCGCCTTCGGTGAGGTGCCGGGTGCCGAGGGCGATCCCCAGGTGGTAGCGGCCGCCCGTCGCCGCCTGTGCCGTCTGGGCCTGGCTGGAGACCAACAGGGGATGACGGCCGAAGACGGGGATCGCGGACGTCCCCACCTGAAGCCCGGGGACCTCCCGGCCGACGATCGCGGCCAGCAGGGGCGAGTCGTACGCGAAGCTCTGCCCGAACCAGCCGGAGGTCAGTCCGGCGGCCCGTGCCTCCTTCGCGAGCCGGACGGTCGCGTCGATCGGAAGCTGTCGTGAGGTCGTACTCAGCGTCACACCGATAGTCATGTCTGCGACAACCGTCGGCGGCGGGGAGGGCATTCCGGTCCGTATGTGACAAGCGTGTGTCGGCTTCGCGTCCAGGATCGGCCGGGCCCGAAGGGCGCCGCTGCCGGCGGGCCCGCCGGCAGCGGTCACGACGGCGCGGCGCGGCGCCGGAGGCGAGTGGTGGACCGTACGAACACGTCAGCGGTGCGAGTCGCCGAGATCGCGGTCCTCATCGGGCGTGGTCCACGAGTCGCGGTCCGACCGGGCGTTCCCCTGCGTGGGGTCACCGACCGGGCGGCGGCGCCGCGCGACACGGCGACTGCCCCACCAGAACGCGGAGAGCAACAGGACGACGACCACCACGCCGATGGCCACGGCGAAGAGCACGGCGTTGGATCCGGCCGACGCGAGAACGGGCCCGGGAGTGAGAGCGGGCGCGACTGCCAAGGTGGAAGTGATCATGATCGCCTTTCTCGTGGAGCGGAACGCGCGGGCGGCTCGGCCGCCGGGCGCTGTGGCGCGATCGGCGTCTGTCCCGTCCCGGCCCCCTCAAACGCTCACCGAGGGTGACCGGTCGACGAGCGGGATCCACGGAGTCTGCTTAGCGTGGCACCTGAACCCGTCCACAGGAAAGGGGCAGTACGCCATGGCAGGCAAGGGCACGGAGAAGGCGAAGGGCAAGCTCAAGGAGACCGCGGGAAAGGTCACGGGCAACAAGCGCATGGAGTCGGAGGGCAAGGCGGACCAGATGAAGGGCAAGGCCCGGGATGCGGCCGACTCGGCCCGCGAGCGCGCCGAAGGCGTCCGCGACTCCCTGGACCGTGACAAGTAGGCAGGCCCCACGCGTGTCGCGACGCCCGAGCCGGCTGCCCCCGCCCCCTCACGGGGAGGCGGGGGCGCCGTGCTCCCGCCCGCGCTCAGGCCTGCCGTGGGCGGGGGAGACGCGGGGCGGCCCGGTCAGGGGATGTCGTGGCCAGGACGAACGAGTGGCCGGCCGGGTCCGTGTAGCGGCGCAGGTCCGTGCGCCGGTCGGTCCGGGTGCCGTCGCGCACCGCCGCGACGGGCCGCGCGCCGAGCGAGACCGCCTCGCGTTCCGCTTCGTCGAGGGCGTCGGGGGCCACGAGGATCTCCAGGTGGGCCTGCTGAGCGTCCTCGGGCCGGGGCCAACTCGGCGGGGCCTGCCCGAGGTCACGGCGTATCCCGAGCACCGCCCCGGAATCGCCGGAGAGGAGCAGCAGGTCGGGGTCGCCCTCGTGGGGCTCCACGGTGGCGCCGAGGAGCGCCGCGTAGAACCGCGCCAGGGGTTCAGGGTCGGTGGAGTCGAGGACGAGGACGAGGGCCTTGGGCACAGTCATGAGTCCCGTCTGCCCCGAGCCGCCGCGGCCAAGCCGGAAGCCCGCGAGGTCGGGACCGGTGGGCGCGAGGATGTCGGTGAGGACCAGGGTGTCAGTGGGTACCAGGGTGTCAGTGGGTACCGGGTTGTCAGTGGGTACCAGGTTGTCAGTGGTACGAGGATGCCGGACCGAGCGGGCGAGTGGAGCGGGGCGACGGATGGTCGACATGAGCGACGGCGAGGACGAGGGCCGGGCCCAGGAGGTCCCTGAGCAGAGCCTGCTCGACGGGCTCAGCGTGGACACCAGGCGGCCCGAGCAGCCCGTGCTGCTCAGCGCCACCGGCGAACCCATCCGTACCTGGCGGGAGAACTATCCGTACACCCGCAAGGTCCGCCGTGCCGAGTACGAGCGGCAGAAGCGGATCCTGCAGATCGAGCTGCTCAAGCTCCAGCGCTGGGCGAAGGAGACCGGCGCCAGGCTCGTGGTGCTGTGCGAGGGCCGGGACGCCGCCGGCAAGGGTGGCACCATCCAGCGGTTCACCGAGCGGCTCAACCCGCGCAGCGCCCGGATCGTCGCCCTCGACAAGCCGACGGAGCGCGAGGCCGGGCAGTGGTTCTTCCAGCGTTACGTGGCCCACCTGCCGGCCCCCGGCGAGATCGTGTTCTTCGACCGCTCCTGGTACAACCGCGCGGGCGTCGAGCGGGTCCTGGGCTTCTGCACGGACGAGCAGTACGAGCTGTTCCTCCACCAGTGCCCCCTGTTCGAACGGATGCTGGTCGAGGACGGCATCCACCTCGTGAAGTTCTGGTTCTCGGTCTCCCGCTCCGAGCAGCGCACCCGCTTCGCCATCCGCCAGGTCGACCCCGTACGGCAGTGGAAGCTCTCGCCCACCGACCTCGCCTCGCTCGACCGCTGGGACGACTACACCAAGGCCAAGGTCGCCATGTTCAGGGAGACGGACACCGCTCACGCGCCGTGGACCGTGGTCAAGAGCAACGACAAGCGGCGCGGCCGGCTCGAGGCCATGCGCAGCCTCCTGGCGCGTGTCGACTACGAGAACAAGGACGTGAAGGCGGTCGGTACGCCGGATCCGCTCATCGTCGGGGCGGCGGACACCCTGCTCGAACCGGGGGAGGAGACGACCGACCTCTCGCCCACCCCGCTGGCCCCCCACCACGAAGGCCCCGGAGCGCACCCGGGCCGCTGAGTCAGGCCGGGTGGCCGGGGGAGAGGTCCACGACGTCACTGAACCGGAGGAGCGGCGGACGGACGGAGCCGGGCGGGCTCTCCGTGACGGGGACGAGCAGGAAGCCCACATGGTCCCCGCCGTCCACGCGTCCCCGCACCCGGCCCACGAACCAGGCGCGGCAGTCGGACAGGACGGGGACTCCGTCCGCCCCCGGAGACCAGGCCACCCGGTCGAACTTGTCCAGCTCGTCGCCGGTCCGCCCGCCGAACAGCTCGGCCGTCCGCCGCTGGTCGTGCCGCAGCGCGTGTACGGCGAGGTGGGAGGCGTGGCACGCGACGCGGTACGTGCGGTTGGCCGTGGAGAGCCACACCATGAAGCGGGGCGGATCGATCGAGCACTGGGAGGCGAAGCCCACCAGGCAGCCCGCCCGTTCGCCGCCGGCCGCCGTCGTCACGACGTACATCGGGTAGTCGAGCACGTCCGCGAAGGCGTCGAGGCCGGCCACGCTCAGACCTGGTCCGGACGGTCGAGGGGGCTGCGCAGCGCCGAGCGGCCGGCCGTCCAGGCCTCGCGGACGTGGGCGTCGAGCCTGTCCTCCAGCAGGACGGTCGCCGCGCAGCCGAAGGCGATGTCCGCTTCGAGCCCGGGCTCGTCGGCGAGCAGTCCGCCGATCACCTCGCGCCGCACGATCTGCTCGTGGACGGCGTCGGCCTCGACGTGCTCGGTGTAGAACCGCTCGGCGGCCGGCCCGGCGCCACAGCGGCGCATGGCCTTGGCGAGCCTGCGGGAACCGGGCGAGGAGGTGACCTCGACACAGGCGAAGTGGCCGACAAGGGCTCCGCGCAGCGCCCGGTGCAGCCCGAACAGGGACATGAGGTTCACGGTCGCGAGCAGCGGGGCGTCGACGTGGTCCAGATAGTGGCCGTAGGCCGTGTCGAGGCCGAGGTCGGTCATGAGGTCCGCGAAGAGCCGGGCGTGGACGCGGTCGGCGTGACCGGCGCCGAACTCGTCGTACTCGACGGCCACCATCGCGGCCTTGGCCCGGCCGGTCAGCCGGGGGATGGCCCAGGCGTGCGGGTCCGCCTCCTTGAGGTGGTAGAGCGAGCGCAGGGCCGCGTACTCGCGCAGCTGCCAGAGCTCGCCCTCGGTCTCCAGGTGGTGGCTGACGCTGTCGGGCGGATCGACGGGTTCGACGAGCAGCGGCGCGAAGGCCTCGTCGACGGACTTGGGCGCGTCGGCGAGTGCGGAGCGCAGCGCGTGGAGGAAACGGTCCTCCAGTTCCCGCCGCAGCCGCAGCAGGTCCGGGTCCCATTCGCGGGCGTCGTCAACCCCCTCGAAACCCCGGTAGTGGAGCTCGTACAGCAGGTACAGCGCGAGGTGGAGGTCCTCTCCCCAGGGGTCCGCCCTCCGGATGCTGCCCTCGGTGTACGCGGGCGGCCGGCCGGTCCGCAGTGCCCTCTCCACGGCGCCCGAGAGGTCACCGCGTCCCGCGACGAGGCGGGGGCCGGCGGTCGTTTCCGGGGTGCTCGTGCCGAGCGGGGTCATCGGAGGCTCCTGTCTTCGGGGCGGTGGCGGGCGCCCGCCCCGTCCGCGAGTACGAGCGCGAGCGCGTGACGAGCCCGCTACGAGCGCGCGTACGCTCGTCCGGATACGGGCATGGACCCGCCTACCCGGCCTGTACGGCACTATTCGGCAGCCACGCCGCGTACGCATCCCCAAGGCCGCCGCCTGGCCCACTCTGCGTCGCCGTCGGGGGCGGAGAACGCCGAAAGGTGAGATACGGACGCGAGACGGGGGTAGTCGGTGGCCATGATGGAAGCCACCGAAACCACACCACTGCGCGCGGTCGCCCTGGTCTGCACCCTGTCCCCCTCCCCGGCCCCGTCCAGCTCGCAGCTGCTGGCCGAGCAGACGATGGCCGCCCTGAGCGAGCACGGCGTGAGCGGCAAGGTCATCCGGATCGCCGATCACGACGTACGCCCCGGCGTGAAGACCGACATGGGTGACGGGGACGCCTGGCCCGAGATCCGGGACACCGTCCTCGGCTGCGACATCCTCGTCCTGTCGACCCCGATCTGGCTCGGGCACCCGTCCAGCATCGCCCAGCGGGTACTGGAGCGGCTGGACGCCGAGCTCTCCGAAACCGACGACGAGGGACGGATGCTCACCTACGGCAAGGTCGCCGCGGTCTGCGTCGTGGGCAACGAGGACGGGGCGCACAAGGTGAGCGCCGACCTCTTCCAGGGACTCAACGACGTCGGGTTCTCCCTCGCCCCGAACGCCGTCACCTACTGGGTCGGTGAGGCCATGCAGGGAACGGACTACCAGGACCTGGAGAAGACCCCGGAGAAGACCGAGACCACCACCGCGACCCTGGCCGCCAACACCGCCCACCTCGCCCGCCGGCTCAAGGGGGCGCAGTATCCGCCCTCGTCCTGAACACGCCCGAATCCCGACGTCCGACCCCCGAATCCCGACGTCCGACCCCCGAATCCCGACGACCGAATCCCGACGACCGGAAAGCACGACGGAGGCACCGATGTCCCCGCAGGAACCGGCAGACGTCCCCGACCCGGTGACCGGCCACCCCCGGCCCCCGTTCCCCGACCAGCAGCAGGACCACCCCGGCCACACCGAGGAGATGCGTCCCCGGCCGGACCACGGCGAGGATTCGTACCGCGGACACGGCGTGCTGCTCGACCGGGTGGCGGTGGTCACCGGAGGCGACTCCGGCATCGGCAGGGCCGTCTGCCTGGCCTACGCGCGCGAGGGCGCGGACGTCGTCTTCACCCATCTGCCCGAGGAGGCGGACGAGGCCGCGGAGACCACGCGTCTGATCCGTGGGGCAGGACGCGAGGCCTCGCCCGTCACCTGCGACATCCGGGACGAGAACCAGTGCGCGGCGCTGATCGACCGCGCCGTGACCGAGCACGGACGCATCGACATTCTCGTCAACAACGCCGCCTACCAGATGGCGCAGCCGGACGGGATCGAGGCCATCACCACGGAACAGTTCGACCGGGTGATGAAGACCAACCTCTACGGCATGTTCTGGCTCACCCGGAAGGCACTGCCCCACATCCCGCGCGGCGGCTCCGTCATCAACACCACCTCGGTGCAGGGCTACCAGCCCAGCCCCCATCTGCTCGACTACGCGATGACGAAGTCGGCGATCATCTCGTTCACCCACGGCCTGGCGCAGATGCTCGCCGAGCGCGGCATCCGCGTCAACGCGGTCGCGCCCGGCCCGGTGTGGACTCCGCTGATCCCCGCGACGATGCCGGACGCCAAGGAGTTCGGCGGCCAGTCGCCCCTGGGGCGGCCGGCGCAGCCGGCCGAGATGGCTCCCGCGTACGTCTTCCTCGCCTCGCCCCAGGCCGGTTACATCACCGGAGAGATCGTCAACGCGACCGGCGGTACGCCCCTGCCGTGAGCCCCGGTGGTACGGGGCCGCTGTCCGAGGATCCGGTCGAGCGGGTGCCGTGGCGTGGCGCGCCGAGGGGGTGGGGGCGGGGTACGACGACGTGGTCGCCGTCGGGCCGGCTCAGGTGAGGGCGAGCAGGCTGACGGCGACGGCCGCGGTGCCCAGGCCGACGAGCTGACCGCGGTGGACGCGCTCGGCGAGCACGCCACGGGCGAGCAGGACGGTGCCGGCCGGGTAGAGGGCGGTGATCACGGCGACGACGGCGAGGTCACCGCCACGGACGGCGAGCAGGAACAGCAGGTTCGCCACCGAGTCCAGGACGCCCGCGGCGGCCGACATCGCGTACGCGGGCTTCTCGGCGCCCAGCCTGCGGTACATCACTCCGGCCGCGACCAGGGTGACGGCCGAGGAGACGGCCCGGCCGACGATCAGCGGGGCGACGCCGCTGTCGGACGGAGCCTGGTGCAGGAAGACCAGCTGCAGGGCGATCGCGCCGCCCGCGCCGAAGGCGAGCAGCAGCGCCGTACGGGACGGGCGGGCCGATCCGGCGCCGTGGCCGGCGCTCACCAGGACGACCGCGGCCAGGGCGAGCGGCAGCCCGACCAGTCCGGCCGCGCCCAGGCGCTCGCCCTGGAGCAGGCCGACGCCGACCGGCAGCATGGCCGAGACGAGGGCGGTGACGGGCGAGAGCACGTTCATCGGGCCGATGGCCAGGGTCCGGTAGAGCAGGGCGAACGCGGCTGCGGAAGCGACGCCGGACGCGGCGCCCCAGCCGAGCGCGCCGGGGCTGAACGAGGCGCCGAGGAAGGGCCAGAGGAGCAGCTCGACCGCGAGCGAAGCCGGAGCCGCGATCATCACGGTGCGCAGTACGTGGGCCTTGCGGGCGCCGAGGCCGCCGAGGAAGTCGGCGCACCCGTAGGCGAGGGAGCTGCCCAGGGCAAGCAGCAGAGTGATCACGGTACGTACATCCCTTACTATATCAATGGAACGACTGAACCGTACATCGGACCGACCGCCTGTTGTCAATCAAACGACCGGACGGTGCAATGAAATGGTCCTCTTGTGAGAAGGTGAACGGATGCCCGAGACAGAGGCGGCTCTGCGGACGCTCGCGCACAACGTCAGGACGGCCCGCAACCGCGCCGGCCTGTCCCTGGACGAACTCGGCCGACGCGCCAAGGTCAGCAAGGGCGCCCTCGTCGGCCTCGAGAAGGCCCAGGGCAACCCGAACTTCGCCACCCTGGTCCGGCTGGCCGACACCCTCGGCGTCTCCGTCTCCGCCCTGATGGAAGGCCCGTCCGAAGGGCGCGTCCGCGTCGTGACCGCCGATGCCGTGACGCCCCTGTGGACCGGAGCGGAAGGCGGTGAGGCACGGCTCATGCTCACGACCTCGGGTCCGGCCCCGGTCGAGGTCTGGCGCTGGAAGCTCGAACCGGACGAGGAGTATTCCAGCCATCCCCACCAGGCCGGAGTCGTCGAAACCGTCTCCGTCACCGCCGGCCGGATGACCCTGGTCGTCGACGGCGTCGAGCACGCCCTCGAAGCGGGCCAGACCGCCACCTTCGAAGGCGACGCCCCGCACGCCTACCGCGGCGCCGGCACCGGGACCTGCCACCTGATCATGACCGTCCACCTGCCGCCCGGTCCCGCCTCCACGGCCTGACCCGCGGGCGCGGTCCGCGTGTGCGGTCCGCGTGTGCGCGGGCCGCCCGGCGAGCGACCTGACGGTCCGCCGTGCCCCCCTCTCCGCGAGCGGCCAGCGACCCCTCACGTACAGTGGGGCCGGGCCGTGACTGGCGCTCGAGGTGGATCACCACCGGGGAGCGGCCCGGCGGGAGCGCGCTTTACGGGCGCGACCGTGCCGATGCCGTGCGCCTGGGCGAACCATCCGTCAGAGACGAAGCCCGGGAGCCATCATGTCCACCAGCACCGCCACCCTCATGGACGGCACGGCCCTCGCCCGCCGCACGGTCGAGGAGACCGCCGCCCGCGCCGCCGAGATCACCCGCCGCACCGGCGTCACCCCGTGTCTCGCGACCGTCCTGGTCGGCGCCGACCCCGCCTCCGTGACGTACGTGAAGATGAAGCAGAACCGCTGCGCGAAGGCCGGGATCCGCTCCAAGCACATCGAACTGCCCGCCGCCACGACGACCGGGGAACTCGTCGCCGCGATCACCGCCCTCTCCGAGGACCCCGAGGTCCACGGCATCCTCCTCCAGCACCCGGTCGGCCCGCACATCGACGAGCGCGCCGCCTTCGAGGCCATCGCGCCCGAGAAGGACGTCGACGGCGTCACCATGGCCTCCTTCGCCGCCATGGGCTTCGGTCTGCCCGGCTTCGTCTCCTGCACGCCCGGCGGCATCATGCGCCTCCTCGACGCGTACGGCGTCGACCTCCGCGGCAAGCGCGCCGTCGTGGTCGGCCGCAGTGCGATCCTCGGCAAGCCGGCCGGACTCCTCCTCCTCGGCCGCGACGCCACCGTCACCTACTGCCACTCCCGCACCGAGGACCTCTCCTCCGTCGTCCGCGAGGCCGACGTCCTCGTGGCGGCCGTCGGCAAGCCGAACTTCATCAAGGGCGCGGACATCAAGCCCGGTGCCGTCGTCGTCGACGCCGGCTACAACCCGGGCAACGTCGGCGACGTCGACTTCGCTTCGGCCGCCGAGCGCGCCTCCCTCATCACCCCGGTGCCCGGTGGTGTCGGTCCCATGACCATCGCCGTGCTCCTGGCCCAGACGGTCGAGGCCGCCGAGCGCCGACTCGGTCTGTAGGGCAGCTCATGACGGGGCGTCGGCAGCGGTGGCGGGCGGGAGTACGGCCGGCGATTGTCACGGTTCTGTACGGGCCGCGCCCGAGCCCCGAAAAGGGGTGGCCGTGGATCCGCCGACGGGCGAATCTGGACCCCGTGCCACACCCGTCGACCGCCACCCCGCCGCCGGACCGTCGGCCGGGCGCGCCCGGCCTGTCCGGTCCGCCCGAACTGCCGGACACGTCAGACCTGCCGGGCGTATCGGATCCGCCCTGTGCGTCGGATCTGCCGGACGCATCGGACCTGCCGGGAGCGCACGGTGCGTCCGGTCCGACCGGCACGTCCGGCGCCCTGCGCGAGCTCGGCCCGACCGCCGCGTCCGACGTGTCTGACGCGTCCGCCACACCCGACGCGTCCGCCACGGGCCCTGCTCCGTCCCGCCACGCCGCACCCGTGCCGTCCGGCTCCGAGTCCGGGGGACCGGCCCGCCTCGTCCGGCTCGGTGCGCCCCGGCCCGGACCGGCCGTGCGACGTGCGCACCGCTTCGGCGTGCCGCTCGTCCCGCTGCTCGTGGCCGCCCTGGTGGCGGGCGCCTTCCTGGCCGTCGGAAGCATGACCGAGCAGGAGCTCTCCGCCGACGGCCGACCGGGCGGCGACCGGGCCGGCGCGCCGTCACCCGTCGTCGGAGGAGACGGTGGGACCGCCGCCCCGCCGACCGGCGGGAGGTCGGCCGACACGCACGGGGACGGCAGCACGGCAGCCGGTGCCCGCACGGGCGACACGCCGACAGCCGACGTGGCGAAGGACGGCATACCGACCCGTACCGGGGCCGCGGACCCGCCCGCCCGCCCCGACGGCAGCGCGTCGGGCGGGGCACCGACCCCCTCGCGTACCGGGAGCACCGCCCCCGCGCCTCGGCCGACGACCAGCGCCACCGCGACGGGCGACGGTACGCCCGCCCGGCCCGTCTCCTTCGAGGCGCTGCGCGTCGGTGACTGCTTCGACATCGATCGCGACGCGCCGGGCACAGCCCTCCGGCGCTCCTGCGACACGCCGCACAACGCCGAACTCGTCGCCCGCCTCAGACTGACCGGCGTCCACGCCACCGACGCGGCGGTCCGGGAAGCGGCCACACTGCTGTGCCGCGAACCGCTGCGCCGCAAGGCCGCGCGGCAACCGCTCGGCACGCGCTGGACCACCTTCGTCCAGTACCCGTACCGGACCAGCTACCTCCTCGGCTCGGACACCGTCGCCTGCAGCCTGGTCGCCCCCGCCGCCACCGGCGGCACGCTCAGCGGCCGGCTTCTGTAGCCCCGGTGGCCGGGAGGTGTCTGACGGTCCCCCGCGGCGTCGCGGCGTCCGGCACGCACGCTCGCCGCGTTGCCGAAAAGCCCTAGTAGCTCCGCTACGAGGGCTCTCCGGCGCCTTGCGATCGCACGCGCCGGACGCCGCTCCTCATTCCACGGGGGATCGCCAGACACCTCCCAGGGCCGTGGCGAGGGCCGTCGCGGGATCACGGTCGGCCGGACCCGCGGGGGCCCAACGGGCGCCGGACTTGAGGTACGGCCACCAGCGCCCGTCCTCGCCGAGCCGCAGCTGCGCCTCCGCGCCCACCGCCGTCCACCGCGCGCCGCCGGCCCGTCGCAGCACCGGACGCTCGTCGTCCTCCCAGGCCTCGACGAGCCGGGCCCCTGCCCGGGCGAGCGCCTCGGCGTCCGGTGTCCACTCCTCCTCCAGTACGGCGAGGGCCGCGGCGCCCCCGAACCGCCACGCGCGTGTGGCCAGGTCGAACTCCGCCCGCGTCCGGCCCGAGGCGGTGGCGAGGCGCGCCGCGATCCAGGGCGCGGGGGAGCCGTCCGCCGCGAGCCGCACGGTGTCCTGAGCGACCGTCAGACGCCGGGGTCGTGGTGGGGCGGGGGACGTTCCCGTCGTGTCCTGCCCGAGGGCCTCGACGAACATCCGGTGCGCTCGGTCCGCCGCGTCCGAGGCGAGGAACTCCAGTGCCGCCGGGTCGATCCCCGGCCCCGGCTCCGTCTCCGTGTCCAGGGACGGCGACCTGCCCGGCGTCTCCAGGGCGGCCGGAGGGGCGGGAAGCGGCGGCAGCAGGAACTCCGCCGCATACGCCTCCTCGGCCGACACGCCGGGCATCCCACCGACACCCCCGGAGGCCGCCGTGCCGGGCGTGTCGTCCGTTCCCGGGCCGCCGCGCGCCGCACGCGAAGCGCTGCGCGACTGCAACTGGTCGATGAGCGTGCGCTCGCCACGCCCCCGCATGAGCAGCAGGACGAAGGGATCCTCGTCCATCAGACGTGCCACCTGGTAGCAGAGCGCCGCCGTGTGAGGACAGTGGTCCCACGCCTCACAGCCGCACTCCGGATCGAGGTCACCGATACCCGGGAGCAGATCGAGTCCGGCCGCCGCCGCGTCCTCCACCAGGTGCGGCGGCATCTCGCGGTCGAGCAGCGCGGCGATGTGGCCCGCGCTGTCCACGGCGAGGTCGAGGAACCGCTCCCACTCCTCCTCCGAGAACTCGCGCACCAGGACGTCGCCGCGGTACGGCGTGCCGTCGCGGTCCTTGACCACCGCTGTGATGCGGCCGGGCCGTACGGACACGGCGCCGACCGCCCCCGCGCGCGCGTGCCGGCGCCCCGCCTTGAGCTGCTGCCCGTCGAGCGCGGTGTCCTCCAGGGCCTTGAGCCAGGCACGGCCCCACCAGGTCCGGGTGAAGGTGGTGCCCGGCGCGGGCGGCAGCGCCGCGAACGTCCGCTCGTCGCCCTCGTGTCCGTAGCCGCTCATCGTCCGTCCCCTCGCAGCCGTACCAGCTCCGCCAGCTCGGCATCGGTCAGTTCGGTCAGTTCCGCGGGGGCGTCCCCGCCCGTCCCGAGGACGGTGTCCGCCAGCTCCCGCTTCCGGTCGAGCATCGTCGCGATCCGGTCCTCGACCGTCCCCTCGGCGATCAACCGGTGCACCTGCACCGGCCGGTCCTGCCCGATCCGGTACGCGCGGTCGGTGGCCTGGGCCTCCACGGCCGGGTTCCACCAGCGGTCGTAGTGCACGACGTGTTCCGCGCGGGTGAGGTTGAGGCCCGTACCGGCCGCCTTCAGGGAGAGGAGGAAGACCGGTACGTCCCCGTTCTGGAAACGGGCGACCATCGCCTCGCGCTCGGCGACCGGGGTCCCCCCGTGCAGGAACTGCGTCCGCACGCCCCGCGCCGCGAGGTGCGTCTCCAGGAGCCTGGCCATCCCCACGTACTGGGTGAAGACCAGGGTGCACGCGCCCTCGGCGAGGATCGTGTCGAGGAGTTCGTCGAGCAGCTCCAGCTTGCCCGAGCGTCCCTCGATCCGCGGCCGGTCCTCCTTGAGGTACTGGGCGGGGTGGTTGCAGATCTGCTTGAGACCGGTCAGCAGCTTCACGACCAGGCCGCGGCGCGCCATGCCGTCGGCCTCGGCGATCGCCGCCAGGGTCTCCCGTACCACCGCCTCGTAGAGACCGGCCTGTTCCGGCGTCAGGGAGACGGCCCGGTCGGTCTCCGTCTTCGGAGGCAGCTCGGGTGCGATGCCGGGGTCGGACTTGCGGCGGCGCAGCAGGAACGGACGGACGAGCGCGGCCAGTCGCGCGGCGGCGGCCGGGTCCCGGCCGCCCTCCACGGCGGCGGCGAACCGGGTCCGGAACGCGCCCAGGCTGCCGAGGAGTCCCGGCGTGGTCCAGTCGAGGATCGCCCACAGCTCGGAGAGGTTGTTCTCCACGGGCGTGCCGGACAGCGCCACGCGCGCGCGTGCGCCGATGGTCCGCAGCTGCCTGGCCGTCGCCGAGTACGGGTTCTTGACGTGCTGCGCCTCGTCCGCGACGACGAGTCCCCAGCTCCGCGCGGCGAGTCGCGCCGCGTCGAGCCGCATCGTGCCGTACGTGGTGAGGACGAAACCGCCGTCGGTCAGGTCCTCCAGGTCACGGGTCGCGCCGTGGAAGCGGCGCACCGGCGTGCCGGGCGCGAACTTCTCGATCTCCCGCTGCCAGTTGCCCATGAGGGAGGTCGGGCAGACCACGAGCGTCGGTCCCGCGGACGCCGGGTCGGACTGCCGGTGCAGATGCAGGGCGATCACCGTGATCGTCTTGCCGAGCCCCATGTCGTCCGCGAGGCAGCCGCCGAGACCCAGGGAGGTCATCCGGTGCAGCCAGTCGAGCCCGCGCAGCTGGTAGTCGCGCAGGGTCGCGGCGAGCGCCGGGGGCTGGGACACCTCGGGGCGGACGCCCTCCGGTTCGGCGAGCCGCTCCCGCAGCCGCTCCAGCCAGCCGGTCGCCGCCACCTCGACGCGCTGTCCTTCGACCTCCGTGGTGCCGGTGAGGACGGCCGAGAGGGCGTCCACCGGCGTGACCTTCCGGTCCTGCCGGGAACGGGCCCGGTGTACCTCGGCCGGGTCGACGAGCACCCAGCGGTCCCGCAGGCGGACGAGGGGCCGTCCGGCTTCGGCGAGCCGGTCGAGCTCGGCCCTGGTGAGTTCCTGATCGCCGACGGCGAAGCGCCAGTGGAAGCCGAGCAGGGCGTCGGCGGAGAGGAAGGAGGGCAGCGCGGAGGAGGAACGGGCGTCCTCGGGGTCCCCGCCGACGCCCGCGTCCTCGGGGTCCCCGCCGACGCCCGCGTCCCCGGGTTCCCCGCCGACGCCCGCGTCCCCGGGTTCCCCGGCGGGCCGGGCCCCGTCCGGGGGCCGCGGCCCTCCGTCCGTGTCCGTGTCCACCGGGCCGATCACCGCGCCGACGCTCAGCCGGTCGGCCAGTTCGCGCGGCCAGTGGACCTGGACGCCCGCCGCGGCGAGGGCCCGCCCCGCCCCGCCGAGCAGTTCCGCGACCTCCTCGTCGGCGAGTTCGACGGTGTCGGGTACAGCCGCCGTCAGAAGCGGGGCCAGCGGGGGCCAGACGCGGGCGGCGCGCCGGAGGGCGAGGAGGGCGTCCATCCGGACCCGGGGGCCGAAGGCGGTCCCGGCCCGGCCGGACCCCGCCCACACCTCCGCCGCGTCCGCGACCAGCGCCGGGTCGGCGACCGCGTGCAGTTGCGGCACCGCGCGGAACGCCGGTGCCTCCTCCGACCGGGCGTCGAAGCCGGGGAGTTCGAGCCGGAGCGACAGCCGGATGCCGGCGTCGTGCACCGCCGCCACGTCCGCCGCCCACGTCCGCTGTTCCGGAATCCGCTGCGGCTCTTCGGCCGCGAAGGCGGGCCCGCCGGCGGCGAGCGGAGCCGCCGGGGTACGGGGCAGGGTGTCCGCGACGGCGTCGGCGAAGGCGCGGAGCAGCGCCTCGGGTTCCGGAAGCAGCGGCGGCTCGTCCGACGAGAGCGGTACGGCGTGGGCCGTGGGCGGCATCGACGCGGCGAGCGTCCGTAGTTCCGCCAGGTCGTCGGGGCCGAGCGGGCCGGCTCGCCACGCGTCGACGTCGCCGGAGGTGAGGCCGGGAAGCAGCAGACCGCGTGCGACGAGGCCGAGGGAGAGGAGCGAGGCCGCGCCCCAGAAGGCGGCCGCGGGAGACGCGGTGTCGGAGAACCGGGCACGGGCGAGCAGCGGCAGGGCGTCCCGTACGGAGAGGGCGAGGGCCGGGACGGTCACGGGGCGGAGGCCCGCGCCGTCCACGACCGTGATCTCGGCGCCGGTCGGGGCCGGTCCCGAGGCGGCGTCCGGGGCGAGGCCCGGGGCGCCGACGGTGTCCGAGGCGTTCCGTGGCTCCGGCAGCGGATCGCCGTCCGGTGACCAGAACGCGATCCGGCCCGCGCGCGGCGGATCGGCGGGGAGGAAGACCGCGGAGTGGCGGGTGAGTGCGAGGGAGGGTTCCTGAGCGGTTTCGCGGGCGGAATCATCGGGTCCGTGCGACAGCGACAACGCATTCCTCAAATTTGACTACCTGGCGACTGAGCGGCCGAGGATACCTCGCGGGACCGCCTCGACGCGCATGCCGATGACGTGATTCGCACCACAGTCGTGAAGGGGTGGGGACCGCCCTACCCCCGGCCCCCGGCGCGCCCCCCGCCGTGGACGGGTGGTGACGCCATGGCCCGGGACGATCACGGATCCGTACGTTCTCCGTAGGAGCTCACCGACCGCACCGTCACCGGATCCCGACCGACAGAAACCGGAGCCCGTCATGTCCCAGGCAACCGTCCTGCCCCCGGCCGCCGCCCCAGCCGCGGCGCCCGCCCGTGCCAGGGGCGGCAGCGAGTTCACCCCGCTCCTGCGGACGGTGCGGGAACAGGGCCTTCTCGAGCACCGCCCCGGCTGGTACGCCCGGGGGATCGCCGTCAACCTCCTCGGCATCGCCGCCGTGGTGACCGGCGTTGCCCTGATCGGCCCCTCCTGGTGGGCGCTGCCGCTCGCCGTACCCCTCGCGCTGCTCTCCGCCCGGGTCGCCTTCGTCGGCCACGACGCCGGTCACGCCCAGATCACCGCGCACCGCAAGATCAGCCGGATCGTCCAGCTCGTCCACGCCAACCTCCTCCTCGGCATGAGCCGGGAGTGGTGGAACGACAAGCACAACCGCCACCACGCCCACCCCAACCACCTCGACAAGGATCCGGACGTCGCGGCCGACATCCTCGTCTTCGCCGAGCACCAGACGGCCGGCCGCAAGGGCCTGCGCGGCTTCCTCACCCGCCACCAGGCCTGGCTGTTCTTCCCGCTGACGACCCTGGAGGGCATCGCGCTCAAGGTGTACGGCGTCCAGGCGCTGCTGTCGAGGAACGGCCCCTGCCGCACCCGGCGCGAGCGCTTCGTCGAAGGCGCGCTGCTCCTCGCCCACTTCGCCGGCTACACGGCCCTGCTCCTCGCCTTCCTCACCCCCGTACAGGCACTGGCCTTCGCCCTCGTCCACCAGATGCTGTTCGGCGTGCACCTGGGCATGGCCTTCGCCCCGAACCACAAGGGCATGGAGCGGCCGGACGAGCGCGAGGACGGCGACAGCTGGGGCCATCTGCGGCGCCAGGTGCTCACCTCGCGCAACATCAGGGGCGGTGCCCTGACCGACTGGTTCCTCGGCGGGCTCAACTACCAGGTCGAGCACCACCTCTTCCCGAGCATGCCGCGTCCCCACCTGCGCCTCGCCCAGCCCGCCGTCCGCGCCCACTGCGCCGCCCTGGGCGTGCCGTACACGGAGACCGGCTTCGTGGACTCGTACCGGCAGGCCCTCGGCCATCTCCACGAAGTGGGCGCGCCGCTGCGCTCCGAGTGGGCCGAGTAGGGTCGGGGACGATCACTCATGGTGTGATCATCGGTCCGGCGGTCGGGAACGCGTCCGCCGGAGAGCGGAGAAGGGGAGCTCCTCGACATGAGCGACGGCAGTCACGCCACGGTCACGACGGTCAGCAGCAACGGCACCTACTCGTTCACCAAGCCCAACCGGCAGGGCATCACCCTCCTCGCCGGGCTCGGCGTGGAGGGCGACGTCCACGCGGGCGTGACGGTCAAGCACCGCTCCCGCGTCGCCCAGGACCCGACCCGGCCCAACCTGCGTCAGGTCCACCTCATCCAGGCCGAGCTCTTCGACGAGGTGGCCGGCGCCGGTTTCGACGTCGCCCCCGGCGACCTCGGCGAGAACGTCACGACCCGGGGGATCGACCTCCTCGGCCTGCCCACCGGCACCCGCCTCCACCTCGGCGCCGAAGCCGTCGTCGAGGTCACCGGACTGCGCAACCCCTGCGCCCAGATCGACAACTTCCGGCACGGACTGCTCAAGCAGGTCCTCGGCCGTGACGAGAACGGCGAGATCGTGCGCAAGGCCGGGATCATGGGCGTCGTCCTCACCGGCGGGGAGGTGCGGCCCGGCGACCCGGTCCGCGCCGAGCTGCCCGAGGGGCCGCACCGCCCACTGGAAAAGGTCTGAGCCGCGAACGCCTCTTCCGCACCGTCGGTGGTCACTCCTCCAGAGCGCAGGAGTTGACCACGTCACCGCTCGCGGGCCGCGCGATCGTACGGTCGGCGGGCGGTGCCGTACCGTCCTCGACCCAGCGCGTCAGCGCGTCGAACGCCGAGCGGTAGCACGGCAGGATCGGACGCAGCAGGTCCGGGTAGGTGTCGTACAGACCGTCGGCGTGCGTCCCGCCCCGCACCGTGTAGTACCGGTGCAGTCCGCCCCGGCCCCGCGCGTCGGTCATCCGGGCGTACACGTCGGAATCCGTGGAGATCGGCAGCAGGGCGTCCAGGTCGCCGTGGAGCGTGATGAGCGGCTTGCCGATCCGGCCGGTGAGCGCGACCTTCGCGACGGCCCGGTGGACGGACGCGGGCCGGGAGGCGTAGTCGTAGGAGGCGTCCGAGGCGCAGGGCGCGAAGATCCGCTCCGCCGTCCCGCCGGCGGTGGAGCCGGGGCAGGCCGGATCGTACGAGGGATCGAACTCGGCCCGGAAGACCTTCTGCGTCAGTCCCCAGTACGCCTTCTCGTGGTACGGCCACAGGAAGCGCGACTCCGGCGCGAAGCCCGCACCGGCCATCTCCTCGTCGGAGGCCTGCCCGAACGACCTGGCCACCGTCACCGGCAGGCTCATCAGGAGGTTGGGGCCGCGGGTGGTCCACAGCACCCCCTCCCAGTCGACCCCGCCGTCGTACAGCTCGGGCCGGTTCTCCAGCTGCCAGCGCGTCAGATAGCCGCCGTTGGAGATCCCGGTCATGTACGTGCGCTCCGGGGCCCGGCCGTAACGCTGCCGTACGGCCTTCTTGGCGGCCCGCGTCAGCTCGGTCACCCGCCGGTTCCACTCGGCGACCGCGTCGCCCGGCCCCCGGCCGTCGGTGAAGAAGTCGGGACCGGTGTTGCCCTTGTCGGTGGCGGCGTAGGCGAAACCGCGGGACAGGACCTGGTCGGAGATGAGCGTGTCCGTGGCGTACTGACGCCGGGTACCCGGCGCGCCGGTGACGACGAGCCCGCCGTTCCAGTCGTCGGGCAGCCGGATGACGAACTGCGCGTCGTGGGCCCAGCCGTGGGTGGCGTTGAGGCGCGAGTCGTCGGGGAAGTAGCCGTCGATCTGGACTCCCGGCACCCCGGAGGGGTTACGGGTCCCCTTGGCGGCGAGACCGGCCTGGTCCGCCATGTCGGTGTACGGCGTACCGGCGAGCCCGGCGGTCGTCAGATCGTCCAGGCAGGCGGACCGCTGGTGCTCGGCTCCGGGTACCCGGAGCAGGTCCTGCCGCGCGCAGTGCGCGGCGGCCCGCTCCTCCGCACCGGCGGAGCTCGCGGGGGCGAGGACGGTGACCCCTGTCAGGAGCGCGGCGAACAGGGAGACGCCTGGGAGCAGGCGCATGGTGGGCCTCCGTGGGGACGAGGGAGAGGGGTGCGGCGCCACATCCTGCGGCGCGCCCCTGCCGCCGGGCCATGGTTCCGGACCACACCTCGGGCCTTCGTCCCGTGTGGGGAGAGCCGATCAGGAAGGACGTACGGCCATCGCGTCGAGCCCTTCGAGGAGCGCGGGCAGCCGAGGCCCCCGGGCCACCGGCAGGACCTCTCCCGGCAGTTCGTCGAGCAGGACGAAGGCCATGTCGTCCTTCCGTGCCACGAGCGACCAGCCGGGGCCGTCCGCGCGCAGCGTCCGCACGCCCCCCTCCTCACCGGCGTCGGACCGCACCCGCCCGACCGGCGGCGGCTCCTCCAGATAGCCCTGGAGCTCGTCGAGCACCCTGCGGACACCGTCGTACGGGTCACGGGCGGCGCCGCCCGGCGCGGCGGCCGCACCATCGGAGCCGCGCGGACCATTGGCGTCCCGCGGGCCATCGGCGTCACGCGGGCCGCGGGCGGGAGTCACCGCGGCGGACGGCTCCGCCGGCCACTCCCCGGCCGCGGGCACGTTGGTCACCTGGGCCCGCCAGGCAGCCCATCGCCTGGCCACCTCGTCGGCGCCGAGGCGACGCTGGGCCGGTCCCCACTCGTCGTCCGAAGGCGGCACGAGCGGCGCGGGATCGCCCTCCTCCGGCTCCGGGTCGTGCGGGGCCGGTACACCCGGCGCGCTGGTCACCACGGCGAGCGGCCACCCCGGCAGCCCGGCCACCACCGAGTGCTCGCCGGGGGAGAGGTCGTAGGCCATGCCGCAGTCCCAGGAGGAGATGGCCACCGCGACGAGCGACACGTCGTCGACCACGACCGTCCAGCGCGCCCCGAGCCCGTCCTGGCCGAACACGAGCCCGTACCCCTCCGCGTACGGCTCGAGGCCGAGCGCCGCACAGGCGGCCGGGTAGTCGTCACCGAGCACGCTCGGGAAGCGCGCGGGCGTCAGCAGCGCCGCGGTCAGCACAAACAGCGCGTCGGCGTCGCCGACGGCCTCGGTGATCGGGTCCGTCCCAGCCACGCATGCCTCCCCATCTGGTCGTCGGCGCACCTTAACCAGTGAGTAGCCGCGCCTGTCCAGAGTGAGGAGCCGTGACCTGCGTCGCCGTGACGGACGCCCGCGTCCCGAACGCATCTCGGGGAAGATGTCGCGACAACCCCTGGGAAAGGGGAGGGGACAGGGCAAGGGAGCTCCCGAGGCGCGGGCCTCCACCGTGCTCACGCTCGCGGTACCCCGCCCCGCCCCGAACGACGGCCCCGGCGCCCTGGCCCGGCAACCGGGCTCGGCACCCCGGTCCGGCGCCCCGCCCCGGAACACGGCACCGGGGCGGGGCCGACGGACATCGGCGACCGCCCCGGTGCCGCGTCCGCCGCCTCACTCCTCGTCGCGCAGCCCGCCCGCCAGGGCGGACAGCGGCTCGGCCTCCTCGGTGCGGCCCAGGGCGGTCAGGTGGGAGACCGCCGCGTCGAGGCGGGTCAGAGCGGGGGCGGGGCGTTCCAGGTAGATGCCCTCCACGGCGCTCGTGAGCCGGACGCACTCGGCCCACTCGCCGACGTGGTCATCCTCCGGTCCCGGCTCACCGAGCAGGGCGAGGGCCTTCTCCAGGGCGGCAAGGGCGTCCGCGTACTCACCGGCGAAGGCGTTCACCCGCCCGTACTCGTAGGCCAGGGCGCTGTCCAGGGAACGGCCACGGGCCTCGTACGCCGCGGCACGGGCCTCGTCGGCGACCTTGTCGGCGTCGGCGAGAAAGACGAGAGCGCCCGGCAGGCCGTCGGGGCCCTGCCGCTGTGCCTGGAGGCGGGCCAGTTCGCGAAGGCAGTTGCTGAGCTGCTCGTAGCGAGGGGCCCGGGCATGGGCGGCGAGTGCCTGGTCCACGACGCCGCGGGCCCGGTCGAAGTCACCGGCCTCGCCGAGGAGCACGGCCGTCTCCGCGGCGATCATGGCGTGGCTGCCCGGGTCGTCGTCCCAGCCGGCCGACTCGGCCGCGAGGGCGACGAACTCCGCCGTGGCGGCCTTGAGGTCCTCCCCCGAGTGCAGCGCGCGGGCGCGGGTCAGCCGCAGCTGGGCGACGAGCCGGTCGTCCAGCTCCCCGGCGGCGACGTCCGGTTCGGCCAGGAGGGAGTCGAGCAGTGCGATGCAGTCCTCGACCCGGCCCAGGTCCAGGCTGAGCTGGGCCGCGTTGCTGTAGGTGCAGAACGCTTCCGTCCGGTTGCCGCGGCGCAGCCCCAGCTCGGCGGAGCGGGTCAGCTGCCGCAGCGCCTCGTCAGGGCGGCCCAGGTGCATGCAGGTCTCGGCCAGGTCGCTGTGGAGGCGGGCGGTGTCGATGGTGTCGGCCGGCCAGTCGGCGGCCAGGCGCAGGGCCTCGGTCAGATCCCTGTGCGCGGTCTCGGCGTCCCGCAGCCCGAGCTGGAGCCGGCCGCGCAGCCCGAGCGTGCGGGGCAGGTGCCAGGCGGGGCCGTGCGCCCTCAGCCGGTCGAGCAGGGCGTCGATCTCGGTGACCGCGCCGGGCAGGTCCCCGGACATGGCGTGGGTGCTGGCCCGTAGCAGCAGGGCGTTCGACATCTGCCCGGCGAGGTCGTGCCGGGTGGCGAACGACTGGAGCAGGTCCACCTCGGCGAGGACCGGAGCGATGTGCTCCTCGCTCCCCGACGTCTGCAGGCGCAGGCCGAGCGAGGTCGCCCGCATGCGCAGCAGGCGGGCCTCCTGGTACGGGGTGAGACCGGGTGTCTCCTCGTGCAGGCGGACCATGGCCTCGTGGGCGGCGGTGAACGCGCCCGCCTTCGACCCGGGCCCGCCGGCGCCTTCCGCGGCGATCGCGGCGGCGCCGTCCGCGGTGGTTTCGGCGGTGGCTCCGGCGCCGGTCTCGGCCGTGGCCCCCGTGGCGGTCCCGACCGGGGTCTCGGCAATGGTCTCGGCCCCTGCGAGCAGGGCGGCGGCGCGCTCGACCGCCGCGTCACCCGGCTCTCCGGCGTCCTCGTACAGACCTGCGGCCTCCTCGTGGAGGGCGGCGGCGACGGCGTAGTCGTCGTCGCCCACCCGGCTCGCCTCGTCGGCCAGCAGGTCGGCGCGCAGCCGTACGAGCGGACCGACGGCCGGGTCGTCGGGGTGGACGTAGCCGCGGGCGGTGGCGAGGGCACGCAGCCGCGCCCAGCAGGCCTGCGCGTCCGGATGCCCCCGCGCGTCCAGGGCCCGCGCCCTGACGATGAGCTCCGGCAGCGACTCGGGCTCGGCGGCGGCCGCGCGGGCGGCGGGCGCGGCGACCGGGACCGCCGGGGCCACGTCGTCGAGGCCGCGGGCGCGCAGGGACAGTTCCAGCGCCTCCAGGAGCGGGCCACGGGCGAGCCGGACCCCGCGGCGGTCGGTGTGGGCCGTGGTCCCGTTCCGCGCGTCGAAGCGGGCGGCGAGGTCGTCGGCGCGGTTGCGCACCTCGGCGCACAGGCCGCTCACCGTCCAGGCACGGCCCGCGTATCCGGCGGCGGGAAGCCCGCCGTGGCCGAGGGCCTCCACACGCCGCAGGAGGACCTCCACGCCGGTGAGGAAGTCGAGCAGGTCCAGCGGCGAGTCGACCTCGTCGAACAGGTTCCGGTTCTCCGCGAGCAGTTCGAGGCCGCGTGCCTCGTTGCCGGTCAGCGCGCAGAACTCCAGGTGCCGGCCCACCTCCCCGGACATCGCGGGGTTGCGGCGGCAGGCGCGGTAGCCGGCCAGGTGCAGCTCGCGGGCCTGGTCGGTGCGACCGGTGCGCAGCACGGGCAGCAGCGCGTACGAGACGGAACGGGCCGGCTCCTCCTGGCAGGACTGCTTCCCCGCCAGTACCGGCTCCCAGGCGCGCAGCGCCCGCTCGTCGTCGCCCGCCGCGAGGTGGTGGAGGGCGCGCTCGCAGATCTCACAGGCCTCGCAGTCGCTCAGCCGGGTGCGGGCGCGGCCCGCCCACAGCTCGTAGGCGAGGGCCGTGTCCTCACCGAGGTGGGCGGCGAGCTGGTACGTCTGCCCGTAGTAGGGCTGGAGGCCGAGCCCGGCCTTCTCGTACCGGTCGCGCATCTCCGTGAGCCACTGGCGCAGACCGGCCAGCGGAACCTCGGGCAGCGCGCGCAGGGCGTTGGCCACCCACTTGAACCGCCAGAACAACGTGTGGCGCAGCCGCTCGTCGAAGACGTCGGGCTGCTCGTCGAAGAGGGTGAGCAGCCGGGCGAAGACGACGGGCGACTTCCGGGGTTCGGAGCCGTAGGTGTACGCCTCCTGGAGCTCGAACAGGGCACGGACCAGCGCGACGGGCTCCGCGAACTGCTCGGCGGCGTCGACCAGTTCCTCGGCGGTGACGGTGCGGGTACGGCCGTAGGGACGCCGGTCGTTCTCCTGGAGCGCCCGGTACAGCTCGTCGGTGGTCTGGGGTGCGGCGGTCGGCATCGTCAGCTGTCCTTGCGGAGGGCGTGGGCGAGGAGGTCGAGGAAGGAACGGTTGATGAGGCTCGATTCGGCGGGCCTGAGCGGGCGCCGGGACAGCAGCGCGGCCTGCCCGTAGAGGGCTTCGGCGCTGGTGCGGGCCAGTTCCGGCTCGGCGATGGCGACGGCGGTGCGGACCAGTGGGTTGAGCTGGTTGAGGATCAGCTGGGCCCGCGGGGCCTCCTGGCGCAGGGCGCCGAGGATGTCGCCCCACAGGCCGCCCTCCTGTTCACGGGCGAGCTGGGAGCGGGTGCGCTCGTGCCGGGCCTCGCGGCTGTCGACGAGGAGGGCGGGGGCGGAGGCGGGCTGGAAGGTGCGCAGCGCGACGTCGCAGTCGAAGACGGCGAGGGCGTCACGGGCCAGGGCGAGGTAGGCCGCGGCGGCCAGTTCCGTCTCCCGGTCGACGGGGTCGAGATGGGCGGTGAGGGTCGCCGGGTCGAGATCGGCGACGTTGACCTCGGGCCGGATCTCGGGCAGCCGGTGGACCAGTTCACGGTCGTAGGTGTAGCCGCCGTTGACGACGCCGAGCCCGGCGGCCGAGGCGATCGCCGCGACCTGCCGGAACTCCTCCACGCTCGACGTGACGAGCACCGTGCGGTGGGTGCGGGCGAACTCGTCCAGGGTGGTGTGCCCGTCGGTGGTCTCGAACGGCAGCCAGGGCAGCAGCATCCGCAGGATCTCGTCGTCGTGCACCGCCAGCGACTTCACGGCCAGGTGGTGGGCCTGGAGGAAGCGGGCGAGCAGGTCCGGGTCGCTGGCGGCGGCCCGGGCGATCCACCCGCGCAGCCGCTCGGCGAGGGCGTCGCGGACGGCGGCGAGGGTGTCGTCCTCGTACAGGGACTCGCGGGACGCCGTCGGGCGCAGGCTCTCGGCGTCGACGACGCAGCGGACGAAGAACGCCCACTCGGGCAGGATCTCCTCGGCCTGCTCCGACAGCAGCATGCCCTTGACGTGCACGCGGTGGCCGTGGCGGCGCCCGGCCGGCACCGTCTCGGGCAGTACGCACGCGATGCCCTTCAGACCTACGGCCGGCAGATCCAGCTCGATGGTGTCCAGCGGCTTGAACCCGAAGACCTCCTCGCCGTACGCGGCCAGCGCGCGGGAGCGGGATCCCGGTGTCGGGTACGTACGGGCCCAGGGCGCGGGCTCGGGGTTGACGGGTGAGCCCGGACCGCCGCCCCTGCCGTCGTCGAAGGTCACCGGGTGGCGCAGCAGGGAGCCGAAGTGCCGGGCCAGTTCCCGCACCCGCGCCGGCCGGGTCCACTCGGCCGCGTCGGCGCGCGGCGTCAGCGTGACGGTGGTGCCGGGGCGGGGCCGGGCGGAGGCGGGCAGGGTGCGAACGGTGTAGCTCCCGTCGCCGCGGCCCCGCCACTCCACGGCGGGGGCGCCGGGCGTCCGGGCGGAGCGGCTCAGGACGTGGATCTCGTCCGCGACCAGGAAGCAGGAGAGCAGTCCGATGCCGAACTGGCCGATGAAGTCGCCGCGCCGCTCGGTGATCTGCTCCACGCGCTTGCTGCTGCGGCCGATCGTGGCGAGGAAGGTGTGCACGTCGGCCTCGGTGAGACCGACGCCGTCGTCCTCGACGCGTACCACCGCGCCGTCGGCGTACAGACGGATGCCGAAGGCGTCGTCGGCGGCGGCCGGTTCGATGCCGTGCCGGGCGGTCAGCGCGTCCACCGCGTTCTGCAGGAGTTCGCGCAGATAGACGCGGGGGCTGGAGTAGAGGTGGTGGGAGAGGAGGTCGACGAGGCCGCGCAGATCCACCTGGAAGGTGCGGTCGGCGCCGGCCGGGTTCGCGGCGGTTTCGGGCAGGTTCATCGGGCAGTCCGGGGTGCGAGAGGCGGCAGGCTACGGGTGGTGTGGGAGGCACGAGAGGTACGGGGGTGCGCGAGGCGGCGGGCCACGGGCGCGGCGGAGACGGGTGAGGCGGCGGGCTGCGGGCTGCGGGCGGAGCGGGACGAGGCGGGGCGGGGCGGGGTGAGGCGGGGCGGGGCGGGGTGAGGTGAGGCGGGGTCGGCGTCGTGCTCAGGCGCGCCGGTGGCGGCGGGCGAACTCCTTCTCGGGCTCCGCGAAGTAGCTCCACGGCCAACTGACGTAGGCGCCGTCGAGCGCTTGGAACACCCGCCGGACCGTGTGCCGCTCACCCGCGAGCGACAGGGCCATGGCGAACATGTTGAAGTCGTACTGCCAGCCCGGACGTCGTACGTAGGCGGGGTGGAGGACGCTGTGATCGGCCGCGTCCCGCAGCTCGGACCGGATCGCCGGATCCACCAGGCAGTCCTCTCGGTCCGACTCGACCCAGTCCTCGATGTGCGCCATGGCGATCACACAGCCGAGCCGGTGTCCCTGCGGCGCCCGGGCGAGCGCGTCACGGGCGAATGCCACGGCCTGGCCGGGCTCGCCGCCCCAGCGGGGCTGTGACTGCGACACCCACTCGAGGTGGCTCTCCAGGTCCAGCGGGTCACGGCGCAGGGCGGCGTCGAACCGGGCCTCGTTGACGGCGGCGCCCAGCGACATGCCGCGGCCGGAGGTGAGGAGGCGGCGCCACGGCGTGACCCACTCCGGTCGCGCCTCCGCGGCCTCGAGCAGCTGCTCCTCTGCGATGTGGAGCCGCTCGTGGAAGATCCGCCACTGCTCCTGCGTGACGTCCGCGGCACGCGCGGCGGTGCGCGCCTCCCAGCCCCATGCGATGTGGCGCGCACCGGATATCAGCAGGGCGGTCGCCCGGTGCTCCTTGTCCTCCTCGACGGCCCGGCCGATCCAGTCCTGGACGCCGTCCATGTCGGCGAGCTCGCCCAGGACGTGATGGTCACGGCCGATGTCGAAGGGGGCCAGCGCCGCCTTGACCGCCTCCCAGTCACCCGCGTCGGCCGCCTCCACCAGCGCGAGCACCCGCCGGTCCCCGAGCGCGCGCAGGGTGTACATCCCGCTTTTCTGTCTGCGCGGGACGGGAAGGGCGTGCGGATCCGCCGCCGGACTCTCCGCACCCCTGCCGAACACCTTGCCGAACATTGCCGCGTCCTCCCCAGGCCCCGTGTACGAGTCCGGTGCAGCATAAGCGGGCCCACCGACACCGTTGCCACCGGGTTTCCACCGGTGCTTCACCTGACGGGAGACGTGACGGGGTGTCTGTCAGCGGCCGGTGCCAGGCTCTGCGATGGACACCGGCCCGGCCCCCGGCCCCGCTCACCGGAGTCGCCGTCGGCGACGGCGCGCCGCGTGGTCGCACCGGCCGCGCCCGGCTCCGTCCCGCCCGGGCACGGCCTTCCTCGCCACGCTTCAGGCGTCGCCCGCCGGCCGCCGTGCCCGGTCGTCCCGGAGGCCCAGCAGCGACCGGGCCACCGCGGTCGGCGACTCGTTCCTCTCCCGGGCGAGCGTGAGGAGGGCCCGGCAGGCCAGCTCGTTGACGCCGAACGACAGCATGCCGGGGGAGACCCGGCCCGCCGCCTCCTCCGCCCGGGCCGCGTCGTCCTCGGCGCACGCCGCCACGTAGTCCGCGGCCGCCTCGAACAGGTTGTGTCCCTGCCGGGGCCGCGGTGGCGTCGGCGCGGGGGTCTCGGGTGCCCGCCGGGCGGAGGGCAGGAGCCTGCGCAGTCTTTCCGGAATCCGTGCCACGCCGCACCGCCCTTCCCGGGCACGACTGCCCGGTACGACCACGGTAGACAGTGAAGTGCCGGGACAGAAGGGTGCGTTGGCAGGTAGTGGTCACGAAGAGACCCGGCCACGCCGGACCGGCCGCGGACCGGCCGCGGACCGGTGGGGCAGGGCGGTGGGGAGGGACGCCACGCGCGCGTGCCCGGGCCTCGCGTGCCACCCGGATTCCGAGTTCCCGGGCGCCGGCCGGGTCGTCCCCGGCCGCGGCCGGTCTCTGCCGCACGAGCCGGCGCGGCGGTGCGGCGCGCGGCGGTGCGGCCTCAGCTCTCGCGGACGGCCAGGGCCAAGTAGCGCGTGTCCTCGTCGACGTAGCTGTCGAGCCGCCAGCCGGCCTCGGCGAGGACGCGGCGCAGCCGGGGTTCGGCGCGCAGGTCGTCCGGTGTGATCCGCCGGCCGTGGCGGGCCGCGAGGGCGGCCCTGCCGATCGGGTGGAAGAGCGCGAGCCGGCCGCCGGACCGTACGACCCGGGCGAGTTCACGCAGGTCGGCGACGGGTTCCGCCAGGTGGGAGATGAGACCCGCACCGAACACGGCGTCCAGCGCGCCGTCGCGCACCGGCAGACGGCCGACGTCGGCGAGCAGCAGGGTCGCGCTGCCGTCCGCTCCGCCTCGCCCGGCACGGACCGCCTGTTCGAGCATCTCGGGGGTGAGATCGGCGCCGAGCACGGTCCCGGAGGGACCGACGGCGGCCCGGAGCGGCGGCAGGGCCCGCCCGGTCCCGCAGCCCGCGTCGAGTACCGCGTCGCCCGGGCGCAGCCCGAGTTCGCCCACGGCCGTCGCGTAGGCGGGTCCGTCGTCGGGGAACCGGCTGTCCCAGTCGGCGGCGCGGGCACCGAAGAACTCTCGGACATCTGTGGGGTCATCGCTCATGAGCTCATGATTCCGTACTCGGAGGGGTGAACGTTCTGCGTGCACGTTCGAGCCCGGCGCGATCGTTCGGAACCATCTCTCTGTCATATTCCATCAGCTTTCGAAATGCGCCCCTGGTGCGCCCCCCGATGCGCACTAGCGTTCCTGAGCCATGGGACACCTGGACCACGCCACCTTCGGCTGGCTGACACCTGCACTGTCGTACGCGATGGCCTGCGTCGGCGCCGCCCTCGGGCTGCGCTGCACGGTACGAGCGCTCGACGCGACCGGTCGCTCGCGGCGGAACTGGCTGCTCACCGCGGCCTCCGCCATCGGCACCGGCATCTGGACGATGCACTTCGTGGCGATGCTCGGCTTCGGCGTGACCGGCACCGACATCCGCTACGACGTTCCGCTCACCATCCTCAGCCTCGTCGTCGCCATGGCCGTCGTCGGCGTCGGCGTGTTCGCCGTCGGCTACGGACGCGACCGGGTCCGCTCGCTCCTGATCGGCGGTCTGACCACGGGCGTCGGCGTGGCGAGCATGCACTACATGGGCATGGCGGCGCTCCGGCTCCACGGCGAGGTCCGCTACGACCCCGTACTCGTCGGCCTCTCGGTCCTCATCGCCGTCGTCGCCGCCACCGCGGCCCTGTGGGCGGCCCTCAACATCCACTCGCCCGCGGCCGTGGCCGTCGCGTCCCTCGTGATGGGCGCGGCCGTCAGCAGCATGCACTACACGGGCATGTTCGCCGTACAGGTGGAGGTGGCCCCCTCCGGAGCGCCCCTGCCGGGCGCCACGGTCATGCAGTTCATCTTCCCGCTCGCGGTCGGCCTCGGCTCGTACCTCTTCATCACCTCCGCCTTCGTCGCCCTCTCCCCGACGGCCAGGGAGCGGGACGCCTACGCCTCCGCGGGGCGCCTCACCGAGCCGGACGAGCACGCCGTCGACGTCGCGCCGCCCGGCTTCCGGACCGCCCCGACCGCCCGTACGCCCATGAACTGACCCTCACTCCGCCAGCTTTGCCCGTCCCGCAGGACCCACCGCACCAGAGACAGCCGCAGCCGGAACGAGGAGGCCATGCGAACTCCCCGCAAGACCAAGGGCGCCGAGGCGACGGCGCCGCCGACGGGGGCCGCGCGCGGGCGGCGCGCACACGCCGGACCGCCCGCCGACGAGCCGGGGGAGCCCACCCCCGAGGCCTTCCCGACCACCGCGCGGGCGGTCGCGGGCGAGGCGCACCCGGTACCTCCCGCCGCGCGCCGGATCCCCCCGGCGCGTCTCGGCCTCCGGCCCCGTACCGTCCGCGCCAAGATCGTCTCCCTCCTGATGGTTCCGGTCGTCTCGCTCCTCGCACTGTGGGGGTTCGCCACCGTCACCACCGCCCAGGACGTCGCCCGGCTCCGCCAACTCCAGCGCGTCGACGCGGAGATCCGCCGGCCCGTGACGGCCGCCCTCGCCGCCCTCCAGGACGAACGACGCGCCGCCGTAAGGCAGGTGGCCGCCCCCGGAGCCGCCCGGGCCGCCGAGCTCAAGGACCGGATCAGGCGCACGGACGAGGCCGTCGACCGGCTCCGTCTGGACGAAGAACACACCGTCGGCGACACCGGGGACCTGCCCGGCGGCGTCGGCGACCGGGTGGGCGCGTTCGTCGGGAAGGTCGAGGGTCTCGCCGAACTTCGTACCGCCGCCACCGACGGGCGGGCCGACTGGGACCAGGTGTACGAGGAGTACACCGCGGCGGTCTCCGCCGCCTTCGCCGTCGGTGGCGCCCTCACCGGCATCCAGGACACCCGGCAGGGATCCGACGCGCGCGTACTCCTCGAATTCGGCAGGGCCGGCGAGATGCTGTCCCGCGAGGACGCCCTCCTCACCTCCGCCCACCTCGGCGGCCGTTTCACCGAGGAGCGGCTCCGCGCCTTCTCCGGGGCCGTCGAGACCCGGCGCACCCTCACCGCCTCGGCCACCGCCGACCTGCCGCCCGCCGAACGCGCCGCGTGGACCCGGCTCGCCGAGAGCGGAGACCACACCCGGCTCACCCGGGCGGAGGACCTGATCCGTACCGCGAGCCCGGGACGCCCCGCCGCCCAGGCGGTCACCTCGGCGGACTGGGACGCCACCCTCGCCGCCGTACGGAGCGGACTCACCGCGATCGAGACCGACGCGCGCACCGCGGCGGCCGACCGGGCCGACCCCTTCGCCGGCGGTGTGCTCGGCGCGGGCGGCGCGGCGGTGGTCCTCGGCCTCGCGGCCGTCGCCGCCTCCCTCGTCATCTCCGTACGCATCGGCCGCGGCCTCGTCGTCGAACTCGTCAGCCTCCGCAACACCGCCCTTGGCATCGCACGAGGCAAACTCCCCGCCGCCATGCGCAGGCTGCGCGCCGGCGAGGAGATCGACGTCCAGGCCGAGGCCCCGCCGGGACCCGTCTCCCAGGACGAGATCGGGCAGGTGGGCGAAGCCCTCACGACCGTTCACCGCGCGGCCCTCTCCGCCGCCGTCGAACGCGCCGAACTCGCCAGCGGCATCTCCGGGGTCTTCGTCAACCTCGCCCGGCGGAGCCAGGTCCTCGTCCACCGTCAGCTCAACCTCCTGGACAGCATGGAGCGGCGCGCCGACGACCCCGGCGAACTCGGCGACCTCTTCCGGCTCGACCACCTCACCACCCGGATGCGACGCCACGCCGAGAGCCTCATCATCCTCTCGGGCGCCGCCCCCGGCCGCGCCTGGCGCATGCCCGTCCCGCTCACCAACGTCGTCCGCGCCGCCGTCTCCGAAATCGAGGACTACGCGCGCGTGGAGGTCCACCGGCTTCCCGAGACGGCCGTCATCGGCGGCGCCGTCGCCGACCTCACGCACCTCCTGGCCGAACTCATCGAGAACGCCACCCAGTTCTCCCCGCCCCACACCAAGGTGCGCGTCAGCGGCGAACCCGTCGGCAACGGATACGCCCTGGAGATCGAGGACCGGGGGCTCGGCATGGGCAGGGAGACCCTCGCCGAGGCCAACACCCGCATCGCCCAGTCCGAGGCCCTCGACCTCTTCGACAGCGACCGGCTCGGCCTCTTCGTGGTCAGCCGGCTCTCCTCCCGCCACGACATCAAGGTCCAGCTCCGGACCTCTCCGTACGGCGGCACGACGGCCGTCGTCCTGCTGCCGACCGACCTGCTCCAGGGCGCGCTGCCGCCGGGCCGCGGCACACCGGCCCCCGGGCAAGGGCCCGACGCGGTCCACGCCGGACCCTCGCACGCGCGCGATCCCCGTACGGCCGCCCCCGGCGGCCGGGCCCCGGACGCCGACGACCGCCGGAGCGACGACGGACACGGAAGCGCCGTAGGACACGGCACCGACCGGTTCGGTACCGAGTGGTCCGGCGCCGACCGGTCCGGCGACGACCGGCGTACGGACGGCTCCCGTGCCGCACGCGAGCGCGAGGAGGCGCACCGGGCCGAAGCCCGCCGCTTCGGCCGGCCACCGGCGCCCCGGTCGCCCGGACGGGGCGGCCCGCCCGTTCCCCTCGGCCCCGCCGTCACGGAAGCCACGCCCGCCGGCCCGTCGTCCGGGGGATCCGCTCCCGCCGGGTCCGTCCCGGAACCCCGCCGGGCCGCCCCGCGGCCGGGAACCCCACCCCAGCCGGGAACCCCACCCCAGGAGACGGGGAGCCCCCGGCCTCCCGTGCCGCCGTCCGCCCGGCCACAGCCGCTGCCGCGCCCCACCGCCGTCCCCGCGCTCGCCGCGCCGCCGGAGCCCGGACCGCCGCCCGCCAGGGTCACCGAACTGCGCCGCCGCGGCCCCTCCGTACCGCCGCCGACGCGGGAACAAGCCCCCGGCACGCCCGCCGTTCACCCCGGACACGACGACTCCGAGGCCGAACTGCCCCGTCGGGTACGCCAGGCCAGCCTCGTTCCCCAGCTGCGCGAGGCACCCGCTCCCGCACCGGCCTTCGTGCCCTCCGAGCCCGGCGCGGACACCCGCACCCCGGAGCGGGTGCGGGACCGGATGACCGCCTACAGGGACGGCTGGCAGCGGGGCGGCGGCGCCGCCCCCGGCAGCAGGCGCCCGCTCGGCACCGGCTTCGACGGCGAGCCCGCCGAGGCCCCCTCCACCCGGCCTCGTTCGGACTCCCGCACCACGGAGGCCGGCGGCGGCACCGGCCACGGCCTCGGCCACGGCACCACCCCCCTCGACGACCCCCGTTCCGAAGGAGACCACGCATGATCGACCACGAGAGGATCTCCCACCACCGGTCCGGCGAACTCGACTGGCTCCTCGACGACCTCGTCATGCGGGTCCGCGAGGTACGCCACACCGTGGTGCTCTCCAACGACGGCCTCGCCGTCGGCGCCTCCAGCGGACTCAGCAGGGAGGACGCCGAGCACCTGGCCGCCATCGCCTCCGGCTTCCACAGCCTCGCCAAGGGCGCCGGGCGCCAGTTCCACACCGGCGGCGTCCGCCAGACCATGGTCGAGATGGACGACGGCTTCCTCTTCGTCGCCGCGGCCGGGGACGGCTCCTGCCTCGCCGTCCTCAGTTCCGTGAGCGCCGACATCGGCCTCATCGCCTACGAGATGGCCCGCCTCGTCAAGCGCGTCGGCGAGCACCTGCACACCCCGCCGCGGCTCACGGTGACCCCACCGACCGCCGGCTGACCCGGAGAGACCCATGAACCAGGACAGCACCGGCGACGGCCCGTCCGTGCCGGGCAGTCAGTGGTACGACGCCGACGCCGGACCGCTCGTACGCCCGTACGCGATGACCGGCGGACGGACCAAGCCGGGGCCCAGCAACGTGAGGTTCGACCTCATCGCCCTCGTCGTCGTGGACGACGACCCGCCCGGACCGGCCGAGGAGTCGCTCCTCGGCCCCGAACACCGGTCCCTGCTCACCCTGTGCCGGGCCGAGACCCAGTCGGTGGCCGAACTCTCCGCCGACGCCGACCTGCCCGTCGGCGTCGTCCGGGTCCTCCTCGGTGACCTCCTCGAATCGGGCTTCGTACGCGTCAGCAGACCCGTACCGCCCGCACAGCTCCCTGACGAAAGAATCCTGAGGGAAGTAATCGATGGCCTACGAGCGCTCTGAGAGCAGCGGTGCGGACGACGGCGCGGACACCACCGCCCTCGCCCTGAAGATCCTGGTCGCCGGCGGATTCGGCGTGGGCAAGACCACCCTCGTCGGCGCGGTCAGCGAGATCCGGCCGCTGCGCACCGAGGAACAGCTCAGCCGCGCAGGGGAGTCCGTCGACGACACCGGGGGAGTCGACCAGAAGACCACCACGACCGTCGCCATGGACTTCGGGCGCATCACCATCCGCTCCGGGCTCTCCCTCTACCTCTTCGGGACGCCCGGTCAGGACCGGTTCTGGTTCCTCTGGGACGAGCTGTCCCAGGGCGCTCTGGGGGCGGTCGTCCTCGCCGACACACGGCGCCTGGAGGACTGCTTCCCCGCGGTCGACTACTTCGAGCACCGGAAGATTCCCTTCCTGGTCGCCGTCAACTGCTTCACGGGCGCGCGTACCTACGGTGCGGCGGATGTCTCCCGCGCCCTCGACCTGGACCGGGGCACGCCCGTCGTGCTGTGCGACGCGCGCGACCGCGACTCAGGGAAGGAGGTGCTCATCCGGCTGGTCGAGTACGCCGGACGGATGCACACCGCCCGGCTCCTCGACACCGTCGGGTGAGCCGAGGAGGGAGGGAAGAGGAAGGGGAGGGAAACGTCCTGGCCGGAGACGCCGTTCAGCTCGCCGTGCCCCCTCGTGCGGCACGCACGGGCGTGGTGCGGTGCTTGCCCTGTCCACGACAGTGCGTAAGGCTTGCGGGGATACGGCGACACGGCGGACCACGACGGCACGGGACCGCGGGACCACGGGACCACGGCCGGCGGGGACGCACCACCTAGGGGGAGGACCACTGATGGCGTTGGACAAGGAACTCGACTGGCTGCTCGACGACCTGACCCAGCGGGTCGGATTCATACGGCACGCGCTGGTGCTGTCGAACGACGGCCTGGTGACGGGCGCGAGCAGCGGGCTCGCGCGCGAGGACGCCGAGCACCTGGCCGCCGTCTCGTCCGGTCTGCACAGCCTCGCCCGGGGTTCGGGCCGGCACTTCCGGGCGGGCAGGGCGCGGCAGACGATGGTGGAGTTCGACGAGGCGCTGCTCTTCGTGACGGCGGCGGGTGAGGGAAGCTGCCTGTGCGTCCTGAGCGCGGCGGAGGCGGACGTCGGCCAGGTGGCGTACGAGATGACGCTGCTGGTCAACCGGGTCGGCGAACACCTCGGCGTGGCTGCGCGACAGCCGGGCCGTCCGGGCGGCGGTGTGCTCTGACGCCTCGAGTCCGGCGCCCTGAGTCCGGCGCCTGAGACCGAGTCCGTTCGTCCTTCCCCTCGTCCCGCCGTCCCTCCGTCCGCGCGCAGAGGTGTTGTCCACAGACCGTGCGGGGGTCGTCACTCTACGTTACATTCTTGGTGTGGGGCGGAAGGGCCGCGTCACGGGGAACACGGACGTACGGGGAGGGCCACGGCATGACGGTGGACGAAGGGGCGCGCACGGTGACACCGGGGCGGGCCGCACAGGAACTGGAACTGAGGCGCGAGGAGTTCCGGCTGGCGGTCCAGCTCGGCCTGGTGAGGACGGCGCAGGTGCGAGAGGGCGGCGGACAGCGGCGGATCGAGCGGTGCGAACTCGACCGTCTCAAGGCCGCGCCGGACTTCCCGGCCGGCCTGCGAGAACGGGTGCGCGCGGTCGGAACCGGGGAGGCCGCCGCGCTTCTGGAGATCACCCCGGACCGGTTCACCAGGCTGGCCAGGACGGGACACGTCAGCCCGGTGCGGTTCTCCCTGAACCGCTACCGGGCGGTGGTGTGGACGTATCTCGCGGAGGAGGTCGCCGAGTTCGGCCGCACCTGCCCGGAGCTGCTCACCGGCCGACTGCCCCTGGACCTCCGCGAACGCCTTGCCGCGCACGAGGACCGGCGGCCCGGGAACTGGCGGGCTCGACGGCTCGCCGTGCTGCTCCGCACCGCGGGCGACTCCTGGGCACGGGCCGCCGCCATCGCCTCGCAGCTCGACCCGGTGCAGGTGGCCGAGGTCGTCGACGATCCGTACGAGCGCGCCCACCTCGACCGGCTGCGGCCGGCGCCACCGCCGGGGGTGCCGGTGCGGGCCCCGGCACGGGAGATCGCCGAGCGCCTCACCCGGGCCGACGACCCGGACGAGATCCTCTGGCAGCGGACGAGTCTGGTGCTCGCCCTGGACGAGGCGCGCGCCGAGCGGCCGGCTCCGTACCCCGGCGAGACCGGCGCCGTCGTGCCGGGCGTCGCGGCGGCGGTCCTGGCCGGCGGCTGGGTACCGGTGGCGCCGCGGCCACCGGTACCGACCAGGGCGCCCGTACTGACCAGCGCGCCCGTACCCGCTGTGCGGCCCGGGGTTCCCGTGCCGACCGGATCCTCCGGGGTTTCCGCGCCGCCCGTGCCGGTGGTGCCGCTCGGGGCGGCGGCCGTGCCGTGGGGCGGCCCCGAGGCTCCGCCCGTACCACCGCCCCCGTCCTCGCCGCCCACGGCGGTGCCGGTTCCGGCGGGGCGGCCTGCGGTGACCGACCGTCCGCCGGGCCGTGCGGCACGCGGCAAGCTTCTCGACAGGTTCCGCCGCAGGAGGGCGGACGCCGGACGGGGCGCCGGCCGGAAGCGCCCGGTGTCCTGGCCCTGACGCCGTCGCCCGCGGGCGATCTCGCGGAGGTGTCGGCATGCGGCGCTCGAGGGGTGTGGGGAGGATGGGCCCATGCTGCTCGCCCGTGTCGCGGAGGTGTCCCGGGAGGTCGCCGCCGCCTCCGCGCGTTCGCGCAAGATCGGACTCCTCGCCGAGTTGTTCGCGGAGGCCGCGCCGGAGGAGAGCCCCCTCGCCATCGCGTACCTGTCGGGCCGGCTTCCGCAGGGACGGATCGGGGTCGGGTGGAGCGTCCTCAAGGGCGTCGTCCCACCCGCGGTGCCTTCCGTCGAGCAGCCGATCCTCACGCTCGGACGGGTCGACGAGGTGATGACGGAACTCGCCGAGGTCTCCGGGCCGGGCGCCCGCGCCGCGCGGACCCGCATCGTCCACGCCCTGTTCGCCGCCGCCACCCACGACGAACAGGAACTCCTGCTGCGGCTGCTCACCGGCGAGGTGCGGCAGGGAGCCCTCGACGCCATCGCCCTGGAAGGAGTCGCCCGGGCGGCCACCGTGCCCGCCGCCGAACTTCGGCGCGCCGTGATGCTCGAAGGCGCGCTGCCCCCGGTCGCCCGGGCGGTGCTCGCCGAGGGCGGCGCCGCCCTCGACCGGTTCGCCCTGCGGGTCGGCAATCCCGTCCAGCCCATGCTGGCGCACACCGCCGCATCCGTCACCGAGGCGATCACCGCCCTCGGGCCCTGCGTCGTGGAGGAGAAGTTCGACGGCATCCGCGTCCAGGTCCATCGGCGCGGGGACGAGGTCCGCGTGTACACCCGCTCGCTCGACGACATCACGGGCCGGCTCCCCGAAGTGGTGGCGACCGCCCGCGCGGTGCCCGGCGACGCGTTCATCCTGGACGGCGAGGTGATCGCCCTCGACGCCGGTACGGGACGCCCCGTGTCCTTCCAGTCCATCGCGTCCCGGGTCGGTTCCCGCGTCGACGTGGCCGGCGCGCGGGCGGCCCTGCCCCTCACCCCCGTGTTCTTCGACGTCCTCGCGGTCGACGGAGAGGGCCTGATCGACCGGTCGGGCCGCGAACGGCACGAGGTCCTCACCCGACTGCTCCCCGAGGCCCAGCGGGTCCGCCGGGTCGTCGTCACCGACCCGGCGGACCCTGAGCAGACCGGCGCGGCCGAGCGGTTCTTCACCGACACACTGGCCCGCGGGCACGAAGGCGTCCTGGTCAAGGCGCTGGACGCGCCGTACGTCGCCGGCCGCAGAGGACGCACCTGGCTGAAGGTGAAACCCGTCCACACCGTCGACCTCGTCGTCCTCGCCGCCGAACGGGGCCACGGGCGCAGGACCGGGCTCCTCTCCAACCTCCACCTCGGTGCCCGCGCCGCCGACGGAGGCTTCGTCATGCTCGGCAAGACCTTCAAAGGACTCACCGACGAGATGCTGCGCTGGCAGACCGAGCGGCTCGGAGAGCTCGTCGTGGAGGACGACGGATTCACCGTACGGGTACGGCCCGAACTCGTCGTCGAGGTCGCCTATGACGGGCTCCAGACCTCGACGCGCTACCCGGCCGGTGTCACCCTCCGCTTCGCCCGTGTGGTGCGCCACCGTCCCGACAAGCCGGCCTCGGAGGCCGACACGGTCGAGGAGATCACCGGCCGTCGCTGAGTCGCCGGGTGGGCCTCGCGCGACGACGTCCCCCGAGAGATGCTGGAGTCGTGCCACGACGAGTGCCGGTACGACGAGCGCGGGATGCCCCGAGCGACCGGCGGGCCGCGAGGAGATGAGCGACGTGTACGACTTGCACATCGACACCGACGTCACCGTGCAGCTGTGCGACTGCAGCCAGGAGGACGCCCAGGCCGTCTTCGACGTCCTCGACGGCGTCTACCGGCTGGAGGACACGGCGGCTCCGGGGCCACAGACGGCCACGGGACCTTCCCCCACCGTCTGGACGTCCACCTACGACACGGCCGGGGGCCCACACGAGGAAGTGCGTCCCACGCGTCTGACCTCCCCGATCAACGCCACGCTCACCGGCGGGTACCACGCCGTCGACGAGGTCGAGAAGGTGCTCGCCGCCGGCTTCGACATCCAGTCCCTGCACTCCGTCTCCGGTGATCAGGAGACCGAGGCCCGGCTCCTGCTCGCCTCCCGCTGAGCGGACGGATCGTACTCCCCGGACGGAGCGGACGGGCGCCGTCCGGGGTTCACGTGTGCCCGTACGGCGGAAGGACCCCGCCGATCTTCCCGGTATACACCGTGTGTAGAGTGCTCGTTCGGCCCTGACCCGCCCTGACCAGGTGGTTTCCGGCCGCATCGAAGACATCACCGGGAAAGCGGGTTCACCATGTTCCGATCCAGGCCGGGCCGACGCACGGGGGCCGTCGCCGTCCTGTTCGCCGCCGCGTCGCTGATGCTGACGCTCGGCGGCTGCGGAGTCGACACCGTCACGCCGCAGGACGCCAGAGGAGACGGTGGAACGGACGACAAGGCGGGCTCCACGGCCCGCCGCGTCGACTGCGCCAAGGTCAAGTGCATCGCCCTGACCTTCGACGCGGGGCCGGGCAAGGACACCCCCCGGCTCCTCGACATACTCAAGGAGAAGAAGGTCCCCGCGACCTTCTTCCTGCTCGGCCGCAAGCACGTCGACCGCTACCCCCAGGTGGTCAAGCGCATCGCCGACGAGGGGCACGAGGTCGCCAACCACACCTGGACCCACCGGATCCTGACCGATCTGGACGCGGCGGAGGTCCGTGACGAGCTGTCCCGCACCCAGGACGCCGTCGAGAGGATCACCGGCCGGAAGCCCACCCTCATGCGCCCGCCGCAGGGCCGTACCGACGACACGGTGTCCGACGTCAGCCGGGAACTCGGGCTCGCCCAGGTCCTCTGGAGCGTCACCGCCAAGGACTACTCCACGACCGACTCGGCCCTCATACGGCAGCGCGTGCTCGAACAGGCGCACGGCGACGGGATCATCCTGCTCCACGACATCTACGACGGCACGGTCCCCGCCGTCCCGTCGATCATCGACGAACTCAAGCGGCGGGGCTTCACCTTCGTGACGGTGCCGGAGCTCCTTGCCCCCGGCACGGCCGAGCCGGGCGCCGTCTACCGTCCCGAGAAGGACTGACAAGCCCCCCGAAAGGGGGTGAGGTGACTCACATCCCCCACTCGGGAACGCTCGGAACATTCGGGAAAGGTTTACCGTTCATACGTATGTGACTGCGAAGGGGTCCGGTCCCCAAGGTCCCCCCCAGAGGTGACCGCCCTTCGTGTCACGGCGAGCGGCCCCGGTTGGAATCCCCCGTCCAACCGGGGCTCTGTCGTTCCCGGCCCCTCCCGCACGGCACGTCGACGGCGCCCGAGGGGCGCGCGCCCCGGCGCGTTCGACTCGTTCGAGTGAGGCCCGGCATGGTGGTTCCGCACCCGGGCAGTGATCTTCCCGAGCCGTCGATCCGATCACTCGCCGACCGCTCCGACCAGGGACGATCGCAGGAGGGGACCACTTTGCTCCGCACCACCTCGCGCACCCGCCACGTACTCCTGACCGCGGCGGCCGCGCTCCTGATCTCCGCCTGCACCGCCGTCGGGCCCGGAGCGTCCGGACCCCCCGGGGTCCCCTCCGATCCGGCGGCTCAGGACGCCCTCCTCAAGGCCGCCGAGCACCGGCTCGTCGCCGACTGCCTCGACGGTCAGGGGCTTTCCCTGTCGTCCAGGCCCCGCGCCCCGGACGAGGACCGGGCCTTCCGGGCGGCGCTCTTCGGCACCGGCCCCCGGGAACTCTCCGTCACCCTCGCCACGGGCGCCACGGTCACCGCCCACGAGGACGGCTGCCTCGCCTCCGCCCGCCACCGGCTCTACGGTGACCAGCGCCGCTGGTTCCGGGCCCAGGTCGTCGTCGACAACCTCCGTGCCGAGGCCCAGGCCCGGATGGGCGCCGACCCGGACCACCGTGCGGCACTCGCCCGCTGGACCCGGTGCGTGACGCCTCCCGACCGGCCCCGCCCCGCCCGCCCCGACCCGGCCGCCGCCACCCGCTGCGCCCGCGAGAGCGGACTCGACGAGGTCCGTGCGCGGCTGGAGGACGCCGAGCTGACCACGGTGCGCACGCTGCGCCGCGGTGAGCTCGCCACATACCGGCAGCTGCGCGACCGCGCGCTGCGGCGGGCAGCCGAACTGCCCGCGCCCACCCACCCGCAGAAAGGCCCCACCCCCTCGTGAAGCGACTTCTCGTCACCACCGCCGCGGCGCTGTTCGCCGCCACCGCCGGCCTGGCACTCGCCACCTCCGCGGGGGCCGCCGAATGCCCCAGCGGCGAGTTCTGCGTCTGGCAGAACTCCGACTTCGGCGGTCAGCGCGCCAACTGGAGCGGAGACGACGGCTGGTGGGAGAGCTGGATCTCCGACACCGACTCCTCCTGGGCCAACCACGGCATCTCAGGACCCGGCATCAAGGACCACGTCCAGGTGTACGAAAGCGCTTGGCAAGGCGGCAGCATGACCATCTGTCTCGCTCCGGGACAGGAGGTCGGTTACAACGGCGCGGCGAACGACCGCGGCGACTCCCACGTCTGGTCGACCGGCTGCTGACCCGCCCCGCGCCCCCGACCGCCGGGGGGCGGCCGGGGGCGCGGGGCCGGGTATCGCGCATGCCCGGACCCCGTCCGTCCGGTTCCCGCGTTCCCGTCCTGCTTCCGTCGTGGCGGCCGTACTTCCCGGCCGTCCCCCCCCCCGTGGTCTCGTGAGTGGGTCAGCCTTCGTGGCCGAGCCACAGATCGGGCCCGAACACCTCGTAGTGGACGTCGGCGGCCTCGATGCCCCGGCCGATGAGATCGCCGCGGACCGCGCGGAGGAAGGGCAGCGGCCCGCACAGGTACGCGGTCATGCCGGCCGGCAGGTCGAGCGCGGTGACGTCCGCGCGGCCCGGACGAGCCCCGGAGTCGCCCGGCTCCTCGTACCAGAGGTGGAGCGTTCCCTGCGGCAGCGCGTCCACGAGGCGCCGCAGCTCGGCGGCGTGCGCGTGGGACGCGGGGGAGCGGTCGGCGTGCACGACCACGACCGGCCGGGTCGAGCCGGTCGTCGCGAGGTGGTCGAGCATGGCCAGCATCGGGGTGCTGCCGATTCCGGCGGAGGCGAGCAGCAGGGGGCTGTCGCCCTCGGGCAGGACCAGGTCGCCGAAGGGTGCGGAGACCTCCACCGCGTCCCCGGCGCGGGCGTGGGCGTGCAGCCAGGAGGAGACCTCGCCGGCCGGGTCGCCGTCGACCCGCTTCACGGTGATCCGCCACTGGGGCCGCTCGGGCGCGGCGGACAGGCTGTACTGGCGGATCTGCCGGGCGCCGTCGGGCAGCGTGACCTGGACGCTCACGTACTGGCCCGGCCGGAACGCGGCCGCGGGGGCCCCGTCGGCGTGACGCAGGACGAAGGACACCGTGTCGGCCGTCTCCTCCGTCCGCTCGACGATCTCCATGGACCGCCAGACCTGGCCCTCGGCGACACCGGCTTCCTGGTAGAGCCGGGCCTCCACGGCGATCAGTGCGTTGGCCATCAGCCAGTACACCTCGTCCCAGGCCCGCGCGACCTCGGGAGTCACGGCGTCACCGAGAACCTCGACGATCGCGGCGAAGAGGTGCTCGTGCACGATCTTGTACTGCGCGGACGTGACGCCGAGCGAAGCGTGCTTGTGCGCGATCCGGGAGAGCATGACGTCGGGACGGGTGTCCGGCCGCTCCAGCAGGGCGACGGCGAAGGCGGCTATGGAGCCGGCGAGTGCCTGCCGCTGCTCGCCGCTCGTCTGGTTGCCCCGGTTGAACAGGTCGCGCAGAAGCTCGGGATGAGCGGCGAAGAGGCGCCCGTAGAAGCGCTCGGTGATCCGGTCGAGCGCGCCGCCGACGGCGGGCAGGGTGGCGCGGACGACCGGGACGGCCTGCTCGGACAGCATGAGAACTCGCAATCTGGTAGATCATCTACGTATTTAAGAGCGCGCGGGTGCGTCTTGTGCGCGCGCACGGCTCAGGCGGTGGGGCGTGAGGTGAGGGAGAGGAGCAGGGGGCCGGTCGGTGAACTCACGAGCTCGGCCACGGTCAGGGGGTCGAGCACCCGGTAGAAGGCCTCCTGCGCCTCGCGCAGCGCCCCCCGCAGCCGGCAGGCGGTGCGCAGCGGACACGGTGGATCGCCCTCACAGGCGACGACCTCCTCCTCGCCCTCCAGGGTGCGTGCCAGCCAGCCCACGGAGGAGTGCCTGCCCCGTTCCGTCAGAACCAGGCCGCCACCACGGCCGCGCCGGGCCTCGACCACATCGAGGTGCTGAAGCCGGGTGACCACCTTCGCCATATGGGCGTAGGGCACGTCCAGCGTCTCCGCCACCTCTCGGGTGGTGACGGATTCCTCCGGGTCGATGACCGCCAGGCGCATCACGGCGCGGAGCGCCAGGTCGGTGAATTTCGTCAACCTCACGCCGTGACCGTATCAAAGTGGTATTCCAGATATGCATTAAGGGTGGGCGGTCGACCCGCCCACCCTCATGCTCACGCGCGTGCGTCCTTCCCGCGGTTCAGGCGCCGCGCAGAGCGGCGAGGGCGCGGTCGGCGTGCGCGCTCATCCGCAGCTCGCTGCGCACGACCTCGCGCACCCGCCGGTCCTGGCCGATCACGAAGGTGACCCGCTTCGTCGGCGCGAGCGAGAACCCGCGCTTCACGCCGAACCGTTCCCGTACGGCACCGTCCGTGTCGGACAGCAGGGGATAGCCGAGGGAGTGCCGCTCGGTGAACTCCCGCTGCCGCTCCACCCCGTCGGAACTGATCCCCACGGGCAGCGCGCCGACGGCGCGGAACTCGGCCGCGAGGTCGCGGAAGTGACAGGCCTCGGCGGTGCAGCCCGGGGTCATCGCCGCCGGGTAGAAGAAGAGGACGACCGGTCCTTCGGCGAGCAGCCCGGTCAGGGAGCGCGGGGCGCCCGTCTCGTCCGGGAGGCTGAAGTCCTCGACGAGGTCACCGACGTTCATAGAGGCCCGTCCCCGATCCGTCCCTGTGAGCCGCCGGCGCTTCCGGTGGCCGCGGCCGGTGACGTTACCGCAGAGTAAGGCCGGCGTCACCCCGCATCGTCCGGCCCACGTCCCTGCCCTGGCCCGCCGAACCGCTGCCCTGGCCCGTCCGACCCCGCCCTGGTCCGCCGAACCCCTGTCCGGCGCCTGTGCGAGCGCGCGGCCGGTCACGCCTGTCGCGCCGCCTCCGGCGTTCCGCTCCGCGCCGCGGCGCGCCGGTCGAGCACGGCGAGGGCCCGCTCGCCCCAGCGCAGGTTCTCCTCCTCGAAGAACCGGCCGCGCATCAGGGTGAGGTACGGGCCGATCCGCTCCGCCTCCGCGAGGTACCGCTCCTCGTCCCGGCCGTCGAGCATCCACTCGCGCAGCCGGTCGTATCGGGCCAGCTTCGTCCGGGCCGTCTCCATCCGCTGGGCCACGAACCCGCGGACGGCCGTCGTGTCCCCCTCGTCGCAGGCCTGCACCTGCACCATCAGCTCGTCACGGACGGCGCTGGGGCGCGGCGGAGTCGACGTGTAGGCCGCCAGATCCCGCAGTCCCGGCTCGGTGAGACTGAACATCCGTTTGTTGGGACGCCGTTCCTGCTGCACCACGCGCGCCGTGATCAGTCCGGCCTCCGCGAGCCGGTCCAGCTCGCGGTAGAGCTGCTGCGGGGTCGCGGCCCAGAAGTTGGCGACGGACACGTCGAAGATCTTGGCCAGGTCGTATCCGGATGCCTCGCCCTCCAGCAGAGCTGCGAGGACGGCGTGCTTGAGCGACATCCGGACACGCTAGCAGCACGTTGAATAGTTTCCTCCGCACCTATTCAACGCGTATTCCGGGGGCCGTACGGGCGTCCTTCGCTGGCAGGTCCGTCCGGCGCCTGCCTAGGCTGGAGGGAGGGGACGGCAGACCCGAGGGGCAGCGCGATGGACAGCAGCACGTTCGTCTACACCAGCTACATGCGGACCACTCCCGACGAGCTCTGGAAAGCGCTCACCGACCCCGTGTTCACGCGCCGGTACTGGGGCGTGGCCTTCGAGACGGAGTGGACCCCCGGCTCGACCATGGTCTGGGACGAGGGCGGACGCAGGACCGCCGACCCCGAGCAGGTCGTCCTCGCCGCCGAGCCCGGCCGCCTCCTCTCGTACACCTGGCACACCTTCACCCCGGCCTGGGCGGAGGCCGTGCACCTCGACCAGGAGGTGTACGAGCGTCTCGCCCGGGAGCGCCGGTCCCGGGTGACCTTCGCGATCGAACCCACAGGGGACACGGTCAAGCTCACGGTCACCCACGGCGACCTGGAGGCCGACGGTCTGATGCGGGAACTGATCGGCGAGGGCTGGCCCGCGATGATCTCCAGCCTCAAGTCCCTCCTGGAGACGGGCGAAGAGCTCCCGGAGCCGCCCCGCTGACGCGCGGGAACGCGTCAGGGATCCTCCCGCCGACCGCTGGCCCATTCGAGTCGTCTCGTCCGTCGCTCCGCCGCCACGCCCGCCGCCTTGATCATCTTTTTCTCCTCTCATCCGCTTTGATGCTGAGGTCGGCACCGTCCGCCGACGTCGTCCGGAAGGGGAGAGTGTCCGACGTGCCTCCACACAGATACGTACAGGGGTGGGGAGCGCTCTCCCTGGCCGTCGGGGCCGTGCTCGTCGGTACGGCGGCCCAGTGCTCCCCCGGCCCCGACCGGCCGTCCGACCCGGCGCCCGATCCCACCACCGTCGTCTCGGTGGACGGCTGCGGCGCCGGCGGCCTCTGCTCCGCACTCCGCCACACCGTGCTCCGCCACACCGTCGTACTCGGTGGCGACGGGCCCGTCCTCACCGGGGACCCCGTCACCCTCGACGAGCCGCCGCTCTCCGGGCCGGTGGAACTCGCGCTGCGCACGAACCTGAGCTGGCCCGCATGGCTGCGGGGGAGCGCCCTCGCGGCGAGCACCACCGGCACGCCCTCCCCGGGCCCCGCGGCGACCGTCCTGAGGCCGGCCCTCTGACCGGGATCCCTCCCGCGTACGCGGCCGGCACCCCCCGGAACATCCAGACCCAGGGCGCGGCGCGCGTCCCGGGCCGGTCCCCCCCGGTGATACTGACGGCCTGCCGCTTCCCCTTCCCGCTTCCCCCTTTCCCTTTCCTCGCCGACCGCAGGGAGCTTCGATGACGGACATCACCCAGGTCGACGTCGGGGACGCGACCCTCTTCGTGGAGGCGCGGCGCCTCGGCCCCGACACGGAACTCGAAGGGCTCGGGGGACGCCTGCCCGACCTCTCCGCGGTCACCGAGGCGCTCTCCTCCTTCGCCGGACAGATCGGGGACGCCCTCCACCGGGCGGCCCCCGACCGCGCGACCGTCGAGTTCGGCTGTCAGCTCGGCCTGGACGCCGGCAGGCTCACCGCGCTGGTCGTCCAGGGCAGCGCGAACGCGAGCCTGCGCGTCACCCTCGAATGGGAGAAGCCTTCCCCTTGAGCGGGGGCCCCTGCGGGCCGCCGTGTCGTCACACCCGTCCGCCCCCCGCCGTGTCCGAGGACAACCGCTGCGCCGCGTAGATCGGCACCACCGAGAGCAGCACGAGCGCCGCCGCCACCACGTTCACGACCGGGGCCTGCTGGGGCCGGGTCATGTTGTTGAAGATCCACACCGGCAGTGTCTGCACCCCTGGGCCCGCCGTGAACGTCGTCACCACGATCTCGTCGAAGGACAGCGCGAACGCGAGCAGTCCGCCCGCGAGGAGCGCCGACCGCAGCAGCGGGAAGGTGATGTCCCGGAAGGTGCGGAAGGTGTGGGCCCCCAGGTCCATCGCCGCCTCCTCGTAGGAACCGGGCAGCCGCCGCAGCCGGGCCACCACGTTGTTGAAGACCACCACGATGCAGAAGGTCGCGTGGCCCACCACCACCGTGAACATCCCGAGGCCCACGCCGAGCGGTTCGAGGACCGTGCCGAAGGCCGAGTTGAGCGCGATGCCCGTGACGATGCCGGGCAGCGCGATCGGCAGCACCACCGCGAAGGAGACGGCCTCGCGCCCGAAGAAGGCGTACCGCTGCACCGCGAAGGCGATGAGCGTGCCCAGGACGAGGGCCACCGCCGTCGCCGCGAGCCCGGCCTTGACCGAGGTCCACAGCGCCGCGCGGGCCCCCTCGTTGTCCCAGGCCGCCGCCCACCAGTCGAGTGTGAGGCCCGGCGGCGGCCAGCTCGCCGAGCGGTCGGGATTGAACGAACCGAGCAGCACGAGCAGCAGCGGCAGATAGATCGCGGCGAAGCCGAGACCGGCCGCGGTGCGCAGCGCGATCCGCGCGGGACGGGAGAGGTTCATCGGTCGGGGTCCTTCCGGCCGGTCACAGGCTGCGCAGCGCGCCGGAGCGCCGCACCGCGAGCAGGTACACCACGATGACGGCGACCGGCACGGTGCCGAGCGCGGCGGCCAGCGGCAGGTTGAGGGTGACGTTGGAGTAGACGAGGTTGCCGATCAGCTGGGTCTTGCCGCCGACGATCTGCACCGTGATGTAGTCGCCGAGGCTGAGCGAGAAGGTGAAGACGGACCCGGCCGCCACCGCCGGCCACACCAGCGGCAGGACCACGGAGACGAAGGTCCGCCCGGTCCTCGCGCCGAGGTCGGCCGAGGCGTGCAGCAGGCTCTCCGGGAGCTGGACGAGCGCCGTGTGGATCGGCAGCACCATGTACGGCAGCCAGAGGTACGTCAGGACGAGCACCGTGGCCGTCAGGCCGTACCCCGGCCCGCTCAGACCGAAGGGCCGCAGCGCCCAGTCCAGCGGACCGCCCTCGGAGAGGATCAGCCGCCACGCGTACACCTTCACGAGGTAGCCGGCCCAGAGCGGCATGAGCAGCGCCACCACGAGGAGCGGCCGGCGGCGGGGGTGCGCCACCCGGGCGGTGTAGAAGGCGAGCGGGAAGGCGAGGACGGCGCAGAGCGCGGTCACCGCGAGGGCGACGGAGACGGTGCGCAGGGCGACGGTCCGGTAGACGGGTGAGGTGAGCAGTTCCTCGAAGTTGCGCGAGCTCCAGATCCGTACGACCTCGGAGGTGAAGCTGTCGGTCGTCCAGAAGGCGGAGAGGAACAGGGCGGCGAGCGAGCCGAGATAGGCGAGGACCAGCCAGAGCAGCGGCGCGGTGAGCAGGGCCGCGAGCCGCAGCCGGGGCCGTCGGTGCAGGGCTCCGGCGAGCCGCCGGACGGATCCGGCGGCTCGCGCGGCGGGCTCGGGGGACGGCCCGGAAGGCTTCGGAGCGACTCCGGGGGAGAGCGTGGTCATGGGGTCGGGTCAGCCCTTGATCTCGGTCCAGGCCTGGACCCACTTGGCGTACGGCACGCAGCGCGCGTCCGTCCGGCCGTCCAGGCACTGCTCGATCGGCGTCGTCCAGAAGTGGACCTGCTTCCAGTACGTCTCGTCGGTGGCGTGGAAGACGGCGCAGTGGTTCTTGTCGGCGGTCTCGGCGCAGGACTTGGCGTTGGCCGGGGCCTCGCCGAAGTACTCGGCGACCTGGGCGTTGGTCTTCGGCGAGACGATCCAGTCGAGCCACTTGTAGGCGCAGACGGGGTGCTTGGCCTTGGCGGAGACCATCCAGGTGTCGGACCAGCCGGTGGACCCCTCCTTCGGCAGGACCGCCTCGATCTTCGCGCCCTCGGCCTTGGCGAGGTTGGCGATGACCTGCCAGCTGGTGCCGACCACCGAGTCGCCGCTCTTGAACGCGGAGATCTCCTTGAGGTAGTCGCTCCAGTACTCGCCGATGTGCTTGTTCTGCTCCTTGAGCAGGGCCACGGAGGCGTCGAACTGCTTCTGGTCCAGGGCGTAGGGGTTCTCGATGCCGAGTTCGGGCTTCGTCGCCCTGAGGTAGAGGGCGGCGTCGGCGAGGTAGATGGGCGAGTCGTAGGCGGTGACCTTGCCGGTGTGCGCCGAGGCCTTGTCGAAGACGGCGGACCAGGAGTCGGGGGCGGGCTTCACCTTCTCCGTGTCGTACATGAGGAGGTTGGCGCCGCGGCCGTGCGGGATGCCGTAGGCGACGCCCTTGACGGAGTTCCACTCCTTGTTCTTGAGCCCGGCGAAGACATCGGCGTAGTTCGGCACGAGGGCCGTGTTCACGGGGGCGGCGTCACCGGACGCGATGAGCCGCAGGGACGCGTCGCCGGAGGCGGAGACGGCGTCGTACGCGCCGGTCTTCATCAGCGAGACCATCTCGTCGGAGGTGGCCGCCGTCCTGGTGTTGACCTGGCAGCCGGTCTGCTTCTCGAAGGCGCTGACCCAGTCCACCTTCGGGTCGTTGGAGCCGTCCTCGACGTATCCGGCCCAGGCGATCAGATTGACCTGACCCTCGGCCTCGCCGAGGGCGGTCGGGGCCTTGAGGTCGGGCGGGTTGAGGCCGCCGGCCTTGCCGGAACCGGCCGGGTCGGCCGATCCGCAGGCGGTGACGAGAAGCAGACAGGAGGCGGCCGCGGCTGCGGTCAGGAGGGAACGGTGCGGGCGCACGTGATTCTCCGTTGCGTGAGAGGGCGTACGGGGACGGGGCCTTACGGGAGCAGGGCCTTCACGGGGACGAGGTCGTGACGACGGGGTTGTACGACCACGGGCGCGGCCCCGGCCGTCGGGCGGCGCGGCGGGAGCCCCGCCCCAGCGGGTGTCACAGGGCGTCGGGAACGCGCACGGCGTGGTGCGGGTGCCAGCGGAGGCCGACCCGGGCGCCCCGGAAGGCGGCGAGGTCGGCCGAGGAGATGTCCAGGTTCTGCTGGAGGGCGGTGAGGCGGCCGCCCGCGTCGAGGTCGACCAGGAAGCGGGTGGAGTCGCCGAGGTAGACGACCTCGGCGACCGTGCCGACGGCGGTCGCGAGCCCGGGCTCGCCCGGGGCGGCGTCGTCGTCGAGGACGCGGATCTTCTCCGGCCTGATGCTGTACGTGCCCGGCGCCCCGACGAGCCGGCGGGCGGTGTCCCCGCTCAGCAGGTTGGAGGTACCGACGAAGCCGGCGACGAACGGCGTCGCGGGACGCTCGTAGATCTCGGCGGGGGAGGCGACCTGCTCGATCCTGCCCTGGTGGAAGACGGCGATGCGGTCGCTCATGGTCAGCGCCTCCTCCTGGTCGTGGGTGACGAACACGAAGGTGATGCCGACCTCCCGCTGGATCTGCTTGAGCTCCACCTGCATCCGCTCGCGGAGTTTGAGGTCGAGGGCGCCGAGCGGTTCGTCGAGCAGCAGCACGCGGGGACGGCCGACCAGCGCCCGGGCCAGGGCGACCCGCTGGCGCTGGCCGCCGGAGAGCGCGGCGGGCCTGCGCCGCCCGAGGCCGTCGAGTCCGACCCGGGCGAGCTCGGCACGGGCCCGCACCAGCCGCTCGGCGCGGGGCACCCCGCGCACCTTGAGGCCGTAGGCGACGTTCTGTTCGACCGTCATGTGCGGGAAGAGGGCGTAGTCCTGGAAGACCGTGTGCACGTCCCGCTCGAAGGGGGCGAGCCGGGTGACGTCGCGACCGGCCAGCTCGACGGTGCCGGCGCTCGGTGCCTCGAAGCCGGCGATCATCCGCAGCACGGTCGTCTTGCCGGAGCCCGAGGGGCCGAGCATCGAGAAGAACTCACCGTCGGCGATCTCGAGGTCCACCCCCGCCACGGCCTCGGTCTTCCCGTAGGTCTTGCGGAGTCCCGTCAGCCGGATCGCCATTCCCTCCATGGGCGGGAACCTTTCTGGTGCGGTGGAGCGTTGCTCGGGCGTGGGCATAAACATATGAAGTCATAGTTCAAATCTCAAGACCCCCTTAAGGTAAAGGCTGAGTCAACGCTCGACGCGCGAGGTGGTTAACCGTGAGACCAGACGGCAGGCCCGGCGACGGGGGCGCGGCCGGGACGGGCGCCGCCCGCAGGGCCGTCTTCACGCCCGTCGACACCCGGGCGCGGGTCGACACCGTCGTCCGCCGCATCGGCGACGCCATCGAGCTCGGACTCCTCGCCGACGGGGAGCAGTTGCCCGGCGAGACCGAACTCGCCGGACAGCTCGGCGTCTCCACCGTGACCCTCCGCGAAGCCCTCATGGCCCTGCGGCAGCAAGGACTCGTCACCACCCGCCGGGGCCGCGGCGGCGGCAGCTTCGTCACCCTGCCCGACAGCCCCCCGGAGGAGCGGCTGCGGGCCCGCCTCGCCGACTGGTCCACCGAGGAACTCCGCGATCTCGGCGACCACTGGGCCGCCGTCTCCGGAGCGGCCGCCCTGCTGGCCGCCCGGCGCACCCAGCCCGGCGACCTGCGCCCCCTCGTCCGTACGGCCGAGGAACTGGCCGGCGCCGACGACCCGGCGACCCGCAGCCGGCTCTACGGCCGCTTCCACGTCGAACTCGCCGCCGCCGCCCAGTCCGCGCGCCTCACCCGCGAGGAGATCACCCTCCAGACGGACCTGGGCGCCCTGCTCTGCCTCGTCCTCGACGACCCCGGCCACCTCGACGAGGTGGCGGATCGTCACCGCGCCGTGATCTCCGCCGTGCAGGATGAGGCCGACGAGCGGGCCAGAACGCTCGCCGAGACGTGCGTACGGGAGTCGGTGGGGCGGCTGATCGCGCTGCGCCTCGCCATCCCCGGGCGCGCACCCGAGCCTCGTTCCGAGGAGGACACGCATGGGCAGCAGCACCGGGCTCGCGGGCCGCACGGCGGCCACCGCTGACACCCCGCGCACCGAAGACCCGGCCCCGACCCCGTACCGCGAGACCGAAGGCCCCGCCCCGGAGCCGTCGGAGACGGGCCCCGGCCATGTTCCGGACGCACGCGGTGACGGCGTCGGGCCCGGCCCTGGTCCTCTCGGTGGCGCCGCGGACCCGGGCCCCCTCGGCACTGCCACCGACCAGGTCTCCCTCGGCGCCGCCGCCGGCCAGGGCGCCCTCGGGGACGTCGTCGCGCGTGTGCGGGGCACGCTCGACGAGGTCTTCGCCGTCGTCGCCGCGACCGGCGAGGACACCCGCGGCCTGCTCGCCGAGCTGACCGGCTCCGGCCGGGAGGCACTCGCCGCCGACCTCGCGGCGCTGCGGCCGGGTCTGCGTGACCGGCTCGAGGGGCAACCGCTCGTCTCCGGCCTCGGCTTCGTCGCCGCGCCCGGTCTCCTCGGCGACGTGCCGGGCTGGCTGGAGTGGTGGCAGCGCGGGCCCGGCGGAGCCGGCCGGCCGCTCCTGCTCGATCTGGACCCCGAGCACTCCGCGTACTCCGACTACACCCACTGGGACTGGTACACCCTGCCCCGTGAGACCGGCCGACGTGCCGTCGCCGGGCCGTACGTCGACTACCTCTGCTCCGACGAGTACAGCCTGACGCTCTCCGCCCCCGTCGTGTCCGACGACCGCTTCGTGGGGGTGGCCGCCGCCGACGTCTACCTCCGCCACTTCGAGGCGGCGGTGCTCCCGGTGCTCCAGCGGCTGTCCGGCCCGGCCCGGCTCGTCAACGCGCGCGGCCGGGTCGCCGCCTCCACCGACCCGGCCCACCTCGTCGGATCCCTCAGCAAGGGACCCGACTTCGGCGCCGTCCTCGCGGGGCCGCCGACCGAGCGGCACGCCGACGGACTGCGGCTGCTGCCCTGCGAGGGCACCCCGCTCGTCCTGGTCACCGCGGGGAACTGAGACGGGGCGGGGCCAGGACCCGAGCCCCGCCCCACCCCGCTACCGGTAGACCACCGGTGCCCGGCCGTCTACCGGTACTCGACCGTCAGCGTCACCGGCGCGTCCCGGTTCACGAACAGATACGCCGTCCCGGCCGGCGCCGCCGAGAACCCGAGCCGGAACTGCGTGACCCCGCCCCGGTTCAGCGCCGCGAGCGCCTCCGCCGACAGATCCGTCGACACCGCGCTCCCGGAGGAGAACGCGTCGATCCGCGCCGCACCCGCCACCGAGGCCGCCGCGGACCAGTCCGACGGCTCGACCGCGCAGCCCCCGAAACAGCCCGTGCGCAGGTCCGCCAGGAGCCGATTGCCCGCAGGGGACGCCCACGGATCGCCCGATCCGCCGGACCGGGTGACGGTCATCCAGGCCCGGGTGATCTCCTTGCCGGCCGGAATCAGCGAGGTGTCGAAGGAGACGAGCGACCGGTTCACCTTGCCGTCCGTGCCCCGGCCGAGCGCGAGCCCGGACAGGTCCTCCAGGGTGCCGACCGCCGCCCCCGAGCCGTCCGCCGCCGCCTTCACGTACCCGTCCTCGGCGTCCGCGCTGGACAGGACCGTCCGACCGGACGCGGGCGGCGGTGTCCCGGTGCCGCGCAGGGCCCGCACCATGCCCATGACCGCCTCGATCTGCTTGCCGCCGCGCCGCGCGTAGGCCGTGTCGCCGAGGTAGCCCCACCAGTTCCAGCAGCCGTTCGGGTTCTCCAGGGTCGCGGTGGGCGCCGCCTGCGGATACAGCACGATCATGTCGTTGGTGTCGGCGTACTCGTTCAGGTACGCGTTCTCCACGAACCGGGTCCCGAACCCCTGGTACGCGTACCCCTGCTTGCAGCCGTGCAGGGCCACGAGCAGCCGGCAGCGCGCCCCCTCGGCGCAGGACGCCGGCACGTACGCGAAGCCCTCCGCGCCCATCGAGAGCGCCGACGCCGAGCCGCCCGGCGCGTACGCGTTCTGGTCGAAGCGGATCAGCGAGCCGCCCGTGCCGGACCCGGGCGCCGCGACCGAGCCGAAGAGGTGGCCGAGGAGCGCTCCCTCCGCGTCGATCCCGCAGTTGTTCAGATACGGACTCTGCGTCACCGTGCAGGAGTTGGGGCCGAGCGGAGTGATCCAGGCGTGCCCCGCCGCCGTCGACCGGTTGTACTGGACCCGGGCGCCGAAACGGCCGTAGTAGTCGGCGAGCGCGTCCACCACCGGCCGTTTCACCGTCGAGTCGCCCGAGCCGCCGAAGACGTACACCGGGTCACCGGCCAGATTCTCCACCGGGTCGACCTGCCCCTGCGCCGACCGGTCGCGGGTGGTCTGCTCCAGCGCGGCGAGCTGGAGGTTCTGCGTCGTCTCCATACAGGCGTTGAGCGCCGTGGCGAGCTGTCCGCGAGCACAGTCGTACGGCCCGGAGGCGAACACCGCGGAGCCCTCGAACGTACCCGAGTACGCCACGTGCAACTGGGTGGCCATGTAGCCGCCGGACGACACGCCCGCACTGAACACGGAGCCGATGTCGTACGCCTGGAGCGTGCCCGGCACGGGCGGGGGAGCGGCGGCCCCGGCGGGGGCCGGGGTCGGGAAGAGGGCCGCGGCGGCGCAGAGCAGCAGCGCCGCGAACCGGCGTGGCCCGCGACGGCGGGCAGGGCGGGGTGAACGCATGGGAGCTCCCGGATGACTGGTTCCTGACGGAGGGGTCGGCCGGGAGGCTACGGGTGGTACGGAGCCGTCCTCCATGGGCGAGGACGCCACAATCCGGCCCGCCCGGTATGGCGCCCCGTCACCTGGCAGCCGCCGCGAGGCCACCGGCGGCGAGCTGCGAGGATGCCCCCATGAAGCCTGACGAGGAGAAGAACGGCCTGCTGGCCGAGGCGGTCGCGCTGCGCGAACAGGGGCGGAGGGAGGAGGCCCGCGAGCGGCTCGTCGCACTCGCCGCCCAGCACCCGGACGACGCCGGGATCGCGTACCAGACGGCCTGGGCGCACGACGTCCTCGGCCTGGAGGCGGCGGCGGTGCCGTACTACGAACGCGCCCTCGCGGGGACCGGGCTCGGCCCCGAGGACCGGCGCGGGGCACTCCTCGGGCTCGGCAGCACCTACCGGGTCCTCGGACGCCACGAGGAGGCCGTGGCCCTCCTCACCGACGCCGTCGAGGAGTACCCCGAGGACGGTTCCCTGCGGGCCTTCCTCGCGATGGGCCTCTACAACACGGGCCGCCACCACGAGTCGGTCCGGCTGCTGCTCCGGCTGCTCGCCGCGACCAGCGAGGACCCGTCCGTCCGCGCGTACCGCCGGGCCATCGAGCACTACGCCGAGGACCTCGACGCGACCGAGTGAGGCGAGACGGGCGGACCGGTGAGACGGGCGTGACGGGGCGAGGTCCGTCCGCGAACCCTCGATCGCGTCCGACCGTCAGCCGTGTACGACCGTCAGCCCTTCACGACCGTCAGCCCTTCACGACCGTCAGTCCTTCACGGCCGTCAGTCGTTCACCGCCGTCAGGAGCACCACCGCGTCCTCCAGGGCGGTGAGCCCGTGCCGCTCCTTGGGGAGCATCCGCAGCGTGCCCGACGGAAGCTCCTCCGCCCACCCGGCCGCCGTCAGGTTCACCCGGCCCCGGAGCACCTGGAGGCTCGCGGCCGGCGGCGCGTTGTGCTCGTCGAGGGACGTGCCCGAGGTCAGGGCGATGACGGTCTGCCGCAGCACCCCGTCGTGCACCATCAGATGGGCGCTGCGCCCGTGCGGCGCGGTGCGGGCCGCGGCCATGTGCTCGTCGGCGAGGGCGGTGAGGTCCAGCTTCATGTCTCTCCCTGCGGGGTGCGCGGGCGGATACCCCCAGCCTCCCGTGTGACGTCGGGTACGCAACTCGGGGCCGCCGGTCGTGCGGAGAGCGCCGCCACCAGGACGCCGACGGCGACGAACGCCCCGGCGGCGAGCAGGGCGGCCGACCAGCCGTGCGCGGCGTACAGCCAGGACCCGGTGAGGGACCCCAGGGCGCCGCCGCCGAACGTGGCCAGCATGAAGACGGTGTTGACCCGGGCCGCCACGACCCGGCCGATCCCGAAGATCCGTGCCTGGTTGGCCACCTGGCAGCAGCTGACCCCGAGGACCAGCAGGTTCGCCCCGGCCACCAGGGCCGTGGGGGAGTACGGGACGAGGCCCGCCGTGCCGAGGCCGAGTCCGGCGATCAGCAGCCCGCCGGAGCTCACGGCCCCGGCCCCGTACCGGTCGGTGAGCGCCCCGGCCGTCGCCGAGAGCAGCGCGGCGGGCAGGGTGAGCGCTCCGAAGAAGCCGGCGGCACCCGGCCCGTACCCCAGCGGCGGGGCCGCCAGATGGAAGGCGAGCACCGCCCAGAACACGCTGAACGCGGCGAAGACGCAGGCCCCGAGCAGCGCGGAGACCCGCAGTTCCCCGTGGACGGAGAGGAGCCTGGGCAGTCCCGCCAGGAGCGCGGCGTACGAGGTGCGACCGGGTGTCCCGAGCCGCTCGGGCAGCCGGCGCGGCAGGAAGCACAGCAGGGCGGCCGTGGCCACGGCCGCCACCAGGTACGCGACCCGCCAGCTCCCGCTCGCGTCCGTCACGGCGCCCGAGACCGTACGGGAGAGTGTGGAGCCCAGCGTCAGCCCGAGACCGACCAGGCCCACGACCCGGCCTTGCCGCCCGGGACCGGCGAGGACCGCCGCCACCGGGGTGAGGATCTGCGGCAGCACCGTCGTGGTGGACAGCGCGAGCGTCGCGAGCGTCAGTGTGAGCACGTCGGGGGCCGCCGCCGCGACGAGCAGCGCGGCGGTGGTGAGGGCGAGCAGCACCGAGGTGAGACGGCGCAGCCGCGCGGTGTCGGCCAGTGGCACGAGCAGCAGGATGCCGAGCGCGTACCCGATCTGGGCCGCCGAGGCGATCAGGCCCGCCGTCCGCTCCGAGACGTCGAGACCACGGGCGACGGCGGCGAGCAGTGGCTGCGGGAAGTAGATGTTGGCCACGGTGACCGCTCCGGCCACGGCGAACAGCGGGACGTTCACGGGCCGGGCGGGCTCGGGGGTGGATCGGGGGCTCGGTTCCACGGACTCTCTTCCGGGTGGGGAGGCTGACGCCTCCAGGCTCCTCGCCGAGGACCCGGCGGAACAAGGTGGCATCATGAAACCGGCGTTGAGCCGGACTCAACGATCGGCGTTCAACGCTCACCAGGGGGGAAGATGCTCGAACGCCACGAACTGGAGACGTTCCTCACGCTCGCCGAGGAGCTCCACTTCGGGCGCACCGGGGAGCGTCTCGGCGTCTCCACCGGGCGGGTCAGCCAGACCGTCAAGAAGCTGGAGCACCGCGTCGGCACCCCGCTCTTCGCCCGCACCAGCCGCAGCGTCCGGCTCACTCCGGTCGGCCGGCGCCTGTACGAGGACCTCCTGCCCGCCCACCGGCAGCTCCGCGCGGCCGTGGAACGCGCCATCGAGGCCGGACGCGGACTCCACGGCAGGCTGCGCACCGGCTTCGGCACCCCCTGGGGCGGCGAACTGCTCGCGGCCGCCGCCGACACGTTCCTCGCCCGGCACCCCGGCTGCGAGATCACCCTCCACGAGGTCCCCCTCGACGGCGGGGTCCGGCCCCTCCAGGACGGCGAACTCGACATCCAGCTCACCGCCTTCCCGGTGCGCGAGCCGGACCTCACCACCGGGCCCGTCGTCCTCCACGACGACCGCGTCCTGCTGCTGCCCGCCGCCCACCCCCTGGCCGCCCGTTCGTCCCTCTGCCTCGACGACCTCGGCGACCTGCCCCTGATCACCACCGGCGGCGCGAACTCCAGCCGCTGGCTCGACCACCACCACCCCCGGCGCGCCCCGTCCGGAGCGCCTCTCGCGCGGGGCCCGGTCGCCTCGACCTGGCAGGAGGTCCTCTCGCACGTCTCGGCGGGCCGGGGCGCCGCCCCCGGGGCCGCGCTCGGTGCCCGCTACCACCCCCGCCCCGGCGTCGCCTACGTCCCCCTGCGCGACTCCCCGCCCCTCGCGTACGGCCTGGTCTGGCCCACCGCCGCCGACTCCGCCCTGCTCCGGGCCTTCGTGGCGGCGGTCGGCGCGCAGCGGACCCGAGGCGAGACCGCTCAGCCGCCGGCACGCGGGACGAGCGCCCCCGTCAGATGGTCGTAAGCCACGTGCGCGTGGAGCCGGACGCCGGTGACGAGGGTGTCGTCGTCCGCGTAGAAGCGCGGGTTGTGGTTGGTCACCAGACCGCGTCCGCCCGGCACGGGAACCGGCCGGCCGGACGCGTCGAGCGTCGCGTCCTGGACGCCGAGCATCACGTACAGGCCGCCGAACCGGCTCACGAACTCGGAGACGTCGTCGTACCCGAGGGTTCCTCCCGTCTCCACCACCCGCTTCTCGCCCACCACCCGGCGGAAGGTCGGCAGTCCCGCCTCGACCCACGGACCGCTGTTGTGCACGGGCGGCACGGACTGCAGGTACTCCACCGAGGCCGTCGCCCCGTACGCCGCCGCCGAGTGCTCCGCGAGCGTCGTGAGGCGTCGCTGGACCCGCTCCATGTCGGACTCCACGGCGCAGCGGACCGTGCCCCACAGCGTCACCGTCTGCCCCACGATGTTGAAGCGGCCGACGTCCTCGACGTGCCCGATCGTCACCGTGACCGGATCGAAGGCCGAGACCTGCCGGTACAGCTGGCCGATGCCCGTCAGGACCGCCCCCACCGCGGGCATCGGGTCGATGCCCTCCCAGGGGGTGGAACCATGGGTCTGCTCGCCGGTGACGACGATGCGGACGAGGGTGGAGGCACCGTACTGGTTGCCGGTCCGGTACCCCACGTACCCCTTCGGATGGGGCGTCACGTGCAGCCCGAACACCATCGTCGGCACGGGGTCGACGAAGGCGCCCGCCTCGACCATCGCCCGCGCCCCGCCCTCCTCGGTCACCGGGGGGCCCTCCTCGGCGGGCTGGAAGACGAGGAGCACCGTGCCCGGCAGCCGGTCGCGGACCCCCGTGAGCACCGTCGCCGCGCCGAGCAGCGCCGCCGTGTGGCAGTCGTGCCCACAGGCGTGCGAGACGGGGAACGGGCCGCCCGGATAACCGGCGTCGACCACCTCGGACGCGAAGTCCGCCCCGCACAGGTCCCGCACCGGCAGCGCGTCCATGTCCGCCCGCAACGCCACGACCCGCTCCCCCGGGGCCCCGCCGCGCAGCACGCCGACGACCCCGTGCCCGGCGATGTCCGTACGCACCTCGTCGAGACCGAGGGCGCGCAGCTGCTCCGCCACCAGGCGGGCCGTGTTCACCTCACGGTTGGACAGCTCCGGATGCCGGTGCAGATGGCGCCGCCAGGCCACCACCCGCTCCGCCACCTCGGCCGCCCGCCGGTCCAGTTCGTCGTGGATCGCCTCGCTGCCCAACGGGGACCCCTCTCGTTCCGGCCGTGGCCGTGGGACACATGTCCCACCAGCCTCCCATCCGGAGCGCGCCCCGGCACCGCCTGCGCCGGGGCCCGGGTCCTACGCCCGATCGGCGATCTGCGGGGAGAGCGGCCGCTCGAAGAAGGTCTCGAGCACCACCGTGGCCTGCGTGCCGCTGACTCCGTCGATGGCGTAGATCCGGCGCAGCACGTCCTGCAGCTGTTCGGTGGTCGCGGTCCTGACCTTCACCAGCACCGAGGCGCTGCCGGCGATGACGTGTGCCTCCAGGATCTCCGGCAGGGCGGCGAAGTCCTCCGCCGAATCGCCCATCCAGGAGGACGACTCCACCAGCACGTAGGCGAGGACGGCGCTGCCCACCGCGGCCGGGTCCACCTCGACGGTGGTGCGCCGGATCACGCCCCGTTCCCGCAGTTTCCGCACGCGCTCGTGGGCGGCTCCGGCGGACAGGCCGACGGCCCGGCCCAGTGCGGCGTAGGACTGGGTGGCGTCCTGCTGGAGTCGGGCCAGCAGGACCCGATCGAGGTGATCCACAGTTCTCCGTTCGGCATGTTCTTGTGCTGACCGTAGCTCATCCTGCATTCTTCGCTGCGGGCAGGATGAGATTCGGTGATCGATGCTTCCAGGAAGGCAGGTTCCCATGACCGGCGAGGGCCCCGGGCTGTACGAGATGCTCGACGACCGGTTCCGCACCGGACGGTGCATGAACGGCGACGAGGCGCTGGAGGTCCTGTACACCGGCTGCCGCTGGGCCGAAGGGCCGGTCTACCTGCCCGCCTGGCGCCAGGTGATCTGGAGCGACATACCCAACGACCGGATGCTGCGATGGGACGAGGAGACGGGCGCCGTCGGCGTCTTCCGTCGCTCCGCCGGTCACACCAACGGCAACACCCTCGACCTCCAGGGCCGTCTGATCACCTGTGAGCAGGGCAACCGCCGCGTGACCCGCACCGAACACGACGGCACCGTCACCGTGCTGGCGGACCGGTGGAACGGCAAGCGCCTGAACAGTCCGAACGACGCGGCGGTCAAGTCCGACGGAACCATCTGGTTCTCCGACCCCGACTTCGGCATCACCAGCGACTACGAGGGCTACCGCGCGCAGAGCGAGATCGGCTCGAACAACGTCTACCGCGTCGATCCGGCGACGGGCGAGGTGCGGCTGGTCGCCGACTGCCTCGCCGCGCCGAACGGGCTGGTCTTCTCGCACGACGAGCAGCGGCTGTTCGTCTCCGACACCCGTGCGGGGTTCATCCGGGTCTTCGACGTGCGCGACGACGGCACCCTGTCCGAGGGCAAGGTCTTCGCCGACGCGGCGGCCCGCGAGCGGGCGCGCTTCGACAACCTCCGCTTCGACGACGCCGGACGGCTGTGGGCCGCCGCGATGAACGACGGCGTGCACTGCTACGACCCCGACGGGACCCTGATCGGGCGGCTCAACGTCCCCGAGGCCGTCGCCAACATCTCCTGGGGCGGCGCCAAGCGCAACCGGCTCTTCATCACCGCCGAGACCAGCCTCTACTCGGTCGTCATGGGCGTCACGGGCACGCACCCGACCGGCCCGGGGCACCGGCCCTGGCTGGACACGGCGCCCCGGTGAGCCCGCGACCCCAAGGGGCCGGGTGACGGGCCGGACCGTCACCCGCCTAGGCGGCGTCCGGGCCGCTCCGCGCGATGATCGCCGCCGTGTCCACTCCGGCCGGCAGCGTGCCGAAGGCGAGGCCCCGGTCGCCGTCGAGCCGGGAGGCGCAGAACGCGTCCGCCACCGCCGGGTTCCCGTGCCGTACGAGCAGCGAGCCCTGGAGCACGAGCGCGAGCCGCTCGACGAGCCGCCGCGCCCCGTACGCCACCGCGTCCGGGTCGCCGAGCCCCGCGAGGTCCTTGCGCAGGCCCGCGACCGCCGCGTCAAGGCGGCGGTCGGCACCCGCGCCCCGGTCGACCTCCGCGAAGTACGCCTCCACGGCCTGCGGCTGACGGGCCATCGCCCGCAGCACGTCGAGCGCGGCCACGTTCCCCGAGCCCTCCCAGATCGACGGCAGCGGCGACTCCCGGTAGAGCCTCGGCAGGCCCGAGTCCTCCACGTACCCGTTGCCGCCGAGGCATTCGAGGGCCTCCGCCGCGTGCGCGGGCGCCCGCTTGCACACCCAGTACTTGGTGACCGCCAGACCGAGCCGCCGCAGCTGCTCCTCCTCCGCGTCGCCGCGCGTCGCCCGGTCCACCGCCCCGGCGAGCCGCAGCGCCGCGACCGTGGCGGCCTCCGCCTCCACGGCCAGGTCGGCCAGGACGTTCCGCATCAGCGGCTGGTCGACGAGCCGCGCCCCGAACGCCTCGCGGTGCCTGGCGTGGTGCACCGCCCGGACGAGCCCGAGGCGCATCCCGGACGCCGAGCTGATGGCGCAGTCGAGCCGCGTCATGTTGACCATCCGGATGATGGTGGCGACCCCGCGCCCCTCCTCGCCGACCAGCCGGCCGAGGGCACCCTCGTACTCGATCTCGGAGGAGGCGTTGGACCGGTTGCCCAGCTTGTCCTTGAGTCGCTGGAGACGGATCGCGTTGCGGCTGCCGTCCGGCAGCACCCGGGGCACCAGGAAGCAGGACAGGCCGCCCGGCGCCTGCGCGAGGGTGAGGAAGACGTCCGACATCGGCGCCGACGTGAACCACTTGTGACCGGTCAGGGCGTACAGGCCGGGCTCGCCCGCCGGGACCGCCCGGGTGGTGTTCGCGCGGACGTCCGAGCCGCCCTGCTTCTCGGTCATCGACATCCCGGCGATGATCCCGCGCTTCTCCGTCGGCACCCGCAGCCCGAAGTCGTACGACGGAGAGGTCAGCAGTGGCTCGTACACCTTGGCGAGCTCCGGCTGGGCGCGCAGCGCCGGCACTGCCGCGTACGTCATGGAAACCGGGCACAGGTGTCCCGCGTCCGCCTGCCCCCACACGAACACCTTCGCCGCGCGGGCCACGTGCGCGCCCGGCCGCTCGTCGCGCCAGGGGGCGCCGTGCAGCCCGTGCCGGACGGCCACGCCCATCAGCTCGTGCCAGTACGGGTGGAACTCGACCTCGTCGATCCGGTGTCCGTACCGGTCGTGGGTGTGGAGGACGGGGGAGTGGCGCTCGGCCAGCCGCCCCCACTCCTGGGCCTCCTCGCCGCCGGCCCGCACCCCCAGGTCGCGGACCTCCGCCTCGGCCCACCCGGCACCCTCCCGGCGCAGCGCCTCCAGGAGGGCGGGGTCGTCGGAGACGTCGTAACCGGTCAGGGGCGGTACCTGGTTGGTGACCTCATGCGTGGTCGGCATCGGGGACTCCCAGTGCTCGCAGGGTGAAGGTGACGAGTGCGGGTACGGTGCCGGGCCCGACGGACCCCTCCGCCAACGGGCCGACGAGCGCCTCCGCGCCCGCGCCGACGAGAGCCGAGGCCGTCAGGACCGGGTCCTGCGGCGGCAGCTCGCCGGAGCGCACGCCCTCCTCGACGCGCGCGGCGAACACGTCCCGGAAGGCGCGCCGGAAGACGAGCCGCTCGGCGTCCACGGCCGGGTCGACCGGCTCGGCGAGCAGCGCGTACGCGAGGCGCGGTGACTTCAGGGCGCGCAGGGCGAAGGTCTCGACGACGGCGACCACCCGCTCGGCGGCCGAACGGTGCCCGGGGCGCCCGGCCGCCTCGGAGACGGCAGCGACCTCCCGGCTCACCACGGTTCGGAAGAGCTCCACGGAGAGCTCGGCCTTGCTGGGGAAGTGGCGGTAGACGCTGCCCGTGGCGATTCCGGCGCGGGCGGCGACGGCCGCCACCGTGCAGCCCGCGTAGCCCTGCTCGGCGAGGAGTGCCCGTGCGGCGTCGACGACGGAGGCGCGCTGGGCGTCGAGCCGGGCCTGGACTGCGGGGGTGCGGCGGTAGGGCATGGAAGGAGTGAAGCAGTGATTCACTTCTTCATCAAGAGGAGCGACGGAACCCGAACGGCGCACGGCCCCGCCTCTCGGACGGGGGCGTGCGCCGTTCGGGCGTACGGGCGTTGTCAGCCGGTGAAGACCTCGGTCAGGGACCAGATCGCCAGCGCGGCCATGCAGACACCGCCGATCCGCTGCACGGTCTTGAGCGGAACGCGCTTCGCGATGAACCGGCCCGCGACCAGGGCGAGCGCGGAGACGCTCATCAGGGCGGCGAGGGAGCCGATCGCCGTCGACCAGGTGCCGTTCGTGGCGGCCAGGTTGGCGGTGGTGATCTGGGTGAGGTCGCCCCATTCGCTGATGAAGACGGCCATGAAGGCGGTCGAGAAGACGGGCCAGAAGCCGGTGACCGTCCGCCCGCCCTCGTCGGCCTCGTCGTCGTCACCCCCGCCGCGCAGCAGCATGAACGCGCCGAAGCCGAACATCAGGGCCGAGACCAGCTTCACGGACCAGCCGGGGAGCAGCCCGAGCAGGCTGCCGGCGCCCACGGCGATGGCGACGTGGGCGAGGAAGGCGGTCGAGGTGCCGAACCACACGTACAGCGGACGCATGCGCGTGCCCATGGCGAGGGACGCGAACATCGTCTTGTCGGGAAGCTCGGCGAGGAAGATCAGCCCGAAGGCGGTGAGGATCGCCAAGGGGTCGAGGTGCATACCGGGGCTCTCTGCTCGGTCCGGGCCCGCGGACCCGGCACGGCGCCTCGGTGGGCGACGGGAGGACCACTCGGCCCGGCATGACGGACCGCGCCCACGGAAGCGCGGACGCGGTTGATGCCTGGCCGAAGGTCTCGCCCGTCCGCTTCGTAGGCGGACCCGGTCACCGGGAACCCGGAGGCTCCAGTATGTCGACGACCGGTTCGCAGGGCTACTCCCCTTCGCTGCCCCTCAGTGTAACGGACCGGGATGCGAGCGTGGGTAGACACTGTCTACTCGATCTTGGTAGACAGTGTCTATGCATGATGCGCGAACCGAAGATCCCCGGGCGGCCGACGCCGACGCCGACGGCGGGCTGCGTGGCCGCCTCGTCCGGGTCGGCGTCGAGCTCGTGGACGCCGAAGGCGTCCAGGCCCTCTCGCTGCGCGAGATCGCCCGCCGCGCCGGCGTCTCCCACGGAGCCCCCCGCCGCCACTTCCCGACCCACCTCGACCTCCTGTCGGCCATCGCCCGCCAGGGCTTCGCCGAACTGGCGGCCCGCGTCGCCGCCGAGGACCGGGAGACCGCCGCACCGCGCGAACGGATCGAGCTCCTCGCCCGCGTCTACCTCGACCACGCCGGGACCCGTCGCGGCATGTACGAGCTGATGTTCCGGCACGACCTCCTGGAGAGCGGCCGGCTGGGGCTCCGCGAGACGAGCCTGCCCCTGTTCGCCCGCCTCGCCGGGCTCGTCGCCCTCGTGCGCCCCGGCGCCGATCCCGCCGTCGTCGCGGGTGCGCTCTGGGCCAACCTCCACGGCATCGCCCAGCTCTGGCACTGGGGCAGCCTGCGTCTCGTGACCGGCGGCGACGACCCCGGCCCCCTGCTCGCCGCCGCCCTCGACGCCCACCTCGGCCCCGTGGAGCCGGCCCCGTGAGGCCGCGCCGCGCTCCCGTCCTCGCGTGCAGCGTCGTCGGCGCCGCCGTGGTCGCCCTCGACGGCACCGTCCTCACCATCGCCCAACCGGCCCTCCAGCGCGATCTGCACGCCGACGTCGAACAGGTCCAGTGGACGAGCACCGGTTATCTCGTGGCCGTCGCGAGCCTCCTGGTCTTCGCCGGCCGGCTCGGCGACCGCTATGGTCACCGCCTGGTCTTCGCCGTCGGAGCCCTCGGCTTCGCCGCCACCTCCACCGGCATCGCCCTGGCCCCCGGCATCGGCGCGGTGATCGCGCTGCGCGTGCTCCAAGGGGTGTGCGGGGCGCTCCTCCAGCCCGCCACCCTCGGCATGCTCAAGGCCGCCTTCCCGCCGGAGCGGCTCGGGACGCCGATCGCCGTCCGCACCGCCGCCATCGGCCTCGCGGCCGCCGCGGGACCGCTCGTCGGCGGCGCCCTGGTCTCCGCGTACGGCTGGCGCTCGGTCTTCCTCCTCGGCGTCCCCCCGACCCTCGCGATCGGCCTCCTCGCCCTCGCCACGAGGGAAGGAACCAGGGAACGAACCACGGGACGGCGCACGGGACGAACCGCGCGACCGCGCGCGCGACGGCATGCGGAACCGCACGCGGAGCGACGTACGGAGCGGCACGCCGCCGCGCTCGATCCCCTCGGCGCCCTGCTGCTCGCCACCGCGCTCGGGCTGCTCGTCCACGGGCTCGTCGCGGCGGCCCGGCCCGGGGGCGTGACGGCCGGCCTGCTCGCGTGCGCGGGTGCCGTCGCCGCGGGGGCGGTCCTCGCCCGGCACGAACGCCGCACCGCACGCCCCCTGCTGCCGCCGGAGCTGCTCCGGAGCGTGCCCGTCGTCGCGGGTCTCGCCGTCCTCCTCGCCGCCTCCGCCGCCCTCTTCGGCTCGCTCTTCGTGGCGACGTACTTCCTCCAGGACGTCCAGGGGCTCACCCCCCTCGGTTGCGCCCTGCGGGTGCTGCCGCTCGCCGTCCTCATGGTGCTCGGCGCGCCCCTCTGTCCGCCGCTCCAGCGGCGGTTCGGCCCCCGGCGCACGGCCACCGTCGGTGCCGCCCTGCTCACGCTCGGGGTGCTGCTCCTCTCCCGGCTCGACGCGACGGCCGGCGCGACCTCCGTCGGTATCGCCGCCGCCCTGCTCGGTGCCGGGTTCGTCACCCTGATGGTCACGGCGACCTCGGTCGTCGTACACCGTGCTCCCGAGGCCCACGCGGGAGTCGCAGGCGGCCTCCAGCAGACCGCGATGAACGTGGGGCCCGCGCTCGGTGTCGCCCTCGCGACCCTCCTGCTCGCCCTCGTCCCGCCCGGCGGATTCGTCCCCGCCGAGGGAGCCGCCCTCCCGGCCCTCGCCATGATCGCCGCGCTCGCGCTCCCCGCCGCGCTCGTCCTGCCCGGCGGCGGCGCGGACCGGCGAAGGACACGCCCGGGGCCGCCGGCCCCCCGGCCCGGACGCCGGTCCTGCGTACGATCATGAAATGCCCGCAGGCCGCCCGGGCCGTCCCGGCACAACGACGCGCACCCAGTTCAACCTCGGTCGCGCACTGCCCTTCCTGGCCCTGATCCTGACCCTCCTCGCCGATGTGATCACCCCCGACCGGGAGCGCTTCGACCGCCTCCTCGCCGCCGCGCCCGCGCTCGCCGCCGTCACCTGGAGCGTGCGCGGGACGATCGGCATCGGACTGCTCGCCATGGCCACGCGCGTGCTGCTCGGCTTCTTCCGGGAGGACGCCCTCACCACCGACCTCCTCGCGAGCGAGACCGTGCTGGCGGTCGTCACCGCCGCCGCGGCCTGGGCCAGCCGGGTCCGCACCCGCTACGAGCGGGACCTGCGGGAACTCACCGACGTCGCGGAGGTGGTGCAGCGGGTCCTGCTGCGCCCGCTCCCCGCCCGCCTCGGCCGCTTCGACCTGCACCTCCTGTACGTGGCCGCCGCGGCCAAGGCCAGGATCGGCGGCGACTTCTACGAGGCCGTACGGGTCCCGGGCGCGGTGCGGATCATGCTCGGCGACGTCCAGGGCAAGGGCCTCGGCGCCGTCGAGACCGCCTCCGTGCTGCTCGGTTCCTTCCGCGCCGCCGTCAGCGACGCCCCCGATCTGGCCGCCCTCGCCGACCGGCTCGACGAGGGCCTCGCCCGCTACGGCGCCTGGGACCCGGACTCGGACGCCGCCGAACGCTTCGCCACCGTCGTCCTCGCCGAACTCCCCGACGACGAGGACGTCGCACGGCTCCTCAGCTGCGGCCACCCCGCGCCGCTGCTCCAGCGGGGCGCCGAGGTCGAGCCGGTGCACTTCGCCGCCCCCTCACTGCCCGTCAACCTGGCGGGCCTCTCCGACTCCCGGCACCGGATCGAGGAGGTTCCCTTCGGCCCGGGGGACCGGCTGCTGCTCTACACCGACGGGGTCAGCGAGACCCGCGACAGGGCGGGCACCTTCTATCCGCTCGAACTCCGCCTGCGCGGCTGGGCGCGCGAACCGGCCCAGGAGCTTCCGGCGCTCCTCCACAAGGACCTCATCCACTACGGCGCCGACGGCGTCGACGACGATGTCGCCGCCCTGCTCGTGGTGCATCCGCCCGAACCCCGCTGACCCGACCCGTCCGCGGTATCACCAAACATCGACTTCGGGGCGGCTTGTGTCGTTCCCGCCGGTTTGTGTGACACGTGCGCTGTTCGTGCGCTCTGGCCGCTCCGGCCCCCATACGTGAGGCTTGCGACCGTCCGCGTCGCGGACGGTCACCGGACCAGTCGAGAGGAACGGGTGTACGTGCCCCAGGACAATCCCTTCAGCACCGGCTCGTCCGAACACTTCCCCGGCTTCCCGGACGTCACGGCGGGCCTGACCGCCGCCGAGACCACCCGGATCACGGAACGCGGCCTCTGGGCCGCCGACGGAACGGTGGACCCCGGTGCCGTCCGGCTCGGCCAGACCCTCGCCAACGCGCTCCTCGGCGGCACGGCCGACGACGCGGACGCCGACGACGCCACCGGCGCCGCCGGCAGCGCGGAGGCGTTGCTCCCCGCCGAACTCGCCGCGTTCGTCCGGGAGGTACGCGGCCTGGCCCTGCCCGCCTACCACCGCGTCGAAGGAGCCACGGAGGACGTCCGGCTCCCCGCCTTCAGCCTCCGGCAGCTCGGTCCGGGGCCGCACCCGCTCGTCGTCGTCCCGGCCGGCTGGACCCCCTTCGGCTGGCCGCTGTTCCTCTGGTCGTACCTCGTCCTCGCCCACAAGGGCTACCACGTCCTCGCCTACACCCCCCGGGGCCTCGGCATCCCCGGCCTGCCGTCCACCTCCGGGGGCTTCGTCGACGTGGCGGGACCGCACGACTGGGCCGACGGCTCCGCCGTCGTCGACTTCGCCGTCGACCACTTCGCCCCGAGCGCCATCGGCTTCATGGGCGAGTCCTACGGCTCCGGCATCAGCCAGCTCGTCGCCGCCCACGGCGACCGGGTCGCCGCCGTCGTCGCGCTCAGCACCTGGGGCGACCTCGCGACCAGCCTCTACGACCACGAGACCCGCCACCTCGCCGCCGTGAAGGCCCTCCTCGCCCTCACCGGCGGGTCCGTGGAGAGCAAGTTCGACGAGGACAACCAACGGATCCTCGCCGACTTCCAGGCCGACCGGAACCTGGACACCGTCGTCGACCGGGGCCGGCTGCGCGCCCCCGAGTCCTCCCTCCACCTGACCAACGAGAGCGGCACGCCCACCTTCTTCTCCCACACCTGGCACGAGAGCCTCTTCGCGGTCAACCAGACCCTGGAGACCTCCAACGGCCTGGACGTGCCCAAGCGGCTCAACCTGTGGATCGGTGACCACGCCGCGCCCGAGGGCCCCGCGCTCATCGGACCGCCCGCCACGCCCGGCGAGGCCGACCTCCCCATGGCGGAGGCGTACGCCTGGCTCGACCACCACCTCAAGGGCGAGCGCAACGGGGTCGAGAACTGGCCGCAGGTCTGCAGCCAGGTGATGTTCACCTACGTGACGGAACCGGTCCTCGACCCGGAGACCGGCGAGCCGACCGGAGAGAACCGGATCGTCACGCCCGCCCGCCGGGAGACCAGCCCCGACTGGAGCGAGGTCACCCGCGGCACCGAGGTGTTCGGCCTCACCGGCGACGGCGCGGGCGGCACCGACGGCCGCCTCCTCCCCCTCGGCGGGGGGCGCCAGAGACGGCGGAGACCGGCTGGCGGCGCGCGTTCCTCGCGGGCGTGGACACCGAGGCCATCGCCATGGACGCGCTCCTGAGGACCGGTCAGGCCGAGTGGGCGGGCAACCCCAAGATCTACGACACCCGCAAGATCGACCGCCGCCACGCGGTCGCGTGGACGACCGGACCGCTGGTCCCGTCCACCGGCACGTCACCGAGAAGGGCCTGATCCTCCCGGACGACACGCGTCCGCCCGGCGGGACCGACCCCGCCGGGGACCGACCCTCAGCCGCGGTACGGGGTGTTCGCCTCCGCCCAGTCGGCAAGCGCACGCGCGCACTCGGCGACCGACTCCCGCCAGGTGCGCGCGGCGCCGTCACCGGCCTCGTCGCTGACGTGCTTCACGATGCGCAGCGGCACCCCGGCGAGCTCCGCGGCGGCCGCGAGCGCGTACCCCTCCATGTCGACCAGCGGCGCCCGCTCCGCGAGCCGGGCGCGGGCGGCCTCGTCCGAGATGAACGCGTCCCCGGTGGCCAGGACCACGCCGCCGCCGTCCGGCAGCGACAGCGGCGCCCCGTACGTCTCGCCGGTCAGCGTGGCGAGCAGTTCGCCGTCGAGATCGTGCTGCACCACGGTGCCGACCACATGCGTGCCGGTCCAGCCGGTCCGCAGCGCCCCGGCCGTCCCCAGGTTCACGACTTCGGACGGCCGGGGGCCCCGGGCCAGGGCGGTCGCGAGCGCGGTCGCCGCGTTCACCTTGCCCATACCGGTCAGCAGCACCGGCAGGTCCGTGTCCAGGAACTGCGCCTCCTCCTTGACGGCGAGGACGAGCAGGGGACGGCCGGCCGATATCTCTCCCAAGAGTTCCATGGGGGTCACGCTAGTTCGACAGCCCGCCCGCCGTACATTCGGCAGCCCTCCTGTCCGCGCCGTACGACCGGGACCCGGACCGTGACGACGGACCCTCACCCCAGGGACGGGCCGCGCTCCCCGAGCGCCTCGGCGAGCACGCGCAGCGCCTTCGGACCGACGCCGTGCAGCGCGCCGAGCTCGGCGGCGGGGACCCCCGCGAGCTGGTCGAGCCGGGTGTACCCGGCCGCGGCGAGCGCACGGGTGGCGGGCGCGCCGACGGCGCGGGGAAAATCCGTCTCGGGACGGTCGGATCCGGTGGCCATGGGGCGATCGTGCCACGAACGGGAGCCCACGGCCCCCGCCGGCTTCCCCCGGCCGTACGCGCGCTTCCCACCGCGCCGACGCCCTCCCCGCCGCCGTACGGCCCGCTCCGGCCCTCAGACCGGCAGCAGGCGACCGATCAGCTCCCCCAGCTGGCGGGCGTTCCGGCACGGCCGCATCTCGACGAGGCCGGCGTACGCCGGGGCCACCGAGTCGCCCGTGCCCCACAGCGAGGGCTGCTCGGGGTTGAGCCAGTGGACCCGCCGCGCCCGATCCGCGATCCGCTTCAGCGCCGCGAGGTTCGGGTCGGAGCCGTTGGTACGCGCGTCCCCGAGGACGAAGACCACCGTGCGCGGGCCGACGGCCTCCGCGTACCGCTCGGCGAACTCGCCGAGCGCCGTCCCGTAGTCGCTCTGCCCGTGCCACCCGGTCAGCTCCGCTTCCGCGAGGATCCGGTCGCCGAGCCCCGCCGGATCCGCCGAGCCCCGGGCGATGAGGCCCGTCACCTCGTCCACCCGGTTGACGAAGGCGAACACCCGCACCCGGCTGAACTGGTCGTGCAGGGCCTGGACGAGCAGCATCGTGAACTGCGCGAAACCGGCCACCGATCCCGACACGTCACACAGCAGGACCAGCTCCGGCCGCCGCGGAGGACGTCGCCGGAGGACCGGACGCACCGGCACGCCCCCGGTCGACAGCGAGCGGCGCAGCGTCCGCCGCAGATCGATCTCCCCGCGCGCCGCCCGGCGCCGCCGGGCCGCGAGCCGGGTGGCCAGCTTCCGCGCAAGGGGTCGTACCGTACGCCGCAGCTCGTCCAGCTGCGCCCGCCCGGCGAGGAGGAAGTCCACCCGGTCCGCCGTCCCCCCGACCGCACGGCGTGCGACCGGGTCCCGGCCCTGCCGTTCGGCGACGCGCCGCCGGGCCTCGGTCCGCACCCGCTCGCGGAACGCCTCGATCCGCCGCCGGATCTCGTCGTCGAGCAGCCGGTCGGTGAACTCGGCGTCCTCCGCCGCGGAAGCCGCCCGGTGGCGCTCCCGCACCCGGGCGAGCAGCGTCTCAGGGCGCACCCGGGACAGCGTCCGGTACGAGGACCAGCCGTCCGACTCCGAGCCGGAGCCGTAGCCGCCGAAACCGCCCACCGCCTCGGCGGCCAGCCGGTCGAGCGCCGCGTCGTCACCGGCGGTGAGGGCCTCCGCGAGCCGCTCGCGGAGCGCCGCGAGATCCGCGGGGGCGCTCTCGTACGCCTCCTGCGCCCCGGTGTGCCCGAGCGGGAAGTACAGGTCGAAGACCCGGTCGAACACCGGGCGCTGCCCCTCTCCGTGGAGCAGGGTCGCCGCCAGCGCCTCCCGCACCCGCTCGCGGTCCGTGAAGCCGACGGCCTCGAGTGCCCGCCCGGCGTCGACGGTCTCGCCCGTCCCGATCCCGAACCCGTGGTCGCGCAGCGCCCCCACCAGACCGGTGAGCCGCGCGCCCGGCGCCGCCGTGCTCACACCGCGTCCAGGTCGAGCTTGGCGGTGGCCTTCACGATGTCCTCCCGGTGCTTCAGGAGCACGCCCAGGGTCTCCCGTACGACCCGCTCGTCCAGCCGGTCCGCGCCGAGCGCGAGCAGGGTACGGGCCCAGTCGATCGTCTCCGAGACGGACGGCGCCTTCCGCAGGTCCATCGCCCGCAGCGCCCCCACGACCCGCACCACGGACACGGCGAGGGCGGCGTCGAGCCCCGGGACCTTGAGCGTGACGATCCGGTGCTCGAGGTCCTCCTCGGGGAAGCCGATGTGCAGGAACAGACAGCGGCGGCGCAGCGCCTCGGAGAGCTCGCGGCTCGCGTTCGAGGTGAGCACCGTGAACGGCCGCCGGCTCGCCCTGATCGTGCCGAGCTCCGGCACCGTGATCTGGAAGTCGCCGAGGACCTCCAGGAGCAGGCCCTCCACCTCGACGTCCGCCTTGTCGGTCTCGTCGATCAGGAGCACGGTCGGCTCGTCGGACCGGATCGCGGTGAGCAGCGGCCGGGGGAGCAGGAACTCCTCGCCGAAGATGTCCGTCCGCGCCTCGTCCCAGGACTCGCCGCGCCCGGCCGTGATCCGCAGCAGCTGCTTGGCGTGGTTCCACTCGTAGAGCGCGCGGGCCTCGTCGACGCCCTCGTAGCACTGCAGCCGGACCAGACGCGCGCCCGTCACCTCCGTCACGGCCTTGGCGAGCTCCGTCTTGCCGACACCGGCCGGGCCCTCGACGAGCAGCGGCTTGCCGAGCCGGTCGGCGAGGAAGACGGTGGTGGCGACGGCGGGCGACGCCAGGTAGCCGGTCGAGGCGAGCCGTTCGGCGACGTCGTCGACGGAGCTGAAGAATCCGGTCGTCATGGCGGTCCCCCCGGGAGCGATTCTCTTACTGGTCAGTAGCCTCTGCTGTACTTGATCAGATCGGGCACCGGCGCACAACCGTCCCGCGCGAGGTCCGTGCCGCGCGCGGGGCGTCACCCGCTGGTGCAATGGGGAGGACCGGGTACGTCACCCGGGACCGCGCGCGCGGCGGTGGAGGTGTCGTGGCGGAACAGGACGAGGCCCTCCTGGCCAGGGTGCGGGCCATGGAACAGGCGATCGGCGAGATCGGCACGACGCTCGACGAGACGAGCACCTGCCGCGAACTCGCCGCCTTCGCGGCCCGGCGGCTGCGCGCCTCCGCGGTGGTCGACCTGGTGCCCGAGCGGGGCGCCCCGCCCCGGCGCGCCGCCCACGCGGAACCGACGGCCCCGGGCGGCACCCGAACCGCCCGTCCCGGCCGCACGCCCGTGCGTGCGGCCCCGGGCGAACCGGCCCCCGTCGCGGCGCGGCCCGCATCGGGCGACCCGGCTGCCGCCACCCGTACGGCCCCGGACCAACCCGCTCCCGTCACCGCACGGGCAGCCCCGGACGCTCCCACCACCGCCCCGAGTACCGCCCCGGACGCCCCCGCCGCTCCGAGCGCCACCGCCCCGGGCACAGTCCCGAGCGCCGCCCCGGGCGCCACCGCCCCGAGCGGCCCCGCCGCTCAGCGGGCCGCCGCGCCAGGCCCCCACGGCACCCACCACCTCTCCGTCCCCCTCGCCGTCCACGACGAGGAGCCCCTCGGGGCGGTCACCCTCACCCGTACCGGCGGCGGGCCCTTCTCCGCCGACGAGACGGCCCTCCTCCGCCACGCCGCCCGGCTCGCGGCCCGGCACCTCGGCCATGCCCGGCGCCTCGCGGCGACCGAGGACACCGCGCTCCACCTCCAGCGCGCCCTCGTCGCCGAACCGGGCCGACCGCACCCCAACCTGGAGGTCGCGGGCGGCTACCTCCCGGCCGGGCCCCGCGCGCTCGTGGGCGGTGACTGGTTCGAGACCGTACGGCTCCACTTCGGCCGCAGCCTCCTCGTCGTCGGCGACGTCATGGGACACGGCCTGGACGCGGCCGTCGACATGAACGCCTACCGCACGGCGCTCCGCGAGGTCGCCGCCACCGACCTTCCGCCGCACCGGGTGCTGCGCCACCTCGACTCCGTGGTCGCCGAGGACGACGCCCGCCGCCCCGCCACCTGCCTGCTCGTCCGGGTCGACCCGGCCCGCGGCACCGCCACCTTCGCCAGTGCCGGTCACCTGCCGCCCGTGGTGTTCGGGGCGGACGGCTCGGCGGAACTCGTCGACCTCCCGGTGGGCCCGCCCCTGGGCACCGGCGTCGGGGGCTATGAACCGGCCACGCGGCCGCTCACCCCCGGCGAGACCCTGCTGATCTTCACCGACGGTCTCGTCGAGCGGCGTGGCGAGGACATCGACGTGTCGCTGGCCCGCCTCGCGGCCCTCCGGCTCCCCCCGGACTCCGGCCCCGGCCGGGTCGTCGACGAGGTGCTCCGCCGTCTCGGCGCGCACGGCGCGGAGGACGACGTGGCCGTCCTCGCGGCGCGCGTCCGCGCGCGTGCGTCCCAGTGACACCGAGTCACTTCCTCCCCACGGACCGCCGTGACACACGGTCACACCGCCCATGCCGGCGGCATGTTTCCCACCTGGGCGGGATTCTTCCGGCAGGACGCTTGTGCGCGGCCCCCGGGCCCGGCACGCTCCTCCGTATGAACACGGCCAGGCATGCCAGTGAACGTCTGATGAGCTGGCCCTCGCTGACCCCCGGCCGCGCCCATTGCGGCGCCGCGCTCGGACTGGGCACCGCGACGCACGAGATCGTCCATTTCCACGGTGAGCACGAGGCCGACGTCCACCTCACCCGCGCCATGATCGCGAAACTGCGCCCGGCCCTCCTCGGGTCGAGCGCGGTCCGTCTCCGGGCCGGATCCGGCTGGGTGACGGTCCGTCTCGACATGGGGTCGGACATCGATCTGCTCGCCACCCTGGTGAGCGCCGCCCTCCAGGCCAACGGCGTCCCCGACGTCGCCCCCGACGGCTGCACCCGCACCCGCCCGGTCTCCGGGATCCACTGAGCCGGGCGGCGCGGGCCCTACGCGCCCGTGCCCCCGGAACCCCCCGCCGGGACGGGGAACAGCATGCACGTGCTGGTCGCGTGGGCGAGCAGCCTGTCCTCCGCGTCGTACAGGCCCGCCTCCGCGAGCGCGGTCCTGCGCCCCCGTGACAGCACGGTGCCGATCGCCCGCACCTTGCCGGTGGCGGTCGTGAGCGGCCGGAGGAAGCGGGTCGACAGGTCGAGCGAGGTGTACGCGGTGCCCAGCGGCAACGTCGAGTGCACCGCGCAGCCGGCCGCCGAGTCGAGCAGCGTCGCGTACACGCCGCCGTGCACGCTGCCGATCGGGTTGTAGTGCTCCTCGCCCGGCTCGAAGACGAACACCGCCCGCCCGTCCTCGACCTCTTCGAGGCCGAAGCCGAGGAGCGCGGCGATCGGGGGGGCGGGCAGCCGTCCCGCCACCATCTCCCGCAGGAAGTCCAGCCCCGCCATCGTTCCTGCGGCCCGCGCGGTGGCGCCGGCGTCCTCCCACTCGACCGTGCGCGACCGCCCCATGACCACTCTCCGCCCGCCGTGGCCGGCTGGCTCCCAGCTGGCTCTTTACAGCGAAGCTAGCTCTCGCCGCAGCTGACTGTCAACGACGCAGCCAGGTGGCTACAGTGTGACGATGAAGTGGCTGGAGACGGACACGGAGAACTGCCCGGTTCGCCGCACCCTGGACCTGGTGGGCGAGAAGTGGACCCTGCTGATCCTGCGGGACGCCTTCAACGGCGTCCGCCGCTACGACGAGTTCCGCAGGCACCTCGGGCTCTCCGAGGCCGTCCTCGCCGACCGCCTCCGCAAACTGGTCGCGGCCGACGTCCTGCGTGCGGAGCCCTACCGCGAACCGGGCACCAGGACCCGGTACGAGTACCGGCTCACCCCCAAGGGCGTCGATCTCTGGCCCGTACTCCTCGCGCTCAAACAATGGGGCGACACCCACGCCGGAGACCCCGACGGCCCGGTCCTCGACATCCGGCACACCGACTGCGGCGCCCCCGTCCGGGTCGTCGTCCAGTGCGAGGGCGACGAACGGGCCACCCTCGCGGCCCGCGACGTCACCGCCCGTCCCGGCCCGGGCGCCCGCCCCCTGCGCCCGTGAGACCGGGCGGCGGCCTCCTCCGCCCTTGAGGCCGGGCGGCCGGCGACCGGCCCGGCGCCACGGAACGCCCGGCACCCGTTCGGCCCTGTCCCTGAGATGCCCCGCCGCCCGGCCGGGTACCTCACGAGGCATGCGCTTCACATCCGGCCCGCCGGACGACCGTGCCCCGGCCGAACACGGCCACTGGTTCCATCGACTCCACGCCCGCGTCCTCGCCTCGCCCGTCGGGGTGGCCTGGAACCGCGGCCGGGCCATGGAACTGATGCACCGCGCCATGGGATTCGCGGCGCTCAGCCTGCTCACCCTCGTGCCGCTGCTCATCGTCGTGGCCGCGGCCGACCTCGCGAGCGGCCAGGGCTTCGCCCGCTGGCTCGTCCAGGGCCTCGGCGTCTCCGAGGTCTCCCAGGAGGAGGTCGAGCGGCTCTTCGGCCAGCCGGGACAGGCCCTGCAGCGCACCACCGCCTTCGGTCTCGCCGCCCTCGCCGCCTTCGGCGTCACCTTCGGATCCGCCGTGCAGACCGGCTACGAGAGGGTCTGGGACCTCCCGACGGCCCGCTGGCACACCATGTGGCGGCACGTCGTCTGGCTCGCCGTCCTCATCGCCGCCCTGCTCCTCTTCGTCGCCAATCCCGGCTCCGCCGGATCCCCGGCCGTGGTCACCGCGCTGGTCGCCCTGGCCGATCTCCTCGGCACCTTCGTCTTCTTCTGGTGGTCGCAGCGCTTCCTGCTCTGCGGCCGCATCCGCTGGCGCGCCCTCGCCCCGGGAGCCGCCCTCACGGCGCTCGGCCTCCTCGGACTGCGGGTCTTCTCCCAGCTCGTGTTCTCCCCGCTCATCGCCTCGAACGCGGTGACGTACGGCCAGTTCGGCACCGTCCTCGTCCTCCAGTCCTGGCTCGTCGGCGTCGGCTTCGTCGTGTACGGAGCCGCCCTCGTCGGACGCCTCGTCCACGAACACCTCCTGCGGCGCCGCCTCCGCCGGAACGGCACGACCGTCGGCTAGCGGTGTCGTCGTTCCCGGCGTCGCACCCCGGGCGTCTCCACGGCCCGACGGGACCGGACGCGGTCACACGATCCGGTGATCGACTCGCGAGCCGCCGACCGGCAACGCCGGGACCGCTTGGATGAAGGCGTCCCATCGGTCCGTCGAGAGAGAGCCGCCCATGGCGAACATCTGGCTGCCGCCCGTCGAGTACGTGGCGACCCTGCCGAGAGCGACGGCGTACGCCTGCCTCTACTTCACCGACACCGCGGGCCGCCCCTTCCAGCTGCGCGCCACCTACGACACCGAGCGGTGGCAGTGGCCCGGCGGCAACATGGATCCGGGGGAGACCCCCTGGGAGACGGCGGTGCGCGAGTGCCACGAGGAGACCGGTATCGCCTTCACCGGCGAACCGCGGCTCCTCGGCACGCACTTCGTCACCGACCGCGGCGACGAGTGGCCCGCCAACCACATCGGCTTCATCTTCGACGGCGGTGAGCTGACGGACGAGCAGATCGCCGCCGTCGTCCTCGACCCCGGGGAACACAGCGAGTACAGCCTGCGCACCCTGGACGAGTGGGAGCGGGAGATGGACCCGGGGGAGTTCGGCCGCCTCGCCGGGGTCGACCGTGCCCGCAGGACCGGAGTGCCGGTGTACCTGGACACCGGTCCCTGACGGACCGGGGTACGGGGCGGGGCCGCCCGTGGGACGGCCCCGCCCGGACGGGTCAGGCGCGGCAGCCCACCGGGTGGGCGATGTCGACCACGAAGCGCTCCGGCGAGTGCAGCCGGAAGGTCTTGTAGGCGGGCTTGGTGTCGAAGGCGGCTCCGATGGTGACCACGCCCTCGAAGTCGCCGGTCAGTGCGACTCCCTTGAGCGCGGGCAGATGGATCTTCAGCAGCCGGGGTCCTTGGTAGACGGACTTTCCGGCGTCGTCGTGGGCGGCCGCGGGGGAGAGCCGGATCTCCAGGAAGTGCTTCCCCGCCAGCGGGACCTTCTGTCCCGAGCCGTCGTAGTGCAGCGCGGTGACCTGCTGCACGGTGACCGGGGGCATGGCGCCCCGTACGTCGATCACCAGCCGGTCGAAGGTCGCGTGGCCGCCCCAGCGGGCGTTCACGACCAGGGCCGTGGCCTGGGTCGACGAGCCGGCGGACGGGGCGTTCGCGGCGCCGGCCGGGATCGTGGCGCCGATACCGGCGGTCAAGAGGATTCCCGCGGCGAAGGCCGCGAGGGTGTGACGGTGATGCATGACGTCCCCCAATTCTCCTGCTCGGGGACAGTGGTGTCACTGACAGAGACACCCACCACAACGATACGGTTCCACCCGATATCCCGATATAAGATGAAAGAGCGTTATGTGCTGGAGTGCGACGGCCGACTTCTGGGCGGGCCTCGGGATCGGCGCCGTCGGTGTGGCCTCCCTCGCCTCGGTACGCCGCCCAGGGGACACGCCGCTCGCCGCTCTGCCCCTGCTCCTCGGCGCCCACCAGATCGTCGAGGCGGCCGTCTGGCGCGCCGGAGGCGGAACCGGGACCGCCACCCTCGCCTGGGCCGTGATCGCCCTCCCCCTCCTGGCCCTGTGGGTGCCGGCCGGAGTCCTCGCCGCCGCCCGCCCCGCGGACCGGGCGCGCCTGTACGCCCCGCTCGCCGCCGGAACCGCCACCGCCGGATTCCTCGCGTACCGCCTCGCCGTCCGCCCCGTCACGGCCGAGGTGCGGGGCCACACCCTCGGCTACGCCGTCGACCTGCCGTACGCGCCGCCGCTCCTCGCCGGGTACCTCCTCGCCACCGTCGGAGCGCTGCTCCTCGCCCGCGACCGGATCCTGCGCCTCCTCGGAGCGGTCACCGCGGCCGGAGCGGCCGTCTGCGCACTCCTGTGGCGCACCGAGTTCGTCTCCACCTGGTGCGCCCTCGCCGCCGTCGCCTCCCTGCTGCTCCTCGTCTGGATCCGGCGGCGGCCGGCCGTAACCCACGGGCCGCTCAGTAGTTGACCAGGGCATGAAGAAGCGCAGCATGCTCGCCATCGCCTCCCTCGCCGCAGGCGTCGTCACCGCCCTCATCACCCCTCCGCCGCAGGCGAACGCCGCCGAGAACCCGTTGGGCGGCGCCACCGGCCTCCTCCAGGAGGACCAGGGCGTCGGGGCCGTCGTCCAGGACACCGTGCAGGGTGCCGAAGGCACCCTCCCGGCCCCCGGGGCCGGCGGACTGCTCTGACGGGCCTTCGACACGCCGCGACCGGTGCCCCGCGCCCCCGACGGGACGCGGGGCACCGACGTGCCGTGACCCGGGAGGCGGCAGCCCGTGCGCGCGCCGTGCGCGAGTAATGACAGGATGTCCCCATGAGCGAGAACGTTTACTTCGACATCACCATCAACGACGAGCCCGCGGGCCGGATCACCTTCAAGCTGTTCGACGACGTCGTCCCGAAGACGGCGCAGAACTTCCGCGAGCTCTGCACCGGCGAGCACGGCTTCGGCTACGCCGGCTCCCCGTTCCACCGCGTCATCCCGCAGTTCATGCTGCAGGGCGGCGACTTCACCCGGGGCAACGGCACCGGCGGCAAGAGCATCTACGGCGAGAAGTTCCCCGACGAGAACTTCAAGCTGAAGCACGACCGCCCGTTCCTGCTCTCGATGGCCAACGCCGGCCCGAACAGCAACGGCTCGCAGTTCTTCATCACCACGATCGTCACCGACTGGCTCGACGGCAAGCACGTCGTCTTCGGCGAGGTCGTCGAGGGCCAGGACCTGGTCAAGAAGATCGAGGGCCTCGGCTCCCGCTCCGGCGCCACCAGCGCCACCATCAAGGTCGCCGAGTCCGGCATCGTGAAGGCCTGATCGCCTTCCCACGCTGAGCGGAGGGCGCCACGCGCCCTCGCTCGACCACCCCGACCGGGGCGGGGAACGCCGTCCACGTGACGTGCGACCCCGCCCCGTCGGCGGTTCCGGAGCGCGGCCGAGGCCTTCCTCACCTGAAGGCGGGCGCGTGGCGCCCCGCCCACGCCGAGAAGGGGCGCGGCCCCCGTCCGAGGACACGTTCCACGTCCGGGCTCACCCGCCGCTCCTCCGCACGGGGTTCACCCATCACGGAGAGCATCCCGTCGACCGCCTCCGCCGGCGGGAACCGCACCAGCCGGGCCCTGGCCCCGCTCGCGCTCAGCGCCACGAACCCGACAGGGCAGCCCACCACCCCCGAGAGGGCATCGGCCTGCTCGCGCGGTGACACCGCCACCGGTCCCGCCAGTACGTACGTCCGCCCTGTGTGCGCGGGGTCCCGCGGTGCCTCGGCCGCCACCTCCGTGATGTCCGCCGGGTCCACGACCGGCAGCTCCACCAGCGGTCGTCCGACGTCTCCGGTCGCTCCGGTCACCACGATCACAGCAGTTCCCCTCCAGGAAGTCCTCGGCGGAGCGCGAACGCTCCGCCGTCTTCGTGACCTCATCCTGGAAGGCGAACCGGCCGCCCTCCGGCCGGTTTCACGAGCGGGATCCGGAAGCCGCCGAACGCCGAAGGCTCAGCCCGTCTCGCCGAAACGCCGCTCGAACTTGGCGATCCGTCCCTCGGAGTCCACCGTCCGCGCCTTCCCCGTGTAGAACGGATGGCTCTCGGAGGAGATCTCGACGTCGATCACGGGGTACGTGTTGCCGTCGTCCCACTCGATGGTCCGGTCGCTGGTCGCGGTGGACCGGGTCAGAAAGGCGTATCCGGCCGAGCGGTCACGGAAGACCACCGGGCCGTACTCGGGCTGCTTGTCCTGCTGCACGTGTCCTCCTCGGGCTGCCGCCCTGACTCGTCCGGCCTGGTCGGCGCGGGCACCCCCAGCCTCCCCGCGCACCCGGCCGCCGACCAGTGCCACAGGTCCGACCGGGTGACCCTCAGCCGTGCTCCGGCCGGCGCGCCGCGAGCAGCAGGGCGATGTCGTCCGGGCGGGCCGTGGCCTGCCGGGCCTCCCGGATCACCCGGTCGGCGGCCTCCGCGAGCGGCAGCGAACCGGCGGCGACGAGCGCCCGGCGCAGCCGCTCGATTCCCTCGTCGATGTCCCGGCCCGGCCGCTCCACCAGGCCGTCCGTGAAGAGCGCGAGCACCGCACCGGGATCCAGCCGCAGCCGCGTCACCGGATACGACGCGCGGTCGTCGACCCCGAGGACCACCCCGCCCGCCAGCTCCACCAGCTCCGCCGCCCCGTCGGGCCGAAGCAGCAGCGGCTGCGGATGTCCGGCCCGTACCGCCCGCATCTCACCCGTGTCCGGGTCGAGGAGTACGTAGCAGCAGCTCGCGAACTGCCCGGGATCCAGGTCGATCAGCAGCCGGTTGGTCCCGCGCATCACGTCCTGCGGTCGGTGACCGCCCAGCGCGAACGCCCGTACCGCGCTGCGCAACTGACCCATCGTGGCCGCGGCCGCCACCCCGTGTCCCTGGACGTCACCGATCACCAGGGCCAGGTTCCCCTCCTCCGCCTCGATCACGTCGTACCAGTCGCCGCCGACGTCCATGCCCTGGGTGCCCGGCAGATAGCGGCCCACGGTCTCCACGCCCTCCCGCACCGGCAGCCGGTGCGGCAGCAGCGCGTCCTGGAGCCCCCGCGCGACCGCCGACTCCGAGTCGTACCGCTGTGCCCGCTCCAGGGCCTGCGCGATGAGGCCCGCGAGCGCCGTGAGCACCGTCCGCTCCTCCGCGCTGAACCCGCGCGGCCGGTCGAAGCCCAGGATGCACGAGCCCACCGGCCGGCCCGAGGCGATCAGCGGCAGGAACGCCCGCGCCCCCGAGTGCGTGTCCAGCGGGAGGTCCGGATACGTCCGGCCCAGCTGCTCCATCGACTCGAAGAACAGCGGCTTGCCCGTGGTCAGCGTCTCCACCCCGGGCACTCGGGCGTCCAGGGCGACCCCGTCGAAGGGTTCGAGGAATCCCTGCGGGAAGCCCGTCTCCCAGGCCAGGTAGAGGCGGCGGTCGCTCAGCAGATAGATGGCCAGCTGGCGTCCGCCGAACGCCGGCAGCAGTTCCTCCGTCACCACCGCCGACACCTGACGTGCCGTCACGGCCTCGGAGAGGGCGATCGCCAGGGCAACCGGCCGGTACGGGGCCGTCACCCGGCCGCCCGGCAGGGAGAGCGTGTCGTCCGTGGCCCTCCTGCGGTCGGGTCCCGCCCCGAGCCGCGCCGGGTCGTCCTCGGGGACGAGCACCATCGTCAACCCGTCCCGCCCCGGGTGCAGCGAGACCGACAGCCACGTGCCCGGCGCCGGGCGGGCCAGGAAGCGCACCGGCTCACCGCCGAGGAGGGCGGCACGCAGGTGCTCCTCTTGGAACGGCAGGCCGAACCAGGGGAGCGCCTCCCACAAGGGCCGCCCCGCAAGAGCCCCGCGGGGACGGCCGAGCAGCCGCTCGGTGCCCTCGTTGACGTAGGTGACGCGTCCCAGGCGGTCGATCGCCAGGATGGCCCGTGGCAGCCGGTCCGTGGCGTCCGAGCCGATCAGCCCGGTGCCGAGGTCGACGAGGGTGCACGCGAGCCGCACGGCGCCGCCGCCGCTCCCGCTCACCCCGGCGGCCTCGGCGTACGCGCTCGTCGCCTCCCGCGGGCCGGTACGCGCCCGCGTGGAGACCTCCAACAGGTGCAGTCCGCCGTCCGGGCCCTTCAGCCGGAACCGGCGCACCGCCGGCCGCCCGTCCGTCCCCGTCGCCTGCCGGGCCGCCGCCCACAGCGCGTACCCGTCCTCCGGCTCCAGGAGCGACGTCAGCGCCTCGATCGAGCAGGGCGAGGCCACCTCCGCGCCGAGGATCTCCAGGAGTCCGGCGTCCATGGTGACCGTGCCCGTCCTCAGGTCCCAGTCGAAGGAGCCGAACCGGACCGGAGGAGCGCCCGCCGTGGACAGCTGGACGCACACCGGGTCGCCCGGCCACTCGACCACCGTCCCCCGGCGGGTCAGGCCGGCCAGGGCCTCGCCGAGGCCCAGCGCTCCCCGCGTCATCCGGCTCCGGTCCCGCGCGTCCACCGGTACCCCGGGGGTCGGCGCCCGCATCGCCACGAGCACCCCGAACCGCTCACGGCCCGCGACGACCGGCGCGTACAGCGAGGCGAAGGGGAACGGCAGGCTCGCCACCAACTGGGGGAACCGCCGCATGGACTCCTCGATGTCGGCGAGGTGGACGGGCTGGCCCGAACGGTGCGCCTCCGCGACCGGGAACGGGCGGTTCTCGTGCATCCGCCACCAGGGGCGGAACAGGGGCCCGGGCAACCCCACCAGGATCGCGAGCCTCAGCAGCCCCGTCGTACCGGAGCGCAGGTACACCCCGCCCGCGTAGCCACCGACCTCCTCGACCGTCCGCAGCGCCGCCTCGGCGAGAGCCCAGGTCAGCGCACCGGAAGTAGATCCGTCGGCAGCTCCGTGCCCGGACGGACGCCCGGTTCCGCCGACCGGGCCGGGGCTGGACGCGCCGTGTGAGGTCACACAGACAGCATGCCCCCCACTTGAATCGCCGTGCATCCCGGCCGAAGGAGGCCGGGGGCGTGGCCTGGGGTGTTGACCGCACGCTTTCGTGCCGTCACACTCGGTCGTCGACCGCGCCGCAGGCGCGCGGCGCACACCACCTCGCGACCAGGGAGCACGATGACGGACCGCGTTCTTCCGTACGACGTACAGGGCGACGGCCCCCGGCGGGCCCTCGTGCTGCACAACTGGTTCGGCGACCGCACCAGCTTCGCCCCGCTGCGCGCCCACCTCGGCGACCCCGGCGGCTCCTACGCGTTCGTCGACTGCCGCGGCTACGGCGAGGCCCTCGACCGTACGGGCGCCTACACGATGGAGGAGGTCGCGGCCGACGCCCTCGCGGTCGCCGACGACCTCGGCTGGGACTCCTTCTCCGTCATCGGCCACTCCATGGGCGGCAAGGCGGCCCAGCTGATGCTCCTCGACGCCCCCGGCCGCGTCCGCTCGATCATCGGGATCTCGCCCGTCTCGGCGGCCGGTTTCCCCCTCGACGGCGAGACCTGGGACCTCTTCGCCGGAGCCGCCGAGGAACCGGCGAACCGGCGCGCGATCATCGACAACACCACCGGCGGCCGGTACGACGACGCCTGGCTGAGCACCCTCGTCGAACGCTCCGTGCGACGCTCCTCCGCGACGGCCTTCCGCGCCTACCTGGACTCCTGGTCCCGCACCGACTTCCACGAGCGCGTCCGCGACAACCCCACGCCCGTCCTGCTCGTCGTCGGCGCCCACGACCCCGCGCTCGGCACGGAGGCGATGGAGGCCACCTGGCTGCGCTGGTATCCCAACGCGCGCCTCGAAATCCTCAAGGACGCCGGCCACTACGCGCCGGAGGAGACCCCGCAGGCCCTCGCAGAGGCCATCGAGGCCTTTCTCGCGGCCTGAGGGGCCCTCCCGCGGCCCCGCCCGCCGCCGAGACGCGTCTACCCTGGAGATACGGGCAGGGGGCGGGCCATGGCTCCGGCGCCCGGAGCCGCAGAGGAGCCGCGGCGGCGGAAGGGCGGCGGCCATGTTCTTCGACGATCGGATCGACGCGGGCCGGCAGCTCGCTGCCCGGCTCGGCCACCTCAAGGGCCGTGACGTCGTGGTGCTGGGCCTCCCGCGCGGCGGCGTGCCGGTGGCCGCGGAGGTCGCCGACGCCCTCGGCGCCCCGCTCGACATCTGTCTCGTACGGAAGCTGGGGCTGCCCCGTCAGCCCGAGCTCGCGATGGGCGCGCTCGGCGAGGGCGGTGTACGGGTGGTCAACGAGCGGGTGCTGCGGGAGACCGGCGCGGACGAGCGCGATCTCGCCGCCGTCGAGAAGCGCGAGCACGCCGAGCTCGACCAGCGGGCCCGGCGCTACCGGGGCAGCAGGCCGTCCGTGCCCCTCGACGGCCGGACGGTGCTCGTCGTCGACGACGGTCTCGCCACCGGTGCCACGGCCCTGGCGGCCTGCCGGGTGGTACGCGCCAAGGGGGCCGCCCGGATCGTCCTCGCGGTCCCCGTCGCACCGCAGGGCTGGACCACCCGGCTCGGCGGCGAGGCCGACGAGACCGTGAGCGTCCACACACCGGAGTCGTTCTACGCGATCGGGCAGTTCTACCGGGACTTCACCCAGACCCCCGACGCCGAGGTCATCGCCTGTCTGGACCACAACCGCGCCGCCCACGGCCCGGTCGTCCACGACACGGACGTACGGATCCCCGCGGCCGGAGCGGTGCTCGCCGGGCGGCTCGCGGTGCCCGAAGGGGCCGCGGGCATCGTCCTGTTCGCCCACGGCAGCGGCAGCAGTCGGCACAGCTCCCGCAACCGGGCGGTCGCGACGGAGCTCAACCGGGCGGGCCTCGGAACGCTCCTCTTCGACCTGCTCACCGAGACGGAGGCGGCCGACCGGGCGCGTGTCTTCGACACGCCCCTGCTCGCGGGCCGGCTCGCCGGTGCCACGGACTGGCTCGCCGGGCGGCCCGAGGGCGCCGGCCTGCCGCTCGGCTACTTCGGTGCGAGCACGGGAGCCGCCGCCGCGCTGTGGGCGGCGGGCGAACCCGGGTCGTCCGTGGCCGCCGTCGTCTCACGCGGCGGCCGACCGGACCTCGCGGCCGACCGCCTGGCCCAGGTGCGGGCGCCCACGCTCCTGGTGGTGGGAGGCAGGGACGCGCTGGTCCTCGACCTCAACCGGCGGGCGGGCGCCCTGTTGCGCTGCGAGAACCGGCTGGCCGTCGTGGAGGGCGCCACCCATCTCTTCGAGGAACCCGGTGCCCTGGAGGAGGTGGCGGAGCTGGCCACCTCCTGGTTCACCGAGCACTTCCGGGATCAGTAGGGGCCGTTGACGTTGTCGATGGAGCCGTAGCGGTCGGCCGCGTAGTTGCAGGCGGCGGTGATGTTGGCGACCGGGTCGTACAGATCCGTGGACGTGCCCGGCACGTGGTAGGCGTCGAAGGTCGGCTGGATCACCTGGAGGAGCCCCTTCGAGGGGGTGCCGTTCACCGCGTTGATGTCCCAGTTGTTGATGGCCCGCGGGTTGCCGGACGACTCGCGCATGACGTTGCGGAGGATCCCGTCGTAGGAACCGGGGATACCGCGCTGGGCCATGATGTCCAGCGACTCCCGGATCCAGCCGTCGAGGTTGTTCGCGTACTGGGTGGCGGCGGCCGGGGCGGCCTTGACCGGAGCGGCGGCCGGGGCGGCGGCAGGAGCGGCCTGCGCGGCGGAGGCTCCGGTGGAGGTGGCGGCGGCCGGGGCGGCCGCCCGGCGCTCGGACCGGCTCGCCCGTTCGGCCGAACCGGACTTCTTCGCCTGTGCGGGGGTGGCCTTCACGGAATTCCGACCGACCGTCAGTTCAAGACCGGGGTGAATGAGTGACGGGTTGTCACCCACCGTGCTCTTATTGGCCTTGTAAAGGCTCTTCCAGCCGCCCTGAATTCCCTTCTTCTGGGCGATCAGGGAAAGCGAGTCGCCACTGACGACGGTGTACGTACGCGCGGCGGCCGGGGCGGCGGGAGCCTTGGCCGGGGCTGCTGCGCCGAAAGCGGCGGCGGGCTGGGCGGCGACCTCCGGGGTTCCGGAGACGGGCGCGGCGCCGGCCGCGCCGGGGGCGAGCAGGGGGAGGGCGAGGGCGGCCCCACCCGTGCCGACCAGCGCGAGTCCACGGGAGACGGGGTTGCGACGGGGGCGGCGGTGCTTACCGTGTGCAGGCATGACGGATTCCTCTCCGGCGCCTTCGGGGTGAGCTGTCGGGTTCGGACTGGAGATGTCCGGCCGCACGCACGCGGCTTCACCCCGAGCCGTCCCGGAATCCGGGCCGGCGTATTCGTGGGTCCCCCGCTCCTGCCGTCGGGTGAAAGGGAGGTATTACGAGCGGTGGCAGGATTCGGCGATCCGCTCGAATGGAGGTGACCGTAGGCCAGTGACGCGACGGAGAACAAGAGGAGCGGATGCCGTCGTTCGGCCGAAGGATCACATAATTCGCGGAATTCAAGATCGACCGTCGGCCGGGCCGGCCGAACTTCCTTGCGCCGTGCGGAATGCGCCGGTTCCGGGCGCGGGTGGGGGCGGGGGAAAGTGAGTCGCGTCACCAGGCGTTCAATGTCCGTATATGCACCTTAAATCTGTTAATAGGGAAGTGTGTTGTAAAGAGCTGGTCGATCGTGGGGCACTCAAGGGCATAGGGCGCAAAGCCGACATTCGTCCTGAACGATGGAGTGACCCCGACCGAGGAGCCGCCCGGATGTCGCCCTCCGCCCCCCTGCTCACCCCCGAGACCCTCGACCGCCAGGCCGCCGCCCTCTACGAGAGCGCCACCTGGCAGCGGATCGTCACGGACTGGACCGCCGCCCCGCCGTCCGCGCCCGTCCCCGCGCCCGAGATCACGCCCGTCCCCGCGCCCGACGCGGCACCGAACGCGGCGCCGGACGCCGAGAGCTGGAGAGCTCTGCTCACCGTGCCGGTGGACCGGCTCGTCGCCGACGCGCTCGACGCACTGCCGCCACCCCTTCCCGCCGAGCGCCGCCTCCCGGGGCGGATCGGAGCCGTACTGCCCGACCGGCTGCACGCCTGGCGGCGGGTCGGCCGGTCGGAGCTGCGCCCCTCGGTCCACCTCGGCTACGCGCGCCTCGTGCTGGCGGAGTGGGGCTGGCAGAACGCCCCGTACAAACTGCGCGACGTCCGTGGGGCCCGGTGCGTCTGCGGCGCCCTCCTCGCCGCCCACCGGCTCGGCTACGGCAGCGCGACGACGATGAACGAGGGGGCCGCCTGGATCATGGCCGAACTCCGGTCCCGGGGGTGGCGGGACCTGATCGGACCGTGGAACCGGGCCCCCGGCCGTACCGCGGCGGACGCCCTGGCCCTCCTCGACGCCACGATCCACCGCGCCGCACACGCCGGCCGCTGAGGGCCGCCCCGCGCGCCGCCCCCGTCACACCTCCTGAAGGGCCGTGAGGAGACCCCGCACGGCAGGCAGGGTGAGCGAGGACTCCCGTACCGCCGCGTGGATCGAACGGACCGGCTCAGGACCGCGGACCTTGCGGACGACCACGTTCGGGTGGCGGCTGCCCAAGCCGGTCAACGGGATCAGGCTCACGCCGAGACCGGCCGCGACGAAGCCCTGCGCGGTGGCGTACTCCTCGCACTCCACCGCGATGTCCGGGGTGAACCCGGCCGCCGCGCACGCCTCCATCACCGCGTCGAGGCACGGGCCGGGGCGTTCGCTGCCGACCCAGGGCTCGGCGGCGAGCGAGGCGAGGTCGACGGCGGCGCGGCGGCCGGCGAGCGGATGGCCCTTGGGCAGCACGGCCCGGTAGGGGTCGTCGAGCAGATGGACCAGCCGCAACCCGTCGCCGGACGCTCCGGGGCCGCCGCCCCGGGGCCGTACCACCAGGGTGAGGTCGGCGTCCTCGTCGGGAGCACCGTCGGAGATCCTCAGCTCCACGCGTACGCCCGGGTGTTCGGTGCGGAAACGGGCCAGGGCGGGAGCGACGAGATCGGCGCCCGCCGTGGCGAAGTAGTGGACCGCGATCTGCCCGGTGCGGCCCGCCCGCAGATCGGCGAGGGCGGTCTCGGCCTCGGCGACCTGACGGCCGATGACGGCGGCGTGCTCGGTGAGCAGCCGCCCGGCGGCCGTCGGACGCACGCCCCTGCCGAACCGTTCGAGCAGCGCGATGCCGGCCTCCTTCTCCAGGACGCCGATCTGCTGGCTCACGGCCGAGGGGGTGTAACCGAGGTGCGCGGCCGCGGCGGTCACGGAGCCACTGCTGACGACGGCCCGGAGCACCTGCATGCGTCTCACATCGAGCATGTAGCACAGCTTAACGCCGACCCCACGATTCATCGCTTGTCCTGTCGGATGGGGCGGAGGACCGTGAGGACATGACATCGGCGACACGCATGGGCGTCCTGGCCCTGCTCTGGGGCTCGGGCTTCCTCTGGATCAAGATCTCCCTCAACGAGGGCCTCGGTCCCGGGTGGATCACCTTCGTACGGTGCCTGCTGGGCGCGGCGGTGCTCCTCGCACTCGCGTACGCGGCGGGACAGCGGCTGCCACGGGACCGGGCGACCTGGGGACGGCTCGTCGTCGCCGCCTTCTTCTGCAACGCGCTGCCGTTCCTGCTCTTCTCGGTCGGAGAACAGACCGTGGACAGCGGAGTGGCGGGCGTACTCAACGCCACCACCCCGCTCTGGTCCCTCCTCATCGGCCTGGCCCTGGGCTCCGAACGCCCCCTGCGCGCCGCCCGGTCGGCCGGCCTCGCGCTCGGCTTCGCCGGAGTCCTGCTGATCTTCGCGCCCTGGAGCCGGGGGACCGGCCTGATGAGCTGGGGCGCCCTCGCGCTCCTCGGCGCCTCCGCGAGCTACGCCGTGGCCTTCGCGTACATGGCCCGCCACCTCACCGGCCGGGGCACCGCGCCGCTGGCGCTCTCCGCCGCGCAGCTGCTGACGGCGACCGGCCTCAGCGCACCCGCCCCGGCCGTCGGCGGAGGGCAGACGACGGTGACCTGGGCGGGCGTCCTCGCGGTCGTCGTCCTGGGGGTCCTCGCCACCGGGCTGACCTTCCACCTGAACTACCGGATGATCGCGGACGAGGGTCCGACCGCCGCCGCGACGGTCGGCTACCTGCTGCCGGTGGTGTCCGTGGCCCTCGGCGCACTGGTCCTCGACGAGCCCCTGACGGTCCGCGTGGTGGCGGGCATGGCGGTCGTCCTGGTGGGGGTGGGCCTGACGAGGACGGGGCCGCGACCGGTCCGTGGGGCAGGAGCGACGGACACGGCCGCAGCGGTCGAAGCGGGGGAAGCGGCCGGGCCGGCCAGGTCCTAGCCGACCCGCTCGACGACGAAGAGGGGGATCTCCCGGTCGGTCTTGCGCTGGTAGTCGGCGTAGTCGGGGAACGCGGCGACGGACCGCTCCCACCACACCCGGCGCTCCTCACCGGTGACCAGACGGGCCTTCATGTCCCACACCTGGGTGCCGTCGCGGAGTTCCACGAGCGGCGAGGCGACGAGGTTGTGGTACCAGACGGGGTGCTTGACCGCCCCGCCGTTCGACGCGACGAGCGCGTACGCCCCCTCGTGCTCGACCCGCATGAGCGGGGTCTTGCGGAGCTTGCCGCTCTTCGCGCCGACGTTCGTGACCAGGACGACGGGCATGCCCCGCATGGTCGTGCCCTTGGTGCCGCCGGACGATTCGTACAGCTCGACCTGGTCGCGCACCCACGTCGAGGGGCTGGGCTCGTACTCGCCTTCGAGGGGCATGGGGGTCCTTTCGAGGGTCTGTCGGTGTCACCACCGGCTGCCTGCTGCGTCCTCCGACGCTATCCGACGCGCCACCCGGAGGCCGTGCGGTCCCGGCGGGAGTCTTGTCAGTGCCGACTCCTAGAGTGGCTCATGACTGTACGAGGGCGGCACAGGGGAGAGTGGACGGCATGCGGGAGTTGTTCCTGGCGGAGCAGCGGGCACACATCCGGTGGATCGACCTGCCGGGAGACGGTCCGGTGCGGGTGTTCGTCCACGGCCTCGGCTGCACGGCGGCATCCGACTTCGCCCACATCGCGGCCCACCCCGCCCTCGGCGGCGGCCGGGCGCTGCTCGTGGACCTCCTCGGTCACGGACTGAGCGACCGGCCCGCCGACTTCGACTACCGCATGGAGTCCCAGGCGGCGGCGGTGGCCGCCGTCCTGGACCACCTCGGGCTCACCGGCGTGGACCTCGTCGGCCACTCCATGGGCGGTGCCGTGACCATCCACCTGGCGGCGGCGCGCCCGGAGCTCGTGGCCCGGCTCGTGGTGGCGGAACCGAACCTGTACGCGGGCGGAGGCGCGTTCAGTTCCCCCGTGGCAGCCCAGGACGAGGACGCGTTCGTGGCGGAGGGCTTCGCCCGGATGCTGGCCACCGTCGACCGCCCCGACTACGCGGCCCGGCTGCGCCTCGCCGACCCCGTGGCCGTCCACCGCAGCGCGATCGCGCTCGTCGAGGGGAGCGTGCCCGCGCCGGGCGACCTGCTCGCCGCGCTCACCGTGCCCCGGACCTTCCTGGTCGGGGAGTTCAGCCTGCCGGATCCCGACGCGGAGAAGATGCCGGCCCTCGGCGTCCCGGTCATCGAGATCCCCGCCGCGGGGCACAATCTGATGCTGGACAACGCGGACGGATTCGCCACCGCGCTCGCCCGCGCCCTCTCGGGCGACCCTATCCCGCGTCCCGCCCCCGAGGACGGCTGACGCCGTCCAGGGTGCTTCCCGACCGAGACGTCCGACGCCGCCTCCGGGTGGCCGGCGCCCGTACCGCCGCGGACGCCGTCTCGCGTGGCCGGTGCCCCTACCACCGCGGACGCCGACCGCACTCCCTCGTCACCCCACCCCCCTCTCCAGGAGCCGCAGGTGCACAGCCTCACGTACGCCGACATCAAGACGGCCGCCGACCGGATCGCCGGCCACGTCCGCCCCGTCACGGTCACCGGGGCCGATCCCGACGCCGAGGCGTACGAGCTCCATCTCGCCCTGGAACTCATGCAGTACACCGGTTCCTTCAAGGCCCGGGGCGCGCGGAACTTCCTCCTCGCCCACGGAGAGGAGGGCACCCTCCCCGCCGCCGGCGTCACGATCGCCTCCGGTGGCAACGCGGGCCTCGCCTGCGCCTGGGCCGCCCTCCGGCAGGGCGTCCGCGCCACGGTCTTCCTGCCGGCCACCGCCCCCAGAGTGAAGGTCGACAAGCTCCTCGGCCTCGGCGCGGACGTCCGTCTCGTCGGCACCGAGTACGCCGAAGCGCTGACCGCCTGCGAGACGTTCGCGGCCGAGACCGGCGCGCTCGCCTCCCACGCCTACGACCATCCCCTGATCGCCGCCGGGGCGGGCACCCTCCTCGACGAGATCCACGAGAGGATCCCCGGCCTCGACACCGTCGTCGTCGCGGTCGGCGGAGGCGGCCTCTTCGCCGGTGTCGCCACCGCCGCCCGGCACCACGGCATCCGGACCGTCGCGGTCGAACCCGAGAACTGCCGCGCCCTCGACGCCGCCCTCCGGGCCGGGCACCCCGTCGACGTGGGCGTCGACTCCGTCGCGGCCGACTCGCTCGGCGCCCGCCGCGTCTCCGCCACCGCCCTGGCGGCCGCCCGGCAGGACGACGTCCGCACCGTCCTCGTCACCGACACCGAGATCGTCCGCGCCCGCAGGGCGCTGTGGGACGACCGCCGTCTCGCCGTGGAGCACGCCGCCGCCACAGCCCTGGCCGCCCTCGCGCCCCCGGACGGGTCCGGCCCCACGGACCGGGGCTACCGTCCCGGACCGGGCGAGAAGATCTGCGTCGTCCTCTGCGGAGCCAACACCGACCCCGGAGACCTCACGGGCACCACCGCGACCGTGTAGCGATTCCCCGGACGGAGGGGCGGGCGGGGCAGGTGGGGAGCCGGTGGCGCGGCGGGCCCGCCGCGTGCGTCAGGATGGGGACATGACCGAAATTCGTACCCCCCGCCTCATCCTCCGTCGCTGGAGCGACGACGACCTCGTCCCGCTGGCCGAGATCAACGCCGACCCGGAGGTCATGCGCTGGATCGGTGACGGCTCGGTCCGGGACCTGGAGCAGACCGCCGAGGACATCGAGCGGTACGAGGAGGAGTGGGACGAGGAGGGCTTCGGGATCTTCGCCGTCGAGCTCATCGCCTCGGGCGAGCTCATCGGCTTCGCCGGACTGTCCCTGCCGGAGTTCCTGCCCGAGGTCATGCCGGACGTTGAGATCGGCTGGCGCCTCGGCAGGCCCTTCTGGGGCCAGGGATACGCCTCCGAGGCCGCCCACGCGGTCCTGGAGTTCGCCCTCCAGGACCGCGGGCTCGACCGGGTCGTCGCCATCACGCACATCAGCAACCAGGCCTCCGAGAACGTCATCGGCAAGCTCGGCATGACCGCCGAGCGGGAGACGAACCACCCGGTCTTCGACGTCCCCCTGCGCGTCTACGCGATCGACCTCACCGAGTACGAGGCCTGAGCCCCGGGGCGGCCCCCTCAGGGGACCGCTCAGTGCCGCTCGGGCAGGTCACGCTCCGCCGGCAGCGACGTGAGGTCACGGGCCGCGGACGGGGCGGTGGCGCGCGCGGACGCCGAGGCCGCGGGCTTCTTGCCGCAGAACGCCGCCTCCAGCGTCCCGCCGAGGGCCGTGTTGGCGGCGCCGTGGTTCGAGGTGTTCGCCAGGGCCGAGAGGCTGCGCCGGCCGTCCCGGGTCGAGAAGGCGTACGTGTAGAAGCCCTGCACGGTGCCGGTGTGCCCGTACACCTGCGTACCGCACGACAGGTCGTAGCGGCGCAGACCGAGCCCGTAGAACCGGGTGTTGGTCGTGTCGGTCGGCGTGACCGTCGTCATCGCCTCCATCATCGCCGGGGACAGCAGCCGGCCGCGCATGAGGGCGCTGGTGAAGGTGTTCAGGTCCTTGGGGCTGGAGATGACCGCCCCGGCGGACTGCGCCCAGGAGACGGTCTGTTCCGTCGAGTCCACGAGAGCGCCGCCGGCCTCGTCGGGGTGCAGATAGCCGCGTACGTGCGCGCCCTTGATGCGGGTGTCGGGATGCACGTACGAGGTCTTGCGCAGCTTCAGCGGCTTGAAGATGCGGCGCTCGTACGCCTCGGACACGGGCCGGCCCGTGACCTTCTCGACGAGCATGCCGACCACCACGAAGTTGGTGTTCGAGTACTTGTAGGACACGCCGGGCTCGGTGGTGCGCGGTTCGCTCAGGGAGAGGTCGACGAGCTCCTGGTAGCCGAACACCCGGTTCCGTACGGCCTCGAAGCCCGGCACGGTGTTCGCGAACATCGCGTTGGTGTAGTCGGCCAGGCCGCTGCGGTGCGTGAGCAGGTGACGGACCGTGATGCGGTCGTCGGGGAGCAGGCCGGGCAGGTAGGTGTTCACCGGCGCGTCCAGCTCCAGTTCGCCCTCCTCCACCAGCTGCAGGAGCACGACCGTGGAGAACGTCTTGCTGACGCTGCCGATCCGGAAGCGCGAGTGGATGTCCATGGGCGCCCCCGAGACACGGTCCTGGACGCCGACGGTCCGGCTCCGGACCCCGTCGGGACCGGTGAACCGGGCCATCGCCCCCGGCGCGCCGTTGGCCATGGCCGAGTCCAGCGCGGCGACGACACCGACCATGTCGGGCGCGGGAACGGCGGGCGTCCCGGCGGCGGTGGGGGAGACGGGGGTGCTGGGGGCGGCGAACGCGCTGGTGGCGGGGACGACACCCGCGGCGAGCGCGGCGATCAGGGTGGCGCTCACGGTCAGGCGTCGGTGTGACGACAGGGGCACGGTGATTCCTCGACTTCTTCCGAATCGTTCGGCACGGCACACGGCAGCGGTGCGCCGCGGGGCTCGGGAGGACCGGCCGGCCGGTCCTGGCCCCCCGTGCCCATGGATCATGAGTGCCAACGTCCGAGATCGGTTCCTGACACGGGGCACGGGTTACGGAGCCCACGCTTCCGACCCGGCCCTTCGCACGCACGAGGGAGGACCCGCCGCCGAGGCGTACCCACCGCACGCGAGGAGCCCCTCCACCGTGTCGGTGGAGGGGCTCCTCGCGTGCGTCGTGACCCGGCGGGGCCCGTCGGCTACTTCAGGACGGCCAGAACGGCGTCGTAGTTGGGCTCGTCACCGATCTCGTTCACGAGCTCGGCGTGCAGGACCTTGTCGTTCTCGTCGAGGACGACGACGGCGCGGGCGGTCAGGCCGGCCAGCGGGCCGTCCGCGATCTCCACACCGTAGTCGGTGTGGAACTCGCGGCCGCGGAGCGTCGAGAGGTTCTTCACGTTCTCCAGGCCCTCGGCACCGCAGAAACGCGCCTGGGCGAAGGGCAGGTCGGCGGAGATGCACAGCACCACCGTGTTCTCCACCTCGCCGGCCACCTTGTTGAACGCGCGGACGGAGGACGCGCACGTCGGGGTGTCGACGCTCGGGAAGATGTTGAGGACCTTGCGCTGACCGGCGTAGTCCTTCAGCGACTTGTCCGCGAGGCCCTCGGCGACGAGCGTGAAGTGAGGAGCCTGGCTTCCGGGGGCGGGCAGGCTGCCGTTGACCTGTACCGGGTTGCCCTTCAGCGTGACCTGGGCCATGGGGAATCTCCTTCGGGCGGTGTAGATGACAACGTGAGGAATCGTACGGCGTGCGGACCCGCGCACCGGACCGCCCCGCCACGGACCTGCGGACCCGCGCCGGACCGCCCCACCCCGTCACGGGCATGCGGCCCCGCGCGCCGGACCGCCCCGCCCCGCCACGTACGCTCGGACCCGTGCCACCTGCCCTCCGCCTCCACCGCGTCGCCGTCCTCGTGCTCGAAGGGGCGAAGCCGCTCGACGTAGGCATCCCCGCACAGGTCTTCACGACCCGCGCGAGCATGCCGTACGAAGTGCGGGTGTGCGGTGCGGAACCCGGCCCGGTCACCGGCGGTGACGGTCTCTCGTACGTCGTCGCCCACGGCCTCGACGCGCTCGCGTGGGCCGACATCGTCTTCGTCCCCGGCTACCGCTTTCCCGACCGCGAGGACCCTCCCCGGGCCGTCGTGGAGGCACTGATCGCCGCCCACGACCGGGGTGCGCGACTGGCCGCGATCTCCACCGGCGCCTTCGCGCTCGCCGCGACGGGTCTGCTCGACGGCAAGCGGGCCACCACCCACTGGCACTACACCCAGGCGCTCGCGGCGAAGCGCCCCCTCGTGCGGGTCGACGAGAACGTCCTCTTCGTCGACGAGGGCAGCGTCCTCACCTCGGCTGGCGCCGCCTCCGGCATCGACCTGTGCCTGCACATCCTGCGCGGCGACCTCGGGGTGGCCGCGGCGAACCACGCGGCCCGGCGTCTGGTCGCCGCCCCCTACCGCAGCGGCGGACAGGCGCAGTACGTGCCGCGCAGCCTGCCCGAGCCGCTCGGCGAACGGTTCGCCGCGACCCGCGAGTGGGCGCTGCACCGGCTCGGTGCGCCGCTCACCCTCGACACGCTGGCCCAGCACGCGGCCGTGTCACCGCGCACCTTCTCGCGACGCTTCGTCGAGGACACCGGCTACACGCCCATGCAGTGGGTGATGCGCGCCCGTGTCGACCTCGCCAGGGAACTCCTGGAGCGCTCGGAGCGGAGCGTCGAGCAGATCGCCGCCGACGTCGGCCTCGGCACCGGCGCCAATCTGCGGCTGCACTTCCAGCGCATCCTCGGCACCACGCCGAGCGAGTACCGGCGGACCTTCACCAAGGGGGAATAGCGGGGCCACGAAAAAGGTGACGGGGGCGGCCGCCGCCCCGGTGTCCCCCGCTTGGCGCGATCCTTGCGGACCGTGGCGATCCCGCCTCTGTCGAGACGGGTTCCGCCGAGCGAACCTGGTGGCGACGCAGAAAGGGACACACTTCATGACTCGCATCGCCATCAACGGTTTCGGCCGCATCGGACGCAACGTGCTGCGCGCACTCCTCGAGCGGGACACCGACCTGGAGATCGTGGCCGTCAACGACCTGACGGAGCCGAAGGCCCTCGCGCGGCTGCTCGCCTTCGACTCGACCTCGGGCCGCCTCGGCCGCCCGGTGAGCGTCGACGGGGACACGCTCGTCGTCGACGGCCGCCGCATCAAGGTGCTCGCCGAGCGCGAGCCGGCGCAGCTGCCCTGGGCCGAGCTCGGTGTCGAGATCGTTCTTGAGGCGACCGGCCGTTTCACGTCCGCCAAGGCCGCCCGCGGCCACATCGACGCCGGTGCCAAGCGCGTCCTCGTCAGCGCGCCCGCCGACGGTGCCGACGTCACGCTCGCGTACGGCGTGAACACCGACGCGTACGACGCGGACCTGCACACGATCGTCTCGAACGCCTCGTGCACGACCAACGCGCTCGCCCCCCTCGCCAAGGTCCTCGACGACCTGGCCGGCATCGAGCACGGCTTCATGACGACGGTCCACGCCTACACGCAGGAGCAGAACCTGCAGGACGGTCCGCACCGCGACCCGCGTCGCGCCCGCGCCGCCGGCGTCAACATCGTGCCGACCTCGACGGGCGCCGCCAAGGCGATCGGCCACGTGCTGCCGAACCTCGACGGCAAGCTGTCGGGCGACTCGATCCGCGTCCCCGTCCCGGTCGGTTCGATCGTCGAGCTCAACACCACCGTCGCCCGCGACGTGACCCGCGAGGACGTCCTCGCGGCGTACCGCGCCGCCGCGGAGGGCCCGCTCGCCGGTGTCCTGGAGTACTCGGAGGACGCGCTCGTCTCCTCCGACATCACGGGCAACCCGGCCTCGTCGATCTTCGACTCGGAGCTCACCCGCGTCGAGGGCCGCCACATCAAGGTCGTCGCCTGGTACGACAACGAGTGGGGCTTCTCGAACCGCGTGATCGACACGCTCCAGCTGCTCGCCGCCCGCTGACCCGGACGCCGTCACCGCCCGCTGCCCCCGCCGAACCACACGGATCCGGCGGGGGCAGCGGCATGTCGTGGGCAGGTGCCCAAGCGGCCCCCGCCAGGTCTGGGCTCCCGCGGACGGACAGCCGCCCCGGCGCGCTCGATCATGGCCCTGGTCACGCTTGCGAGGAGGCGCAACGTGCCGGATCCGTGAAGGAGTTCGTATGCCGGGGAGAGCGAGCCGTGTCGTCAGCGGTGTCCTGCTCGCCGCCCTGACCGCGATGCCCGGGCTCTACAGCTCGCTGCTGCGGCACTGGGCAGGCCACGGCTTCATCGTCGTCGCCGCCGACACCCCCACGTCGAACTTGGCGATCAGCATGCGCGCGGGGATCGACGTCCTGGAGCAGCGGAACGCGGACGTCACCGGCCGGTTCCACGGCAAGGCGGGCCTCGACCACATCGCCTCCGCCGGCCCTTCGCAGGGCGGCGCGGCCGCGGCCGACCCGCGGGTCGACACCGCCCTGCCCATCCAGCCGGGGCCGCTGACCGATCCGGACCTGATGGACGAGCCGGTCCCCTACCCGACGGGGCAGCGGGACCTGACCGTGTGGCCGGCCCTGGTGAAGGCCCTCCACCGGGACTCGGGCCACGTCCCCGCCGTGTACGGCGAGGTCCGGGGCGCCGGGCACCTCGACTCCATCGGGAACGGCGGGGACTTCCGCGCCCCGGCCACAGCGTGGCCGCGGTTCTGGCTCCTCGGCGACGAGAACGCCCGGGGGATGTCCTTCGGCCCCGGACGCGCCTACCGCGTCGACAGCGGCCTGTGGCCCGGCTGGGAACGCGACTCCCGGGCGCTCCGGATCCCCGGCCCCACCGCCTGACCGCACCCCGCAGCGGGGACCGGCTCCGAGGCGCCCCCGCCGGGAGACACTTCGGAGCCGGATCGTCCCGGGTCCTCAGCTGCGTACGGCGCGCAGCAGGACGGTGGCGCCGACCGCCGGGACGCCCAGCGAGAACACGACGATCAGCAGGAGTTCGACGGGGCCGATCCGGGACCCGGCCCCGAGGAACGCACCCAGGAACACCAGTACCGGCGCGGCCACGGCGGTGGCGGTGCCGATCGCCTTGTGGCGCGTCTGCCACTGGGGTGTGCCCCACAGCAGCACCAGGCCGGCGATCAGGGCGATCGTTCCCACGACGGAGCTGAACAGGATCAGCACTCCGGAGACGGCGAGCAGGGCCGCGGTCAGCTTCGCGCGCCCGGGAGCGGTCGGGGAGGCCGGCCGGACGGGCGCCTCCTCGGCGAGCGCGGACGCGGCGACCGTACGGGGCTCCCCGAGCCCGGCCAGGACCGCGCGGACCTGGTCGTCGTCCTGCGCGTCACTGGCCTCGACGTGCTCGCGAAGATCCGCCAGGAGCTCGGCCCGGCGCTCGGCGGGCAGTTCGGCCGTCTCGCGCGCGACGGCGTCGAGGTAGGCGGCGACGAGCGGATGGTCGATGGCGTTCATGCGGAGTCCCCCTGTGGGTCGGTGAGGAAGTGGTCGACGGCGTCCCGGAACAGCGGCCACGCCCGGGCGAACTCGGTGAGGGAGGCCCGGCCGACGCCGGTGAGCGTGTAATAGCGGCGCGGCGGCCCGCTGGGGGAGTCACGCAGCTCGGTGTCGACGAGCCCTTCGCGCCGCAGCCGTGACAGCAGGGGATAGATCGTGCCCTGGCTGGTGGTCATGACGCTGACCGCGGAGAGCTCGGCGACGAGCTCGACACCGTACTTCGGCTCGTCCCTGAGCAGCGCGAGGACGCAGTACTCCAGCAGCCCCTTGCGGAGCTGGCTGGGCACTCTGCCGCCCGCCTCGTTCATTGCGTTACCAGGAACCATGCAATGCAAGATAGCTCCGGGAGGGGCTTCCGGCAAGCCTGGTCCCGGGGCGCGGTCTCGTGCGGGGGCGCTGCCGGTGACGTCGAGGCGGTCGAGGCCCCTGCGCCGAACGCCCGACGCAACTCGCTTGCGAAGCTGGCGATACTCTTGCGTTCATGACGCGACGACTTGCTCAAGTGGCCAAGAAGGTGGGAGTCAGCGAGGCGACGGTCAGCCGTGTCCTCAACGGCAAACCCGGTGTCTCCGAGGCGACACGGCAGTCCGTGCTCACCGCTCTCGACGTGCTCGGATACGAGCGGCCGACCCAGCTGCGCGGCGAACGCGCGCGCCTCGTCGGCCTCGTGCTGCCGGAGCTGCAGAACCCCATCTTCCCCGCGTTCGCGGAGGTGATCGGCGGCGCCCTCGCGCAGCAGGGCCTGACCCCGGTGCTGTGCACACAGACCAAGGGCGGCGTCTCCGAGGCGGACTACGTCGACCTCCTCCTCCAGCAGCAGGTGTCCGGCGTCGTCTTCGCCGGCGGACTGTTCGCGCAGGCCGACGCGCCGCACGACCACTACCACCAGCTGGCCGAGCGGAACATCCCGGTGGTCCTCATCAACGCCTCCATTAAGGGGCTCAACTTCCCCTGCGTCTCCTGCGACGACGCCGTCGCCGTGGAGCAGGCGTGGCGGCACCTCGCCTCCCTCGGCCACGAGCGGATCGGTCTCGTGCTCGGCCCCGACGACCACGTCCCCTCGCGCCGCAAGCTCGAAGCCGCCAGGGCCGCGGTCGAGGCCGCCGGCGGGAAGCTGCCGGACGAGTACGTCGTACGGTCGATCTTCTCGCTCGAAGGGGGCCAGGCCGCGGCCACCCGCCTCCTGGAGCGGGGCGTCACCGGGATCGTCTGCGCCAGCGACCCGCTCGCCCTCGGCGCCATCAGGGCCGCGCGCCGCCGCGGGCTCTCCGTCCCCTCACAGGTGTCGGTCGTCGGTTTCGACGACTCCGCCTTCATGAACTGCACCGAGCCGCCGCTCTCCACCGTGCGCCAGCCCATCGAGGCGATGGGCCGCGCCGCCGTCGAACTGCTCTGCGCCCAGATCCAGGGCACGCAGACGGACCCCGGCGAACTCCTCTTCGAGCCGGAGCTCGTGGTGCGCGGGTCGACGGCGCCCCCGCCGGTCGACTGACCACGGGGATCCTCCCCTCGACGCCTCTCCTGATCGCTCGATCGCTCCCCGGTGATGCAAGAGGTGAACGGGAAAACTCAATATCTCGGTATCTCGCCGCTATTTCTTGTCAGAGTTCCGCCGGGTTCTTGGCGAGGATCACTGTGCCGGCGGAGAGGTACCGATCCGGTTCACCGCCGCTCCCGTTCCCCGCACCAGGCGCGTCACTTCCTCCGCCACCGTGCTCAGCCGGGGCTTGCGGAGGTCCAGGACGGGCCTCGGGTTCGAGGCGCCGTGGACGACGAGCAGGTTCATCAGGAGCCAGAGGGCCTCGGAACGCGCCGGCAGGACGACCTCCCGGCCCTCAGGGGTGATGATCCTGGCCGTCGTGACACCGGCGAGGAGATTGGTGCGGGCCCAGTCGACCACGTGCGACCTGCCGTTCGGGCTCGCGACGAGGACGACGTCCCTGGTGTGGTGCAGAAGCGTCAGATAGTTCATCGGCACCGTGAGGCGCCTGGCCGCGTCGAACGGCGGAGAACCGTCCGCCCCCGTCGGGGGCGTACCGCACGAACGACGCCTCGAGGACGTCCGCCCGTGCCGGCCGTGCGTCCGCCCGACCCGGCGCGGACCTCGGCGCCCACACCACGAAGGTGTCCTCCCCGTACCCCACGGTCCCGTCGGCCACGCGGTCCCGCCGCATGATCCGGGGGAAGTCCTGGCGCGCGACCCTGAAGGCCGACACGGGGATCATGACCGTACCGGCGCCCCCGATGCCGAACGAGAACACCGCCCAGCCCCATGGGGCACCCTCGACCCAGGCGACGTACCCGACGACGAGGAACACCGGTCCTGCCAGACCGGCGAACGCGGCGAAGACCGGATTGCCGATGAGTACGCCTGCGTAGCCGCGCATGGATCCTCCTCGAAGCGGGCACCGGTCATGGTTCTTCCTGGGCCCGCGGAAGAGAAGGGGTTCCGGAGCGGTTTGCGGAGCGAACCGGACCCGAGCGGCTCTGAGGGCGAGCCCTGGATGGAGACCGTCGCGGCGTTAGTACGGGCCGCCGCGGAAGAGGAGGCTGCCGTGGTGGCGTGGGCGGAAGCCGTGCTCATGGGCCGCGTCGGAGCGGTCGGCGGGGGCCGAACGCCCGGCGAGTGCCCGGAGCTTCGCCAGGCCGGCCAGCACCTCGCTCCGGTGGTCCGCCGACTTCATCCAGACGGGAAGCCGGGCGAACATCGCCATCGTCGGGGAGGCGTGACGCTCGCGCAGCCGGGCGCCCACGTGGTCGGCGAGCGCGTCGACGTGCGCCTCGTCGTACGCCCACAGGATCCGCCCCGCGCACCGGGTCTGCAGCCAGAGCGGCCGCCCGAAGAACGGGTCCTCGGTGCCGCCGGGCACCGCCCCGACCAGCCCGGTGCCCCGCTGCTCTGCCGTCCACTCGGCGACCGCCCCGCAGCCGGCGCAGGTGAGCCGCCGTGGCTGGAAGAGCAGGGCGCTGAAGTATTTCGGTGCCGTGAGCCGGGGCAGGGGTGCGACGAGCGCCCGGCCGCCACACCTCGGACAGACCACGAGCACCCGGCCGGTGAACTCGACGAGCCACGTGCCGTGGTCGTGGTGGCGATCCGGTCCGGGGCGTGCGGGCTGGGGACTCATGCCTGACACCCTGCCAGGCCGCCGCGCCCCGGGCGACCGGATTGCGGGGCCCCCGGGCGGCGGACCGGCGCCCGCCCGAGAGGCGTCCGTACGACCGTCCGTGGGCCGCGGCCCACGGCGCCTCCTCCTCGTGAGAACCGGCCTCGCGCTCGGTGACGCGCCACCACCGTCCTGATCCGGCAGACCCGCCGGGCGGCGACCCCGCCCGCGGACTGATCGGGCGCCGGCGTCAGCGGCCGGGCCGGTCGCCGCCTCCGCCGAGGACCTCCAGGTAGTGGGGGTTGTGCATGATGCCGAGGATGTTGCCGAACGGGTCGAGCACGGCCCCGGCACGGAAGTCCCCGTAGTCGCGCAGCGGTTCGTGTTCCTTCGCGCCGAGACTCAGCAGCCGTGCCATCTCGGCGTCGACGTCGTCCACGTGCCAGTACGCGACGACACCGGCCGGGGCGGACGGGGTGCGGGAGACTCCGAACTCCTGCAGGTGGTCGCCGAGCCGGAACTCGATGTACTCGGGACGCTCGAAGTACGGCTCGACGCCCAGGACTTCGGAGTACCAGGCGCGAGCGGCGGCCAGGTCGTCGGCGTGGTAACGGATCGTCGCGAGACCGCGGAATGTCGTCGTCATGGGAAGTATTCTGGCCTCCATATAGGCCAGTTGATGTCCTAGATCGCCCGGCGCCCCGGGCGAACTCTCCCCGTTCTCCGGCATCATGCGCGGCCACCGGTCCCGTACCGCTGATCCGGCACCCGAAGGGCGGCACGTCACCGTTCCGCGGCGACCGATCCGAGTCCGCGGCCCGGCGGATCAGCCGCACCGATACGTGAACGTCGTCGCGGACGTGTGGACGGTGGGCGAGGTGATCACGAGGCGGGCCTCCGCGTGGTGCGTCCCGGGGCCGTGGAAGGTCCACAGGAGGTGCAGCCCTGCCGTCTCCTGACCACGGGTCAGGCGCTCGCGCAGCGGCGCGGACCTGGTTCCGTCGCTCCGCTCCCAGTGGTACGTGAGGGTGCCCGGACGTCCGTCCGTACGCACCACGCCCACGACGTCCGCCGTGCCGTCGCAGCCGACGCTCCGCCCCGGGGTGCCGAGGACGCTGACCGTGACGTCCCGCACCGCGACGCGGGGCCCGTACTCCCACCAGGCGAGGAACGCGAGGACGGCGGCCAGCACGACGGCGGCGAACGCGTAGCGGAGCGGCCGCCGGGAGCGGACGGGCCGCGGCGCGGGGACGCCGGGGAGGGTGCCGTGCCAGATCTGGATCGCGGTGGGGGTGTTCTCGGCGCGCCGAGCCGCCGCCGCGGTCACGCCCGGACCGAACCGCAGGACCTCGCCCTCCGCCCGATCGGGCGCCGTCTCCCGCGCCGGATGTTCGAACCAGTGGCTGCCGAGCTGGGTGGCGCTGTAGTCGTCGTCGTTCATGAGATCACGCACCGCCGGATGAAGACCTGCTGGAAGGAACCGCTGTTCGCGGCCGCGGGGTTCGTGGTCGCGCGCAGCCCCCAGTAGCAACCTGTGCCCCGGACGTCGTGGGCGAGCGAGAGGGTGTACCGGGTGGCGCCCTCGCGTCGGAAGGTCTCGGAGCCGTCGGGCGCACCAGGCGATCCCTTCTCGTCCCCGGTGAACCACTCGACGGAGATCGTCACCGGTCCTGTTCCGTCCGTCGTGACCTCGACGGTGCCGGTGGCGGTGGCCGGACCGGTCTGGCGCAGGCCGGTGACGGACACCGCCGTCACGGACACGGGCGGAGAAGTGGGGGGCGTGGTCGGGGGAGTGGTCGTCGGGGTCGTCGGCGGGGTGTCGGTGGGTGTGGACGTCGTGGTCGACGCGTGACCGGAAGGCGTCACCGTCGGAGGCGTGGTCACGGTCGGCGCCGTCGTCGTGCCGCCGGTGGGGGTCGCGTCCGGGGAGACGGTCGGTCCCGGGCTCTCCGGGGCGGAGGGCGAAGGACTCGTCACGGTCGGATCGGGCGCCGTCGCGGAGGGCGTGACCGGGCCCGACGGCGGTGGACTCGACGCGGTGCCGGACCCGGTACGCGTCGTCGCGAACGCCTGGGCGGCCTCGTCGCCGTCCGCCTCCTCGCCCCCGGCCCGCGCGGCGAGGGCGAGCAGGAGCGCCAGGACGAGCGCGGCCGCTCCCGCCGGCAGTCCGCGGGGCATCCGCCACCGGGAGCGGGGCGGCGGGGTCGGCAAGGTGGTGGTGGCGAGTGCCGTCGTACCCTCCGCCGTGCCGCCGGAGGAGGGGAAGAGCAGGGGCAGGAGCGCGGCCAGCGCGGCCAGTCGCCCCCTGCCCCGCTCCTCCCAGTCAGGTCCGTACGCGGCCGTGGCGACCGACTCCAGCTCCGTCACGAACGCGGCCGCGTTCTCCGGCCGCTCGTGCGGGGACTTGGCGAGCCCCCGCCGAATGAGCGGACGCAACGGCTCCGGAGCCTGCCCGTCGGGAACGGGCGTGTCCAGGTGCTGCAGGGCGAGCTCCGCGACGTTGTCACCGGAGAACGGCTTGCGCCCCGTCAGGCACTCGAAGAACGTCGCGGTCGCCGCGTAGACGTCGGCGGCCGGCGAGGCGGGAGCGCCGTTCCACTGCTCGGGCGCCATGTACGCGGGCGTACCGGCGATCCCCGGAGTGGCACCCCGCCCGGTCGCGATGCCGAAGTCGACGAGCTTGGACGCCCCGTCGGCGGAGACGAGAACGTTCTCGGGCTTGTAGTCACGGTGCACGACGCCCGCGCGGTGAGCGGCGGCGAGACCCAGGAGCGAGCCCTTGAGCACGACGAGAGCGGCCTCGGGGCCGGTCGAACCCTCCCGCGCAAGGAGTGAGCGCAACGCGACGCCGTCGACCAGTTCCATGACGATGGCCGCGCCCCGTGGAGCCTCGACGTACTCGTAGAACCCCACGACGTACGGGCTGTCCAAGGCGCCGAGCAACCGGGCCTCGGCCCGGAACCCCCGCACGAACGTCTCGTCCGCGCGGAACCTCTCACTCAGGTACTTCACGGCGACCGGCGCACCGGTCGAGTCGTGCGTCGCCAGCACGACCCGCCCACTGCCTCCCGCACCCAACTCCCGGGCCTCTGTGTACCCCGGGACCACCCATGCGCCCATCCCCGCCCCCTCGACACCGTTCCCGGCACTTCCCCTCACATGGACAGATTCCGGCCACGTCCGGTTCCCGGTGAAGGAGACGTCGAGGAGCTCATCGGCACCGTGACCGGTGAGCGGCGGCGGAGTCATAGCCCCTCTTCGAGGGCGGACACCAGCGACACGGGCTTCTCGGCGGTCGTGTCAGCCGGAGCTGTGCTGCTCCCAGGCCTCCTTGATCGCGAGCGGGACACGTCCGCGATCAGGCAGGTCGTATCCGTTCGCACGGGCCCAGTCACGGATCGTGCGTGTGCTGACGGACATCCTGGAGGTCGTGGCCGGTGCGCTGCCGCGGAGAGGTGACGGAGTGAAGGTGATCCCGCGGTCGAGAAGGTCTGCCGGGAAGAGCGGGACGCGTACCGTCCCGCCGAGCACGGCGACCAGGAACTCCGTCACGGACCCGCCGTAGGTGAACCAGGGTCCGCTCAGGGCTTCGTTGACGGTGACGATCCAGTCGTCCGGAGCGGCCGAGGGCCGAGTGACCCAGAAGAGGTAGTCCCCGTTGCCGGTGACCCCCATGGCGAAGAGGTCCTCGATGGTGTGTGGCAGCGGCCGGGGCTGCCGGGCGGCCTGCCGGACCTCTGCGATCTGCCCACGCAGACGCCTCGGCATCGGGCCGGTCAGATCGAGCCACTCATGGGAGGAGCACGGCTGGTACAAGGAGAGGAAGTCGCAGAACTGCCCGGGGCCGTACGCGGCGACGAGGCCCTTGTAGTCCTCGGGGAGTCCCGTGCCCAGCGTGTCCTCGACCCGGGGCCAGTCGGGAGCGGGGGGAACGGCGGCGGGCGGCGGGCACAGCGCCGTCAGCGCGGTGAGAGCGGTCATCGGCTTCCTCGGAGGTCAAGGGCGGCGTCCAGCGGGGAGCGTACGCCGGATACGCGTCGCACCGGACGACACCACGATCCTGGACGGACAGCGTCGTACGGCCGGTACGCGGTGCCCTCCGGCCACCGCCGCTCACCGTCCGGGACCGGCGGCTCCGCCGCCCCCCGCCCCGCTCACCGCCGGTCACACGAGCTACGAACGTGTCCTTCCCCTCCCGGGGCGGATTGCTTTCGGGGTACTTGCGGAGCCACCAGGCCGGATTCATAGGCGAAGACGACCAGTTGGGCGCGGTCACGGGCATGGAGCTTGGTCATGGCCCGATTGACGTGGGTCTTCGCGGTGAGCGCCGTGATCACCATCCGGGCGGCGATCTCGTCGTTGGACAGGCCCTGCGCGACCAGGGTGACGGCCTCGCGTTCACGGCTGGTGAGGGTTTTCAGCGCCCTGAAACCGCCGGCGTCGCCGGGGAGCAGCCCGGTGACGTACCGGTCGATCAGTCTGCGGGTGATCGACGGGGCGAGCAGGGCGTCACCGCGGGCGGCGACGCGTACGGCGTGCAGGAAGTCCTCCGGCATGACGTCCTTGACCAGGAACCCGGCGGCCCCGGCACGCAGCCCTTCAAGGACGTACTCGTCCATGCCGTAGTTGGTCAGGATGACGACGTGGACGTCGGCGAGTGCCGGATCGGCGGCGATCCGCCGGGTCGTCTCGATGCCGTCGAGGACCGGCATCCGGATGTCGACGAGCGCCACGTCCGGCACGTGCTCCCGCGCCAGGGCGAGCCCCTCGGCCCCGTCGCCGGCCTCGGCCACCACCTCGATGTCGTCCTCGAGGTCGAGGAGGGCACGGAATCCGCTGCGGATGAGCGGCTGGTCGTCGATCAGCAGGACACGGATCATGACGACCCGTCCAGGGGGAGTTCGGCCCGGACGGTGAAGCCGCCCCCGTCCCGCGGCCCGGCACGCAACCGGCCACCGAGGGCGGTGACGCGTTCGCGCATGCCGAGCAGCCCGAGGCCGGGTGCCGTGACGCTCGCCGGGGCCGCCCCGCCGTCGTCGTCGACGCGTATCGCGACGGCGTCCTCACGGCAGTCGATCCGCACCGAAGCCGTGCCCACGCCCGCGTGCCGGGCGACGTTGGTGAGCGACTCCTGGACGATCCGATAGACGGTCCGGTCCACCGCGGCCGACACACCATGGCGCTGGCCCTCGATCGTCAGAGTCGCGTCCACGCCGAACGCACGGGCCCGCTCCACGAGTTCCGGGACGTCGTCGAGCCCGCACGGCGGCGTCGTGTCGTCGTCGCGCAAGGCCTCCAGGGTCGCGCGCAGCTCCCGGCTCGCCTCCCGCCCGGCCTGCTGGATCGCCAGCAGCGAATCCGGCACGTCCTCGCCCCGCTTGCGGGCCACGTGCACGGCGACCTCCGCCTGTACCTTGATGACCGAGATCTGGTGGGTGAGCGAGTCGTGCAACTCGCGCGCGATACGGAGCCGCTCCTCATCGGCGCGGCGCCGGGCGGCCTCCTCCCGGGTGCGCTCGGCCTCCTCCGCCCGCCGCTCCGCCTGCCGCAGCGCCTCTCCCGCGGCACCGGCCGCGATCAGCCAGGCGATTTCGAGGGCGCCCCGGGCCTGCGCGAAGGCCTGACCCGTGTCATGCGGACCGGATACCAGGGCCGCGACCGGGAGTACGGCCAGCATGGCCACGCTCGCCGCCGCCGTGGCCGCGCGGTACCCCGCCCGTACCGCCGCGTACACCGCGAAGAGGTACGCGACGACGGGTACGTCGAGACCGGCCGCCTGGTACCCCACCGCGCAGAGCCCGGTCACGGCGAGGACGACGACCGGCGCCCGGCGGCGCGCGGCCAGGGCGAGCCCGCCCGCCGCCAGCAGCCCGAGCCCGAGCACGTCGAGGCCCGTCGCCGTGCCCATGACCGGACGCAGCTCGGAGACCCCGGTGACCAGGAGCGCCGCCGCCACGCCGGCCGCGATGACCCAGTCCCCGTACCGACCCCACGCAGCAGCCGTTTCTGTCCTCATGCGGGCACCCTAATCGGACGCCGATGGCGGCGAATCCTCCTCGCGGCCCAGCGAACGACTACCGCGCCCGCGGTATCCGGCGCCGTGCCTGCCGCAGCCGCGGCAGCGCGAGGTGTCTGCGCTCGCCGGACGACCCGAGGGCGGTCCGAGGGCCACGATCTGTACGGCGGGGGCGAGACCCCGCCCACCCGGTCCTCAGAGAAGGAGCATTCCCATGAGCCCCGACCCGCTGCTCGCCGCCGACCTCTTCACCCTCAGCCTCGGCCGCCTCGGAGCCACCACGGGTGCCCTCCTGGGACTCGCAGGCGTGATCATCGCCTGGCGTTCCCTGGTCCGCCCGTCCAGCCGTCCCGGCGCCGTACCGGCCGTGGTGGCGGGCCTGGTGAGCGTCTTCCTCGGAGGAGTCGTCGTGGCCACCGCCGAAGGCGGCCTCGGCACCGGTAACGGCCTGGGCGGCGCCTACGTGGCCCTGCTGATGGGCGTGCTCGCCACCGCACTCGGCGGCCGGGCCTTGTCCCGCTCCCGGCGCGTCAACTGAGTGCCACCGCGGGCACCCGGCCCGGTACCGGGCCGGGTGCCTACCGCGAGGCGGCGAAGACGGCCGCGGAGAAGGCCCACCGGGCCGGATGCGTACGAACCGCGGCCGCCTTCGCGTCGCGGTCCGTGGGCGCGAGCGTACGTGTGGCGCGGCCGCGCCACCTCGGTCGCACGCCCGTCCACGAGGAGCTCGCCCGCCGGCGGACACCGGCCGTCACGGAGCCGAGCGGCCGGCCGGAGTGCTTGGGCGGCCGGGCGGAGTGCGGAACCCCACTCCGGGACCCGGCGCGCTCCCAGGGCGTCACAGCATCAGCAGCAGCCGCGTGTTCGACACCAGCTTCCGGTTCACGCTGGTGCTCTGCACGAAGATGGTGAAGTCGTCGTTGTGGTCCGGCTTGACGCGTACCTCCACGTCCGGCAGGCCGAGCAGCGCTCGGGCCTGAGGACCCGTGTACACCCGGTCCGTCTTCTTCTCCAGCACCGCGATCTGCTTCCGCGCCTGGATCTTCTCCGACTTGCTCAACTGATAGAACGCTCCACCGGTGCGGTACGTGTGACCGCATTCGACGATCCACTCCCTGATCGCCGCGTCACGAGCCACCGGGATCAGCTGGTATTCGGACTTTTTCGCAGGGGTGAGCCCGGCGGCCTTTATGGTGTCCTTGTTGACCGTCTCCGCACCCGCGGAGAAAACCGCTCGCGATCCACGGATTCCCTTGGTCCGGCCCACCATGAATTTCTCGGTGGCTTCCTGGATGACCTGTCCGGCCTCCTCCAGACCCTGCGTGCTCGTGGCGTCCCATATGGCGATGTTGTCCTTCGGGAAGCCGTACTGCATGGCCTCGCGCTTACCCATCTGGTCCGGCACGAGGACGGCCAGCGTCCAGTTGTCCTCCTGCGTCTCGATCATCCTGGCCACCGCCTCGACCAGTTGACGCGGGTCCCTGACAGGGGCGTCCGGGCAGCGATGGCTCGCGTTCTCCTGGCCGTCGGTCAGGACGAACGTCAGGAAGCTGTGGTCGCCGTACAGTTGAGCCGTCTGTGCCAGCTCGCGCTGAGACTTCAGCGCGGCCGCCAGCAGGGCCGTCATTCCCCCCACCCGGTACAGCTGCTTCAGCGACGGCATCCGCAGGACGTCCTTGTCGTAGATGACGCACTCCACCTTGTCGGCGAATACGTAGACCGTGACGCGGGTTTCCTGGTCCAGTTCCCTCGACCGGCGGGCGAGATAGGCGATTTGCTGGTCGGCGACTTCGACGACCTTCCGGCTCAGCCGCGACATGGACGAACTGGCGTCCAGGACAAGAGCAACGTGGTTGATGTAGTTCTGCGTTCGGGACATGGAAACTCCCCCTCTTTCCGACTCGATGCTTCTACCTTCTCACCCACCACTGACAATCGGTCTTGGCCGAAGCCGGACGAGAACGGGAACGGGAACGGGAACGGGAACGGGAACGGGAACGGGAGGACAGGCCGAGGCGTCCGCCTCGGTCGCGCCTCGGTCTCGGCCCCGCCCGCCGCCTCCCGGCCACGACCGCCGGAAGGCGGCGAGGCGAGCACTCCACCGACTGCTCCCCTTACACCCCGCGCGGTTTCCCCTTAGCCTCACCACTACTCGCGAGTCACCAGCCAGTCAGCGAAGCCGTGATGGGCGCACCGGGCCCGGAGGTCGACATGAGTTCCGCGCAGTACCTGCTCGAAAGCCGCCCGCCCTCAGTGGCGCATCTCTTCCTCTCACGGGTCGAGGCGACACCCGGGCGCGAGGCGTACCGCTACCCCGTGGCAGCCGGCCACGGTGCTCCCGGCGCCGAGGAGTGGCGTTCACTGACGTGGGCCGAGGCCGCGAAGCGCGTGAGGGCGATCGCGGCCGGCCTGCTCGCCCTCGGGCTGCTGCCGGAGGAGCGGGTGGCCATCTCCTCCTCGACACGGGTGGAGTGGATCCTCGCCGACCTGGGCGTGATGTGCGCGGGAGCCGCCGCGACCGCCGTCTACCCGAGCACCAACGCCGATGAGACGGCGTACATCCTCGCCGACTCCGGCAGCCGGGCGGTCTTCGTCGAGAACGCCGCCCAGCTGGCCAAGGTGGCCGCCCACAGAGAACGCCTGCCCGGGCTCGACCACGCGATCCTCTTCGACCCGGCGGAGGACCCGCTCCCGATCGAGGGGCTGGACGTCCTGACCCTCGCCGATCTGGAGGAGCGCGGCGAGGCGTACCTGCGGGAACGTCCGGACGCGATCGAGACGACGGTTCGGGCCATCGGGCGGGAACAGCTCGCCACGCTGATCTACACCTCCGGAACGACCGGCCGCCCGAAGGGCGTACGCCTGGTGCACGACTGCTGGTCCTACCAGGGCGTCGCGCAAGAGGCCACCGGGCTGGTGCTCCCCGACGACGTGCAGTTCCTGTGGCTGCCGCTCTCCCACGTCTTCGGCAAGGCCCTGATCTCCGGTCAGGTCAAGTCCGGTCACGTGATGGCGGTGGACGGCCGGATCGACCGCATCGTCACCAACCTGCCCGTCGTCCGCCCCACCGTGATGGCGTCCGCTCCGCGGGTCTTCGAGAAGGTCTACAACGGCATCGCCGCCCGGGCGAGGGCCGAGGGCGGCGCCAAGTACAGGATCTTCCTGTGGGCGGCGAAGGTCGCCCGCGACCACGCCAGGACCGGACAGGAGCACATGGTCGCGACGGGCAGACGGAAGGTGCCCCGGTGGCTCGCCGTCCAGCACGCCGTCGCCGACAAGCTGGTCTACGGCAGGATCCGGGCGGCCTTCGGAGGGCGGCTGCGCGGCAGCGCCTCCGGCAGCGCCGCACTCGCCCCCGACATCGGCTACTTCTTCGCCGGCGCGGGCGTACCCGTTCTCGAGGGCTACGGCCTGACGGAGACCGGCGCGGCCTGCACGGTCAACCCGGCCGACGACTACCGGGTGGGCACGGTCGGCAAGCCCTTGACCGGTACCGAGGTCCGCATAGCCGAGGACGGGGAGATCCTCCTGAAGGGCCCCGGCGTCATGCGTGGCTACCACAACCTTCCGGAGAAGACCGCCGAGGTGCTGGAGAGCGACGGCTGGCTCCGCACCGGCGACATCGGCGACATCGACAAGGACGGCTACGTCCGGATCACCGACCGGAAGAAGGACCTGTTCAAGACCTCGGGCGGCAAGTACGTGGCACCCACGGAGATCGAGAGCCGCTTCAAGGCCATCTGCCCGTACGTCAGCAACATCCTGGTCATCGGCAACGGCCGCAACTACTGCACCGCCCTGATCGCGCTCGACGAGAGCGCGATCATGCCCTGGTCGGCATCCCACGGCCCGGAGGGCCGCACCTACGCCGAAGTCGTCTCCTCGCCGGAGGTGTACGCGCTGATCGAAGACTTCGTCCAGCGCGTGAACGGCGACCTCCAGCGGTGGCAGACGATCAAGAAGTTCTCCCTGCTGCCGCGCGACCTCGACATCGAGCACGGCGAACTCACTCCGAGCCTCAAGGTCAAGAGGCCTTTCGTGGAGGGCGAGTACGCCGAGGTCATCGAGGCCATGTACGAGGGCACCCGCGAAGCGTGACGCCCGCCCGTCCGGGGCGGTCGGCTCCGGCCGGCCTCGGGACGGCCACCATCGCGGCGGGTGCGTCAGCACTGCGCGTCATCGCCGGGTACCTCCAGCGGCGCCGCCGGGAAGGACGGAGCGGTGCCGGCGCGGCTGCGGGAAACGTGGCGTTCTGGTGGACTTTGACGAACCAGACGCCGTCGGCGGCGCTTTCGGCCCGCCAGACCCGGCTGCTCTCCCGGGCCCAGGAGACATCGGACCACGCGGCGATCCGGCCGACCGCACGTTCGGCGAACTACCGCACCTCCCGCCCGGGCCGTGGCCCCGCGGCACCATGCGCCGGCAAGAGGCGGAGCCGGTCGAGGGCCGGGTCGTAGCCGATCGGGTCTCCCGGCTCCTGGAAGTGCAGCGCGACCCCGGCACCCGCCCGGTACGCGTCAAGACCGGCGCGGCAGTACGCCACCATCGGCTCCGGCAGGGCGTCGAGCCGGAACCATCCCATGCCGTCGCACACGTCGGGTTCCATGACCCTCGGCGTGCCCGTCCAGCGGCGGACCTCGAAGAAGAACCCGACGCGCGCCCGCCCGGCCGGCGAGCGGTGATGCACGGTGACCGCGCCGCGTACGTCGTCCGGATCCACGGCCATGCCGGTCTCCTCCCGCGCCTCGCGTGCGAGCGCGGTGACGACGTCCTCGAAAGGTCCGTCGACGTGACCGGACGGAAAGTGCCAGTGCCCGGCGGCGTAGACGGTTCCGGCCCGCCGGGACAGCAGTGCCTCCGGACCCCTCTCCCCGTCGCGGACGGCGATCAGGTGCACGTCCACCGGCACCGCGTGCCGCCCGCCGCCGCTCATGAGACACCTCCGGTACGACAGGCGGGCAGGACCGTGAACACCGCGGCCGTTCGCGCGCGTCGCACGCCCCTCACCGGAACGGCCCGCGGTGCGAGGAGGGGGCTGTGAGGACATGAACACTCCTGCTCTCGGATGACGACTGCCGTGGACGGACGCGGAAACAGCCGGAGCGTGGTCGGCCTCCCGCGGCAGGCACGGCGTCGCTTTCCGCGCTGTCGCGGTGGTGCGGCGGTCACGAGGCCTGCTGGGGAAAGGACGCGAGCGGCGGCAGCGTCCAGGCCAGAGCCCTCGGCTCACCGCCGGAGGTGACGTGCTGCGGGCCGTCTCCCTCGGGAACGTCGACCAGGTACCGCTCCGGCCGGCCGGCCGCTTCCCAGCGGTCGTGGACGTCTTCCAGCTCGGCCCACACGTCCCGTGCCCCGTGCACCCTCACGGTTCCTTCTTCGGGACCGGGCACGGCCCAGGAGTCCTCGTCGGGGGCGACGATCGTCATCGTCCCTTCCGGGAAGTCCCACACCAGGCCCGGAGCCAGATAGGCCGCCGCGACCCAGAACCCGCAGGTCTCCCGATCCGGTGGCGCGAGGCGGGTCGGGCGCGGACGGCCGGGCTCCGCCTTGATCCGGGAGCGGTGGTTCACGGCGGTGAGCCACCGGTGGCCGAGCACGGGCCGGTACCCGCGCGGCCGGCCCTGGAGGACGGCCTCGATCCGGCCCTGCGGGGTACGGGTGACCAGGACCTGTCCCGGCCAGCTCGGCGTCTCCGTCGCGAGCGTCGTCAGCAGCCGTCCGCTCGGCGCGAGCTGTTCCACCCAGGCCGGTGGAACACACGGCACACCGATGCCGGAATGGATCCGGTCGTACGGGCCCCCGGCAGGATGCCCGTCGAGCGCGTCGCCCTCGACGACCGCGGCGCCGAGTCCGAGAGCGTCCAGGTTGCGTCGGGCGAAAGCCGTCATGTGCGGGTCGCGTTCCACGCCGTCGGCGAGACCGGGGCCGGTGACGACGACGGCGAGCGCGAGGGAGACGCCCGGCCCGCACCCGAGGTCCAGGAACCTCTGCCCCGGGGCGATCCGCAGGGCCTGCAGGGCTTCGACGGTGGCCGGGGTGTACGTGGACATGGAGGTCATGTGGCCGCCGGTGACCGGACCCCTGCGCAGGGCGTCGAGCGGCTCTCCGTCACGCTGGAGCAGGATCGACTCGTGGCTGTGGACGAGGTCGAGCCACTCCGCCCGGTCGTCGGGGTGGGAGCCGTCCAGGAGCCGCCAGTCGATGGGGTCCGCGCCGGGGCCGCTGACCCGGACGTAGGCATGCGGCAGGAGCCTCTCCCGGGGCAGGGCGACGAGGGCGTCGCGCAGGAGGCGGTCGGTGAGCAGGCCTTCGGCTTCCAGACGCTCGGCGAGGGAGGCACGTGGCGTGCTTGCCGTGCTGGGGAGGTCGGTGGACATGACGGTCGTCCTCCTGGAGCGAGGGACGCCGGTGGACGGTGTCGGCGTCGGAAGACAGGGCATGAAGGGCGGGCGGCGAACCGCCGGAGTTCCACAGGGGCCGGCCGGGGCGAGGCGAGTACGGTGCCGGCCGACGGCGCGGCGGGCACGGAGAGGACAGGGCCGTGCCGATGACGGACGGGGGAGACGGAGCTGACGGAGCTGACGGGTGGCGGCGCCGACGGTCACGGTGTCGAAGGGGGCGGGGCTCCGGCCGTACCGCGGGAACACCGCCGTCGCCGTGCCCCCGGCCGTACCGCCGACGTCGCCGTGCGTCCCGACCGTGGGGGACAGTGCTGGAGGCGGTCATGGCCTGCTCCCCGTCGGTTCGCGGCGGGCCAGGGTGTGCACCTGGCGCCCCATGTCCCGGTAGGGACTGAGCCAGGACGCGGTCCATTCCAGCCGCAGCGCGGCCTCGTACGCGTCGTCGCCGGGAGCCCACGCTTCGGAGAGGTGGTCGTGGAAGACGCGTACGCCCTGCCACGGCAGCGGAACGAGTCCCTGGGCGCGGGCGAGGCCGTCCAGGGCCTCGGCGGTGTCGCCCCGGGTCGCGAGCCCGAGGTGGCCGATGCTCGAGTCGGCGCCACCGCCGATGAGGCGGGTCGCCGTCGCGTAGTCGCCGCGCAGCGCCTCGCGCACCCCGATCGCCGCCCGGTTCTTCGTCAGAACGCTCAACAGCCCGCCGGGCGCGACCAGTCGGGCCAGGCGGGACACCGCGTCCGCGCTGTCGTCCAGGTACATCAGCACCCCGTGACAGCAGACCGCGTCGTACCGCTCCCCGTACGAGGGCAGGGTGTCGATGCTCGCCGCGAGGAACCGGACCCGCCGTCCCGGTTCGGGGCGGTCGGCGAGGCGGCGGGCCGCGGCTTCGAGCATGGCGGCGGACGGGTCCGCGGCGGTCACGTGATGACCGGCCGCCGCGAGCCGGAGGGTCATCTCTCCGTCGCCGCAGCCGACGTCGAGGATCCGTGCGGGCCGGGCCGGAAGCTCGGCCAGGAGGCGGCGCGCGACGAGGTCGTGGCGCAGGCGGCCCCGTGCCCCGCGCGAGTGTGCGGCGTACGCGGCGCCGACCGTGGCGAAGTCGGTCACCGCGACCACCCCAGCTCGGTGTAGGACCGGCCCGCCCGGATGCCCTCGATCGCGGCGCGGGTGTAGGGGACGATCGGCTCGGGCAGGTCCTCGGCGCTCCACCACCGCCAGGCGACGCATCTGTCCGGTTCACGCACCTCCGGACCGCCCTCCCAGCGGCGGGCCCGGAAGAAGAGCTGGATCCGGGGCCTGCCCCCGGGAGGCTCCACCAGGTGGACGGTGTGGACGAGTTCGACGTCGGCCGGGTCGATCACCAGACCGGCTTCCTCGTACGCCTCCCGGACCAGGCCGGCGGTCGCCGCCTCCGCTTCGAGATGGCCCGCGAGCGCGTGCCAGCACCCGCCCGCGTACGCCGAATCAGGGTGCCGCATCCCCAGCAGGACCTGACCGTCGCGCTCCAGGTGGAGGTGGACGCCGACCACGTGGAGCACGGTGCCCGACGGCACCGTCGTGGCCGGCCCCCGCTCTGTCGGTGGAGGGCCGGGCAGGGTGGAACGGCTGGTGACATCGGTGCCCGGGTCGAACGCGCCCAGTGGTTCGGCCAGGGCGGAGCGTTCTTCGGGGTGGCGATCGAGACAGCCGGTGACCGGGTGTCGGGCGGAGGAGGAAGCAGCGGACATGTCGGAACCTCGCCGGGAGAAGGAGTTCGGGGGCAAGCCACTGGTCGGGCATCGGCCGTGACGCCGGCGCTCCCGGAGTCTCGTCCGGTACGGCTCGGCAGGAAGGTCACCGGAGGTGGTCACGCAGGACCTCCTCCGCCTCGCCGAGCCGCTCACGCAGGACGGCAGCGGCCTGGACGCGGGCCCGGGCGTACGCCTCCAGCGACTCGGTGACCGGCCCGATGCGGTCCACGACCGTGTTGAGCGGGTACACGATGCACCCCAGATACGCGGCCGTCAGCCGTACCACGCCGGTCAACTCGTCGGCCGGAACCGTTGGATGGAGCCGGTGATAGGCCGCGGCGAGGCGGCCCAGCCCCTCGGGCCAGTCCGGGCGGGTGAGGACCGTGCGGGGGTCGAGCGCGAGCCGGCCCAGCTCCCACACGGGACCGCGCCGTACCGGCGGGGCGAAGTCGATCACCGCCGCGACCCGGTCGCCGCGCAGCAGGACGTTCGGACCCGACAGGTCCCCGTGGACCAGTTGGGAGACCATCCGCTCCGGTACCCGCTCAAGCAGGCGCTCCACCGCCGGCAGCCCGGCCAGCCGCTCGCGTGCCGTCTCCAGCGCCCACCGTTCGAACTCGGTACGGGGAGGGTCCGCTTCGTACCGGCGTACGAGGTCGTGGAGCCGGGCGCGGGCGCGTACGGTGTCGACCGCCCTGTCGCGTCCGTCGGCCCGGGGCGGCCCGAACCGGTGACGGGCCAGGCTCCGGTGCAGACGGCCGATCGTCTCGCCGACGGCCTCCCACCGCGCCCCGGTGAGCCGCCCGTCCGCGGTGACCGTGTCGTGCAGGTAGGAGGTCACCGACATGGTCACTCCGCCGCCGGAGGCGACCAGGCGTTCCTCGCCGACCGTGTAGTGGCCGCGGGCGGCCGGTACCCGGCACAGGCGTGCGTACTCGCTGAGCGCGGCGGCGCTTTCCGCCGTCCTCACGTCCGTGCCCGCGGGATAGGTCTTGACGAACCAGGCGCCTCCGGCGTCCGTCGTCGCCACGTAGTTGCGGGTCGCGGTCCCGGCCGGTCCCTGCGAGACCGACGTGGGGACGATGCCGAACCCGGAGGCGAGCAGCCGGGTGACGGTCCGCGGTTCGACCGGCGCGCGGTCGGGGGCGGAGCCCGCCGCAGGCGAGGTCACGTGCTCGTTCCTTCCGCCGCGGTGGGCATGTCGGCATCCGTGTCGGCGGGTACGTGGGCGTCGGCGGGCACAGGGACGCGCACGTCGGCCGGTACGGCCTGCCCGGGAAGAACGGGTGCGTGGAACTGCCGGGCCTGCAGGTCGTACGCCTCGCGGAACACCCCGTCACCGGTGGCCGGGTCCATGAGCTCCTCGAACGTGCCGTGCTCGATGACCCGGCCGTCCTCCAGGACGTAGATGAGGTCGGCGTGCCGGACGCTGTGGAGGCGGTGGGTGATCAGGACGGTGGTCTGGCCGGTGCCGGCGAGCCGGTGGATCTGGTCGAAGACCCGCTGCTCGGCCACCGGGTCGAGGGCGCTGGTCGGTTCGTCGACGACGAGGACCTGCCCGTTCCGGTACCTCGCCCGGGCCAGGCCGACTTTCTGCCACTGCCCGCCGGAGATCTCCTGACCGCCCCGATAGCCGCGGGCCAGCAGGGTGTCCAGACCGCGGGGCAGCTTCGCCAGGACCTCGTCGGCGCCCGCGTAGGCGGCCGCGGCGCCGACCGAGTCGTCGTCGATCACCCGGCCGGGGCGGCCGATCCCGATGTTCACCCGCGCGGTGAAAGGCCACCGCTGGAAGTTCTGCGCGACCATGGCGACCCGCGAGAAGAGCTGGGCCCGGCAGACCTCGGCGACATCCGTCCCGCCCCACGTCACCCGCCCCGAGGCGGGCAGGTGCAGGCCGCACAGCAGCTTGGACACCGTGGTCTTGCCCGACCCGTTCGCGCCCACCAGCGCCACGGTCCTGCCACGCGGGATGACCAGGTCCACCTCCCGCAGGGAGGGCTTGTCGGCGCCCTGGTAGGAGAAGGTGACCTTCTCGAACCGGATCGCGTCGAAGTCCTCGGGCAGATCCAGTCCCTGTTCGGGGATGGCCCGCCGCTCCGCTTCGGTGCACAGCCGCTCCAGGTCGGCGACGAAGAGGGACTCCTCCTGGATGTCGGCGACCCGCAGCACGAGGTCGGTGATGCTCGCCGACCCGGCGCGGATCGCGAGCACCGCGGTGCCGCCGACGGCGAGCGCCATCTGCCCGTTCCACAGCAGCAGGCCGAGCACCCCGTACGCGGCGACCGTGGCCAGCCCACGGACCCCGTCGGCGGCCAGGCCCGTGCGGGCCCCGATCCACGCGAGCCGGGTCTGCTCCCGCTCGCTCGTCTCCGCCATGCCCCGGAAGTGCTCCAGCAGGAACGGGCCCACGTCATGGACCCGGACCTCGCCCGCGGCCTGCTGGTCGATCAGCAGCCGGCTGAGCAGCTGCGCGGCGCGCGCGTGCTGGACGAACCGGTGCCAGCTCTCGTACCGCGCCCGTGCCATCGTCAGCGACCCCCACGCGCTGGGCAGCGCCATCGCGACCAGCAGGGGCAGCAGCGCGGGGTGCAGCACCGTCAGCACACCGGCCGCGGCGATCAGCGAGATCACCGAGGCGACCACGGCCGTGCAGTAGCCCACCATCCGCCGCGCCCCGTCGGCGCCCCACTGCGCCGAGTCCATCAGCTTGTGGAAGGCGTCGTCCTCGATCGCGTCCATCTCCACCCGGGCGACGAGACCCAGGTACCGCTCGGTGGCGACTCGCTGGACCTTCGGTTCCAGGACTCCCGTCGAGGCGGTCGACGCCGACTTCAGCAGTGACGCGACGACCGCCATCACCGACACGAACACCAGCGACGGCACGGACGCGCGCAACCGGTCCACCAGGATGCCCGACGCCAGGAGCTCGGTCAGCAGTGAGTTCACCGCCACGAGGGAGAACGCCTGCGCCACACCGCGGCCGAGCTCGCTGACGGCCACCGTGTACAGGGCGCGCCGGTCGGCCTGCCGGGCCAGCCGTACGGCGATCGCGACCTGCCGGGGAAAGCCCACGGCCATGCGCCACATGCCCAGCTTCACCCAGGTGCCGCGGTGCTGGCTCCAGCCCTGGTCGTAGGCGAGTTCACCGCCGAACAGCAACTCCTCGGACGCCGAAAGCGTCTCCGTCCCGGCCGCCGGCGATTCGTCGTGCGCGGTGGTCGTCATGCCCCCCACCTCGTATCCGGACGTACTGAACGGAACGCGCCGGTGCCGCGCCGGTCCCCGCGGGGCCGCGGGGACCCGGCGGGGGAGGGAGCGTCAAGACGGTCGGGAAGGGGGTACATGGCGTTCTCCAGACGGTCGGATCCGTGGTGTCGGAGAGCTCAACGACGAGGACCGGTCTGTCGAACACACGTATTTCGGACGCCGTGCGAACCCCGTGCCGGGGCGAAAACGCGTTCGTGTCGGGTGCATCGACCCTTGTGGCACGAGGGCAGCGCCCTGGCGGGGGTGTGGCCGAATCGCCGACATAGGGGTGCACGGTGCGGGATCGGTGGGGAGGAAGCGAGGCGCGTCGACGCGGTGCCCGGAAGAGCCGGGGCGTGACCCCGGTGGCGGTGCCCTGCGGAACGCCCCCTGAGCGAAGGCCCGTCGTACACGATGCGCGCGTTCCCGGGCTCGCCCGGACCAGGACGCGCCTCGGCAACGGCCACCCGGGCCGGCACAGCGCCAACTCCATGAGCAGGCCCTGGAACTCGCACGCCTCGCACAGCCGCCGCTCCTCCGCGACCGGGACGCGCTCCGTCGCCACCGCGGACGGACCCCACGCGGCCGGGCCTCGCACCGGGCCCGGCCGTGAGGGTACGGCGACCGGTTCCTCATCGAGGGATCGGCAAGCCCGAAGAGCGGGCGGAGGACCCCCGACGGTTACGGTCACGCCGCCGACGGAACACGTACTGGCTCCGAGATCACGCGCGTACCGGCCGCACGTTCACGCTCGTGCTGTCCGTACGGCGGGAACGGTGTGGTGCCGGGCGATGTTCCTGGTCAGCAGGCGAGTGGACTCGGCCACACCGACCTCGTGGTCTCCGTCGGCGGCGGGCAGACGCCCATCGGCGAGCCGGAGTTCGGTCAGCGCGCTGTCCATCGCCCGGTGCGCGGCGAACAGGCACGGAGTGCTGTAGATCGCGACGTCGACGCCGAGCGCTTCGAGTTCGCCGAGCGAGAGACGCGGGGACTTGCCGCCGGCGATCTGGTTGAAGAGCAGCGGCTTGCCGCCGACGACGTCGCGGATCCGCTCGATCCACTCGACACTGCGGACACCGTCGACCAGGACGACATCGGCATCGGTGGCGGCCAGGGCCGTCGCCCGGGAGATGATGTCCGCCTCTTCGGTGGCGTCGGTACGGGCGACGACGACCAGGTCCTTGCGGGTGGCGAGCACCATGTCGAGCTTCTCCAGGTACTCCGCCAGCGGCAGTACCTGCTTCCCGTCCGCGTGCCCGCACCGGCGGGGGCGTTTCTGGTCCTCGATGATGACGCCGGAGGCGCCGGTCCGTTCGAGGCCCTCCACGACGTGACAGGCCACCTCGGCGTCGACGTACCCGTCGTCGATGTCGACCAGGAGGTGATGGCGGGGGAAGGCTCCGCGCAGCCGCTGAACGAACGCCATCATGTCCGGCCAGGCGATGAACCCGATGTCGGGCAGCCCGTAGTAGGAGGCCGCGAAGCCGAACCCGGACACGAACAGTCCGTCGTAGTGCCCGGCTGCCACAGACGCCGAGTACATGTCGTACACGCCGATCAGGGGCGTGGTGCCCGGCTTCGCGATGGCTTCGCGCAGTGTGTTCCCGTAACTCATGGTCAGGCGCTCCGAGGGTGGGTCTCGCATCGTGGAGGGGAAGACGCTGCGACTCGGCAGCGGCTTCCCCGGAACGGATCATCTCGTGACCTTCTCGTGATGAATGGTTCCTGCAGTGACGCGGACACCAACACGTCGCCCTGTTCACCGGAGAAACGTCCCTGCGGTGACGGCTCGACCATGCCCAGGACAGCTTCCCCCGCTCCTGCCCGGACGAACACTCGGTCCGGTGGCCACCCTCCGTCCGGCGTCCCGTACGGAGGGGGCGGGCGAGGTCAGGAGGGGTCGGACCTGTGCCAGGACTGGTGGAGTTCGGGCTTTCCGAAGAGGAGGGCGTAACCGGAGGGGAGCCGGCTGACGATGCGGTCGACGAGTTCCGGTCCGGCGAGCCGGGACACGGCGGCCAGGACGGCGCCGACGTTCCAGCGGGCGACGGCGGGCGTGCTGCCGGTGTGCTGGGCGAGGTCCTTGACGAACTCCCACCCGGTGAGCGGTGTGACGGCGGGGATCTGGGCGGTGAGGACCAGGGCGGCTTCGGTGGGGAGCAGGGCGGCGAGTTCGACGCGTTCGTCGCCGACGAGCTGTCGTCCGAGAGCGGCGAGCACGGAGTGGACGACCTCCTCGGCGCGCTCGCGCGTCGGGTAGGCGCCCTCGTAGCGCACACGCTCGAGCATGCCGGAATAGGACGCCCTGCCGGTGACGCGCGTGCCGGTGCGGGGAGCCGTGCCGACGATGTGCCTGCCGGTGCGGGCAGCCCTGCCGGTGACGTCTCGGGACGCGGGCGCTGCCATGGTCTCGGTCTGAAGAGTCATGCTGCTGGAGATCGCCGTTCTCTTCGGGCCCGGTCCGTGGACCGGGCGGAGTGAACACGTTTCAAGGGGTGTCGGCTGACCGGGGCTGCTCCGGCCGGCCGAAGAGGAGGTCGTAACCGGGTGGAAGCTGAAGGAGTATCCGGTCGGTCAGCTCCTCGCCGGCCGCGTCGGCGACGACACTGAGGACGGCGCTGACGTCCCAGGCGGCCGTCCGCTCGGTGGCTCCTTCGATCCAGGCGGCCGTCGCGCGCACGAAACGCTCCGGCGACAGGGGCTCGGCGGCCTGGAGCGGGTTGAGCAGGACGACGGCGAAGGTCTCCGGCAGACGGGCGGCGAGTGCGGCCCGCACATCACCGACCAGATGGGCTCCGAGCAGCGCGAGTACGGTGCGGGCGGCGCGTTCGGCCTCATGAGGCGTGCTGTAGTCGCCGCGTTCCGTGACCTCGTCGAGGAACGCCTGCCATCGCAGTCTCATCACGGCCCCTTTCGCCTACGGGGATGCGGGGTGGCGGGCGCGGAGGGCGAAGGAGGGGGAGGAGCTTCCGCCCTCCGCTCCCGGCTTTCCTTACGGATCAACCGCTGATCCGCGTGTGACGGCTCAGCCGCTGATCTGCTTGCGGTCGTCGCCCCTGCTGATGGTGATCTTGCGGGGCTTGGCGCGCTCGGCGATCGGAATGCGCAGCGTCAGCACTCCCGCCTCGTAGTCGGCCGTGATCTTCTCGGTGTCCAGCGTGTCCGCCAGCATCAACTGCCGGGAGAAGACGCCGAGGGGCCGCTCGGACAGCTCCATCTGGACGTCGTCGGCCTTCGCGACCGGTCGGCGCTCGGCCTTGACCGTCAGCATGTTCCGTTCGACGTCGATGTCGATCGCGTCCGGCGAGACGCCGGGGAGATCCAGGGCGATGACGTAGACGTCACCCTCGCGGTAGGCGTCCATCGGTACCGCGGAAGGCCGTGACCAGGTCCCCGTGGTGCCCAGCATCTGCTGGGTGAGGCGGTCGAGCTCGCGGAACGGGTCGGTGCGCATCAACATCGCGAAACACCTCCAGTCGGATCAGGCAGGGACTGCCAATGCGCTTCGTCTGTCACCGTTGTAGCATGTCATCCAAACGACGACAAGTCTCATGTCAACGAATGGATGACATGACGGAGAGGATGCGATTCCGTGACAGAGGCGGACCACCCGGTCGCTTTCCGTGCGGCCCTCGCGGCCCTCGCGACGATCGACGAAGCCGTACGGGCGGCCCGAGCCGTGCCGGCCTCCGACGCAGCTCCTGGCTCCGCGGCTCCCTCCGTCCCCGGCGCCGCTCCGCACGGCTCCCCCCAGGAGGCGCTCACCGCGCTCCTCCTCCTGCGGCAGGTGCGCGAACAGCTCGCCGAATGGGAGCCCGGATTCATCGAAGCCGCCCGGGACGCCGGCGCCAGCTGGGCCGAACTCGCCCACCCCCTCGGCGTGACCAGCCGGCAGGCCGCCGAACGCCGCTATCTGCGGGTACGCCCGGGCGGTCCCGGCACCACCGGAGAACAGCGCGTCCAAGCCACCCGGGACCGCCGCGCCGCCGACCGGTCGGTCACCGCCTGGGCCCGGGGGAACGCAGCCGAACTGCGCCAGCTGGCCGGGCAGATCACCGCACTCGACGCCCTCCCGGCCCCCGCCAGGAACGCCCTGTCCGAGGCGCTGGCGGACAGCGACCCGGCCCTCCTCCTGGAACCGCTCACCGGCTCCCTCACCCACCTCGCCGGCCTGCGCCCCGACCTGGCCGAGCGCGTCGACACGCTCACCAGCCGCACGACCCACCTGCGACACGAAAGCGACCAGCGCCGCTCCGGCACCCCGCGGCCGTGACACGGCAGGGGGCCCGGTGGTGTGGAGCCCGTACGCCTCTCGGTCCACGACCCCGTACTCGCCGAGGCCGGTCCACGACCCCGTGCTCGCCGAGGCCGGTCCGCGAGAGGCCTCGCGAGGAAAAGGAGCGGGTCCGAGGGCGTAGCCTGCCCCCGGACCCTGTTGATGCCGCTCACATCACACGCCGGCACACTTGAGGACCCGGATCATTCGTCATTGCGTCGCGTCCTGCCTTTGGACCACCGCCGATCGAGCTCGGCGGACCAGATTCGAACTGGCATTTCGACGCGTAGGGCCCGGGCCCGGTCGATCCGGCGATGAGCGGCGCATGCTGAGTCTGGAGCAATAGTCTGAGATTGACCGCGGTCTGCCTCTGCCTGGTTGGGCCATCCCGGCGGGAAGTGCCGGGAGGAGGACTCGAACCTCCACTGGAACCGCGGATGTCACGACAAGGCTCAGCTTCAGCTTTGCGCTCCTCGCGCACCCCGGCCGCGTTCCACGGCCGGGGAGTCCGGTGTGTCCCCGGCTACCCGAAGAGGTAGCCGAAGACGGCGTCGCCGACCCGCTGGTCGGTGACTTCGGCGCTGTTGGCCTCCTCGCGGGCGAACTTCACCGCCTGCTGGAGCTTCTCCACCCGCTCCAACAGCTCGTTGACCCGGCGGGCCGGCAGCGCGCCCGAGAACTTCACCGTGGTCCAGTAGCCGACCGGCACGTCCTCGTAGTAGACCTCGACCTGTGCCGGGTGCTTGTCCGTCGCCTCCGCCTTGACGTGGTTGCGCGGCACCTTCTTCGTACGGACCGTGCGGACGACCTCGGTCTTCCACGCGTCGGTCGACGGGTCCTGCGTCCACGACTCGGCGGCGTCCAGCACCGGAAGCTTGCGGACGAACGTGTTGATGTCCGTCAGCTGCTTCTCCAGGAAGAGCAGATACGCGACGGGCGCCTGCCCCACGAGCACGCGTCCGTCGACCGTGATGTCGGCACGCGCCTCGCAGTTCGCCCAGTCCTTGGTGGCCGTCACGTCGAAGAGGCGGGTCAGCGCCCGCGCGGTGTCGCGCAGCACGTCCTCGGCCTTCACCTGCACCAGTGTCGACTCGGGCGGCAGCTGCTCGCCCTCCTCGTCCTTCGGCTGGTACGTACGCGAGATGCCGGCGAGCAACGCGGGCTTCTGCAGGCCATGGTGAGCTGCCGTCAGGTCCTGGTGGGCCCGGGACTTGACGCCCTTCTCCACTGCGATGATCTGATTGAGTTTCGTTGCCACGACGCCGACCTTAGAGCGGGGGGCCACGGCCGGTCGAACGGTTATTCCGCTACGGGCCCGGCGCGTCGGCCGGACGAGCCACGGCATGCCCCGGGGGACGTGCGTTGTTATGATCCGAGGGAGACAGACCGAGTATCGAAGTATCGAGGAGTCACAGACGTGGTGGGTGAAGACGACATCTCCGGGTGAGATCCGGATCTGACGGCCACCGGCAGGCGCCCAGGAGCGCAGCCGAGGTGGTCCGTTTCGTCGTTCCCCTTCTTCCATGTCCGTCCAGGGTGGAAGCCCGTGCTCCGCCCTCCGCGCCTTCGAGGTCGCTTCCATGTCCCACGCCGCCGTCGTCTGCTCGAACCTCTCCTTCGCCTGGCCCGACGACACCCCGGTCTTCCACGACCTGTCCTTCAGCGTGCCCCCCGGCCGCACCGGCCTGATCGCGCCGAACGGCGCCGGCAAGAGCACCCTCCTGAAGCTGATCGCCGGTGAGCTCGAGCCCCGCACCGGCTCGGTGTCCGTCAGCGGCACCCTCGGCCACCTTCCGCAGAGCCTGCCCCTGACCGGGAACCTCACCGTCGCCGAGGTCCTCGGAGTCGCCGAGGTGATCCGCGCCCTGGACGCCGTGGAGTCCGGGGACGTGGGCGAGGAGCACTTCGCCACCATCGGCGACGACTGGGACATCGAGGAGCGCACCCGCGCCCAGCTCGACCGTCTCGGCCTCGCCGGACTCGCCCTGGACCGCAGCCTCGGCACGCTCAGCGGCGGGCAGATCGTCTCCCTGGGGCTCGCCGCCCAGCTGCTCAAGCGCCCCGACGTCCTGCTGCTCGACGAGCCCACCAACAACCTCGACCTGGAGGCCCGGCACAAGCTCTACGACGTGCTCGGGGACTTCAACGGCTGTCTGCTGCTGGTCAGCCACGACCGCGCCCTCCTCGACCGCATGGAACGCGTCGCCGAGCTGAGCAGTGACGAACTGCGCCTGTACGGAGGCAACTTCACCGAATACGAGGAGATGGTGCGCGCCGAGCAGGAGGTCGCCGAGAAGAACGTCCGCAACGCCGAGCAGGAGCTGAAGCGGGAGAAGCGGGAACTGCAGCAGGCTCGCGAACGCGCCGACCGCCGTGCGAGCAACGCGGCACGCAACCTGAAGAACGCCGGACTGCCGCGGATCTTCGCGGGCACCATGAAGCGGGGCGCTCAGGAATCCGCGGGCCGGGCCGGTCAGACGCACGCGTCCCGGGTCGGCGACGCCAAGGCCCGCCTCGACGAGGCCGGCCGGGCGCTGCGCAACGAGCAGCGGCTCACCCTGGAACTCCCCGATACCGAGGTGCCGGCCGGCCGCAACCTGTTCGTCGGCGAAGGCATGCGGGTACGGCTCGGGGACAGGGACGTGTTCGCGGCGGGAGGCGTCGACCTGACCGTGCGCGGCCCCGAGCGCATCGCGCTGACCGGCCCCAACGGCGCCGGCAAGACCACCCTGATGCGCCTGATCACCGGCGATCTCACCCCGGCCGGCGGGGAGATCAAGCGCAACGACGGCCGGATCGCCTACCTCTCGCAGCGCCTGGACCTGCTGGACCTGAACCGTACGGTGGCGGAGAACTTCGCACGCTTCGCTCCCGAGCGGCCGGAGGCGGAGCGGATGAACCTGCTCGCCCGCTTCCTCTTCCGGGGCGCGCGGGCCCACCTCCCGGTCGGGGTGCTCTCCGGCGGAGAGCGGCTGCGCGCCACCCTGGCCTGCGTGCTGTGCGGCGAACCGGCCCCGCACCTGCTGCTGCTCGACGAGCCGACCAACAACCTCGACCTGGTCGGTGTGGGCCAGCTGGAGAGCGCGCTCAACTCCTACCGGGGCGCCTTCATGGTGATCAGTCACGACGAGCGGTTCCTCGCCGAGATCGGGGTGAACCGCCGGCTGAGGCTGGCCGACGGCGTACTCGAGGAGACGGCGGCCCCCGCGGTGTGAACCACCGGCGTGTGACGTGCCCGCCCAGGAGGTGTCACCCTCCCACCGACCTGGGCCTCCCGCACCAGGAGACGCCGTTCGACGCCGCCCCGGCCATCGTCGTCGTGCTGGACGAGGCGCTCCGCGAGGCCCGCGAAGACCTCGCGGAGCCGGACCGCCCCGGCGGGGAACCGACCGGTGTCCCCGGACCCGACCACCAGGAGCTCCTCGCGCCGTCGAAGGTGCCCCGAACGGGCCGGCACCGGGAGGCCCGGGACACCGGCCGCCGCGACGCCGGGGCCGGCCAGGACCACCGGGCCGGCCCCGGCGTCGTCTCAGGTGAGGGTGACGACACGTGCCCAGGCGGGAGGCACGTCGGGGACGTACTCGGGGTTCTCCTCGTCCACGGCGCGGGCGGGACGAGGGAAGAGACCGACGACGGTGCGGCAGCCCGGCGGTGCGGAGGGCCAGGGCGTCTGGCCGTCCGTCAGGGCGACGATGACGTCCGGACGTGGCCGGGAGCGGAGCGCCCGGGCGAAACCGGAGCGCAGGTCCGTTCCGCCACCACCGACCAGTTCGATGTTCTCCGCCCGGCAGAGCGGCACGGCGACACCGGCCGCCGCGTCGCAGGAGATCACCGAGACCAGGTCACGCCGCCCGCCCACCGCCCGTGAGATCGCCGTCACCTCCAGGAGCGCACTGCCCAGCTCGGCGTCGCTCACCGATCCGGAGGTGTCGATGACCACGCAGACCCTGGGCGGCGTACGGCGCAGGCTGGGCAGCACCACTCCCGGCACGCTGGCCGAGCGCCGGGACGGGCGCCGGTAGCTGTGGTTCTCGCCCACCCCCGGCGCTCCCGCCGCCGAACGGATCGCGGCCCCCAGCAGGCGTCGCCACGGCTGCGGCGGGTGGAACGCCTCCTCCGCCCATCGGCGCCACCCCTCCGGCGCGTCACCCGGTCGGCCCTTGATGCCCTCCGCGACCCGAAAGCGAACCGCGTCCCGCTGTTGTCCGCTCAGCCCGTGCGCTCCGTCGGGCCCCAGCTCCCACGGCCGGTCATGGCCGTCGGCGCCACTGCCGCAGTCCAGCCAGGCCAGGTCGGCCGTGAGCCCGGACATCGACGCCGTCCGCAGGTACTCCTCCATCAGCTGCCCGTCGGGCAGCCGCAGCAACGACGGCAGTACCGCCCCGGTCGGCCGGGGCAGGCCGTCGCCGTAGATGTCGTCGTTGATCTCGAAGTCGGCGGCGATGTTACGGCGCAGCCGCTCGCCCGGCCCGTGCTCGCCGTGCTCCCTCGCGTACCGCTCGCCCCGCCCGTGGTGGTCCCGGAGCAGGTGGGAGACCTCGTGCACCCAGACGCCCGCCAGTTCCTCCACCGGGGTGGAGGCCACGAAGCCCGGGGAGACGTAGCAGCGCCAGGACGCGTCCACCGCCATCGTCGGCACCGACCGGTCCTCCACCACGTGCAACGCGAAGAGCGCGCCGGCCAGATAGGGCCGCACCTTGACCGCGTGCAGCCGGGCCGACAGCAACTTGTCCATGTCCAGGGGGAGTCCGGGCCGACCGGACGGGCCGCCGGAGCCGGGCGGGGACTTCGGTACGGCGGCCCGCACCGGACGCGGCGGCGGGGGCGGGGCCAGCGGGCGTGGCAGCGGGGGCGGGGCCTTCCGGTGCGGCGCCGAGGGCGGCGCGGTCCCGGTCATCGGCGCGTCCCCGTCGCACGCCCGGTGCCGGCCGCCGCGGCGACGGCCCGTCCCACCGACCGGTCCGCGCGCCGGGCGAGCCCGACCACCCCGGCCAGCCGTTCCACCGCCTCCGGGATCTCCCAGTCGTCGCGACGCAGCGTGGCCAGCACCGTCGCCGGGGCGACGAGCAGGTCCGGGGCGCCGGTCTCCAGCGCCCGGACCAGCACGGCCCAGCCCGCCTCCCACCGCTCCCGCTCCGGACGCGCCCCGACGGCGGCCACCACCGCCTCCAGCGCCGCCTGGCGCAGATCCCCGCGCTCCGGCAGCTCGGCGGAGGCCGGATCGGCCAGCAGCGACTCGGGGTCCGGCAGGTCCATCCGGTCCAGGTGGGCGAGGAGTTCGAGCCCCGGGCCGTCCCCCACCGCTCCCCGTACCAGCAGCGCCAGCACCTCCCGGGAGACGGAGGCCGCCGTCCCGAAGGCCAGCAGGGTCAGCGCGGCCTCCCAGCTCCGGGGCGAGGGCCAGGCGCCCCCGCGCTGTGTCTCGGTGGTCGGCAGCCGGTGGATCATCGTCGGCCGGGCCTTCAGGAAGCCGCAGACCGCGCGCCGGGCGAAGGCCACCGACTCCGGCAGCCTCTCCGGGGCCAGCCGCGGCAGTTCCGCCCGGGGCCAGACGCCGCCGAGACCGCGCACCACCACCTCCCGGTCGTGCACCCAGTACAGGTGCACGAACCGGTTGGCCAGCGGAGGGCTCAGCTCCCATCCGTCCGCCGCCGACGCGCGCGGATTGGCGGCGGCCACGATCCGCACACCCGGCGGCAGCCGCAGCGCGCCGACCCTCCGCTCCAGGACGACCCGGAGCAGCGCGGCCTGCACGGCGGGCGTGGCGGTGGAGAGCTCGTCCAGGAAGAGCAGGCCCCGCCCGGCCCGTACGAGTTCCACGGCCCACTGCGGTGGCGCCATCGGCACACCCCGCACCGCGGGGTCGTCGCCCACGATCGGCAGCCCGGAGAAGTCGGACGGCTCGTGGACGCTGGCGATGACGGTCGTCAGCGGCAGGTCGAGGGAGGCGGCGAGCTGGGTCAGGGCCGCGGTCTTGCCGATGCCCGGTTCGCCCCAGAGCAGTACGGGCAGGTCGGCGGCCACGGCCAGGGTGAGCGCTTCCAGCTGCTCGTCGGGGCGCGGCTCGGTGACCGTCGTCCGCAGGAGCCCGAGGAGGTCGTCGGCGAGGGCGAGACGGGTGCCGGCGTCGGGCGCGCAGGCGGGGGCGGGGGCGGACACGGGGGTGTCGGACGCCGGAGCGGAGGCGGGCATGAGGGTGCTGGACGTCATGAGCATCACCTGAGGGGGATGAGGGGACGGGGCGACCCGTCCGGATGTCGTGGGGTACGCGATGTCGTGGGGTACGAAAGCGCTCGACGCGCGGTACGAGCGGAGGAGTTCAGGGGGGCGAGCCGGTCACCGGGGCAGGGCGGTCCGGGGCCGGGCCAGGCTGTTCCGCTTGTGGCGCACCGCGCGAGGCGTTCGACGGTCGAGCCTCGGCCGGTGGCCCGCTTCCACGGGCCCCGCGTCCGAAGCGTTCCCGCCGTTGGTCGCGCCGGTACGTGAGCCGGCAGGGGAGTGCTCGGAGACCAGCCCCGCGCGAAAGAGGCCGTGGTCGACGCGGCGGGCCGCGGCGGACGTCAGTTCCTCACGGAGCGGACCGTCGCGCAGGACCGCGTCCGGCCTGAGGAGCCCCACGACGACGGCCAGCGCCCCGGCGACGTCACCGTGTCCGAGCCGCTCCCGGACCGCTGGCAGGGCCTCCGGGTTGCGGTGCACCGCGTCGATCGCCCGCAGGCAGGGCAGCGCCGGTCCACCGAGGGCCACCAGCAGCTCCTCCCGGCGCAGAGTGGTCCGGTCGTGGTCGATCGCCGACAGCACCCCGTCCCTCAGCGCGATCCGATGGACCTCGCCCCCGCACTCCACCCGGTGCGGATCACCGGGCTCGTGACCGGGTCCGGACAGCGATGTCCCGCCGGTCACGTCCACCGAGTCGGGCCCCACCGCGGGGACGGACGCGGCCAGCGCCCCGGCGACGAGGGGGTGCAGCCGCTCCGCCGTGATCAGTCCGGCGCGCAGCAGCTCCAGATCGGGAAGGGTCCGGGCCGCCGCTTCCGGCAGTACGGGAAGCGCCGCCACCTCCTGCGGCGGCAACGACTCCCGCAGTGGTCTGAACGTCGGGGCGTGGCTGTCGTCGGGAGCGACGAGTTCGAGCACGGCGCGTCGCCCGGCGCCGAGCCGTACGGTGAAGGCCCCGCGCGGAGGCCGTCCGTCGGACCGCAACAGCGACTCCGCCTCGGCCGCCCATCTCCCGACCGCCCACGGGGCGCCCTGGAAGGAGGGCGTATCGGACCGGCCGAGTACGTCGGGCCCGCCGGGCGAGGTGGCCGAACCGAGTGCGCCGGACCGGCTGAGGGAGTCGGGCAGGGTGAATGCTTCGAGCGGCTCGGGCGGCGCCGTGGACGGTGGCTGGTCCGCACCACACCGCCGCGCCAGGTCGCCGGCCCGCCCCGCGTCCCAGAGATGGCGGTGCAGGTCGAACCGGAAACGCCGTTCGGGACGCGGATGCGGGTGGGCGTACGGAGGGTGGCCGGGAATCCCGCTCCCGGACGCCGCCCACACGGCGAGCGACATCCGCTGTCCGGCGTCCGCCCAGGCCGGCGGCGTCCGCACCACCAGGCTCAATGGCGCGGCGCCGGGACTCCCGTAACGCGCCAGAGCCATGGTCAGACCGGGCCGCAGCCGTCCGTCGGGGGCGATCCGGGGCATGTGCCAGCGGAGCAGATCCGGTGCCAGGCGACGCAGGTCGGCCCGGAGCCGGGCGGTGAGGTCGGTGCCGTGGCGGTCGGCCACGGCGCGCAGATCGAAATCGACGTCGATCCGGGCAGCGGCGCAAGCCCCCGCCCAGTCGCCGACCGCACGTCGTGCGGTCGCCGTTTCGATCATGGACGGTGGCACGGCGTACTCGCGTACGCGTCGCCACATCAACAGGCGGGTCGGAATCCCGTTCGCGAAGTGATGTGCCATCAGCACTCACCGTGAGCGAACGAGTCCCCCAATCGGTACGAGGAGAAGTTCTTCATCTCCGGGATCGTAACCCACCGTTGGCTGAACCCCCAGGCGATTTTCCCGGGGGCCGGAGGGCGCTCAGCGAGCGACGGTCCACCGCTGGCCCTCGGAACCGTCGCAGGTCCACACCCCGAGCTTCTTGTAGTCCTCGTGCCAGGTCAGGCAGTCCTGATCGCTGATCCTGATCTGGTAGGTGCCGCCCGAGAGGGGGAGCACCTCCCACTTCTGGTCCGGGCTTCCCTTCCAGGTGTCGATCTGGGCGAAGTAGGTGTGCCTGTTCTCGGTGAGGACGGGACCGTGGCCGTTGGCGATCTCGTAGCGCCCGCCACCCGCGTCCTTGAACGTCCAGGTGCCGCTCGTCGTACCCGTCTTGCCCGCGATCACCGTCGAACCGGACGAGGAGTTCGTGGCGACGGCTCCGAGGTCGTTGACGGTCCTCAGCCGCACCGGGACGCCGACGGGCGGCCCGCCCGGTCCGGAAGGGGCCGTCGCCGCGCTGTCGGCACGGAAACCCGGGCGAGGGCCGGGGTGGGCGGGCACGCCGGGGGTGATGGGGGTGTCACCGGGGCCGGGGGTCTCCCCCTTGGGCACGCCGGGTACCGTGACAGGCTCCATCGTGGGGCGGAAGTCGACGGTGGAGCCGCTGCGATCCCACAGGCCGTAGAACCCCCAGTTGATCCAGCCGCCGTCGCCGTGGTTGGTGAAGCTGCCGCCGCCGGAGAAGATCCAGATGCGGTAGGTCTGGTCCTCCCGCGAGGTCGCGTCGTTGTAGTCGATGTCGCCCCGGAACGCCACGTCCTGGAGATTCTCCGTGTAATGGTTGACGAACCACGGATCCCCGAAGGCGTTCTTGCCCTTGACGTCGAAGATCATGATGTTGTAATTGCCGCCGGTGTGGTTCGTCAGCATCTCGAGCAGACCCTTGACGAAGCCCTCCCGGGCCACTCTCTTGATCTCGCCGCTCTGCTTGGCCGCCAGGATGCACCACGACAGCGTCCCGGTCCCGAACGAGCCCGGAGCCACCGCGGCCGCGGCGTTGCAGTTCTCCGTGGGGCCGTCGACGGAACCGTCCGCCCGGGCGGGTCCTGCCGGACCCCCGACCGTCAGGGCACTCACGCACAAGGCGGCCAGAACCGACGACTTCCTTCTCGAACGCACGGATTCTCCTCGATGATCGCGACCAGGGGTACGGGCCCTAAGAGCGGTACGGGAGTCGGTTCGTTGCATCGATTTCCGGACAGCCTTGTTCGGTCGTCCTCATTCACGGCAACGGCAACGGCAACGGCAACAGCAACGGCGCCGAAGCGGTCGGCGGCCCGCGCCGTCTACGCGGCGGTGTCGGGGGTAGCGGGAACACATGCAGGCATTGTCACGCGAGGTGATCGAGATCGTTCGTGAGGACCTGGACCAGGTGAGGGCGGAGTTGACGGCCGCCGCGTCCGAGGGGCGCCGGGGCACGGCGGCGCTGGGGGCGGGCGGGGTGCTCGGAGCGCTCGCCGTCCTGGCCGCGCACGAGTCGGCGGTGCGGGCGCTGGAGCGGGTGTGGCCGGCGCGGCGGGCGGCCGGGGCACTGGCGGCCGCGTACGGCGTCGGGGCCGCGGCGTTCGCCGGATACGGGTACGGCAGACTGCGCCGCGCCCGAGCCGCGTCGCGGGAGGCGCTGGCGGGTTCGCTGGACGCGGTGAAGGAGGTGGCCGACGAGCTGGCGAACTGACTGATGGTCCGACACGGGCGGCCGCCCGGCCGCCCGGTTGCCTCGGTCCCGGCGCAAGCGGGCCCGTACCCGCTCACGTGCCCGCCGAAGACCTCTGCGCCGATGAGCCGGCTCTGAGTCGGCTCGGCACCGACCGCGCCGCGCCGAACTCCGGTGCGGGCCCGCGCGGTGACCCGGAGTCAGCCCGGGAACCTGCCCGTCGAACGCAGCTGCCAGCGGCGCTCGGCGTAGGCCAGGTCGTCCCTCCACAGCCGGGCCGCCGCGGTGCGCATCACCGGGCGCAGGAGCGGGGCGGCCCGGCGTACGAACGCGAAGCCCGGCCGGTCGGAGGCGGCCACCACGGCCTCGGTCACCGCCGTGCGCGGACGGCCCCGCTCGTCCGGCCCGAGCGGGGTCGCGTGGGTCTCCACCACGGAGCCCGTGCCTTCCCCCCCGGTGATGCGCATGACGACCGTGCGCGGCTCGGGCGCGGTGAAGACCGCCCGTACCGGCACCACGAGCCGCCCGGCCACCTTGAAGGAGACGTCGACGGTGAAGCGGTCGTCGGGGTCGTCGGGGTCGTCGGCGTCGTCGGAGGGCTCGTCGGGCGAGCCGACCACCGTCAGGTCGACGAACGAGTACGGGTGGAACCACGCCCCGTGCCACGGGTCCAGGCGATTGGCCACGACGTCCTCGGGTTCGCAGATCCCGGTGCCCTCGTACACGGCCGTCACCCCTCGCGCGGGAACCGGGCGGACCGGTACGACGGGGGCGTCCAGGGGCGCCTCCCCGCCGGTCTCGTCGAGCCGCACCCAGACGAGGACGCCGTCGTCGAAGACGGGCAACGGCTCCCAGCCCGCGGTCGGAGCCCCGTCGAGGGCGAGTCCGTGCCAGTGGCACACCAGTGTCCCGCACCGGACGGGGCTGTCGGCCAAGGGCGCCCCGAGGTGCGGGCAGACACCAGGTCCGGCGACCAGCCGACCGTCGGCGCCGCGCCAGACGACCACCTCGCCGCCCGCGACCGTCCGGGCCAGGGGGCGGTCGGGGCGCACCGAGGCGGAGGCCCCCACGACGTACCAGTTTCCGGACGGCCTGGCCTGCGCCCGCTTCAACGCCTTCGCGATGAGGCCCGGTCTGGCGTCGCGCCAGGTGGGCCGCTGCCGGTCCCACGGGACGGGCCCGCGGCGCAGCGAGAGGGGGAGACGGGCGCGCCGTGCGGACGGCGGTTCGGCGTTCACGCGACCTCCTCGGAGACCGGTCGGGCGAGGGCGGCGGACGGGGCCGGGCTGACGGGCGGGGGCGGAGTGGCGGACGGTGCCGGGGTGACAGGCAGGGCTGGGGTGGCGGGCGGAGCCGGAGTGACAGGCGGTGCCGAGCGCGCCGGTGCCCGGGGTGTCGCGGACCGACCCCGGTGCCGCAGCCTGGCCGCCAGTACGCGGGCCAGTCCGTCCGCCGCGACCGCCGCACGCTCCCGGCGCGGCACCACGGAACGGTGGTGCAGTACGGCGTAGCCGTCCCGGGCGACGGCGTCGAGGATGCCCCCGTACAGGATGTACGCGGTGCGGATGCAGGGGCGGGACACGGGATCCAGCATGGCGAGGCCGGGTTCCGCCTCGCGGTAGACGCGGCGGGTGAGCGCCTCGAACTCCCGCAGGGCGGCCGTGACACGCGTGTCCTGACGACCCGTGTCCCGGCACCGGCGCAACAGCCCCCGGTCGACACCGTGCCCGGCCAGCAGGTCGGCCGGCAGGTACACCCGGCCGCGGTCGAGGTCCTCGCCGACGTCCCGCAGGAAGTTGGTCAACTGGAAGGCCACCCCGAGGGCCGCCGCGTGCGGCTCGGCCTCCGCGCGCGGCACCACCGTCCCGAGGACCGGCAGCATCTGCAGGCCGATCACGGCGGCCGATCCGTGCATGTAGCCGCGCAGGTCGGCGTAGGTGGCGTAGTCCGTGACCTCCAGGTCCGACCTCATGGCGGTCATGAAGTCCTGGAAGTGGCTGTGCTCGATCGCGTGGCGGCGCGCGGTGTCGGCGAGGGCCAGCACCACCGGTTCGTCGCCGGCCCCCTGCCGCAGCCCGCTGTCCAGACGCCGCTGGAGCGCCGCCAGACGCGCACCGCGCAGGCCGTCGTCCTCGCCGGGACCCGGTGAGTCGACGATGTCGTCGGCCCACCGGGCGAAGCCGTACAGCGCGTGCACGGAGGGCCTGCGATCGGCCGGCAGCAGGCGGGTGGCCAGGAAGTACGTCTTCCCGTGCGCCGCGTTCAGTTCACGGCACCGGCGGTACGCCGCCCGCAGCGCCGGGTCGGTGATGCCGGCGGCGTCGAGTTCGCGTGCGGTCATCGTGCCACCCCCTCGGTCCGGGCGGAAGGACGCCGGACGCCACCGGTGATCCGGGCCGCCGCCAGCTTCCCCGACACCAGGGCGGTCGGCACGCCGACGCCCGGGGTGGTGCCGCAGCCGGCCAGGACGGCGTTCTCCGTGCCCCGTACCAGGTTGCGGGGCCGGAACGGGCCCGTCTGCAGGAAGGTGTGGGCGGCCGAGAAGGGGGTGCCCGCCGCATGGCCCTGGCCCAACCAGTCGGCCGGGGTGACGAGGGACTCGTCCTCGACGGCGGCCTCGACGCCGTCGAGACCGCGCCGTTCCAGCTCGCGCAGGAGCTCGGTCCGGTAGCGCGGGCCGAGCTCGCCCCAGACGGCCGCGCCGGGTCCGATGTCGGTGTTGGGGCAGGGAGCGAGGACGTAGTGCAGATGACGGCCCGGTGGGGCGAGAGTGGGGTCGGTGGCCGTGGGCCGGGTGATGAGCAGGGACGGATCACTCATCAGCCGCCCCTGGCGGGTGAGCTCGTCGAACGTGCTCCGCCAGGCGGCCCCGAACGAGATCGTGTGATGGGCCAGCTGCGGCCAGGTGCGGTCCGTGCCCACGTGCAGGACGACGGCGGAGGGGGAGTGCCGCAGCCGCACCGGCCGGCGGGGCCGGCGGCCGAGGAGCCGGTAGGTGACGGGCAGGTCCGGCGTGAGGACGACCGCGTCGCAGGGGACGCGGTCCCGGGCGGTGACGACGGCGGTGACGCGCTCGCCCGACCGTTCCAGCCGGGTCACCCGCTCGCCGAACCGCAGCTCGGCGCCCGCGTCGGCGGCGGCGTCCGCCATGGCCCGCGGCAGGGCGTGCATGCCGCCGCGCGGGAAGTACACCCCGGCGACCGTGTCCATGTAGGCGATGACCGCGTAGGCGGCGAGCGCACGCTCCGGCGGCACACCCGCGTACAGGGCCTGGAAGGAGAAGACCCGCTGCAACCGCTCGTCCCTGAGGAAGCCGCCGATACGCCGGTCGAGCCGCCCGAAGCCGCCGAGCGCCGCAAGCCGGGCGAGGTCACCGGTCAGCAGGTCGAGGGGGGAGTCGAAGTTGGCGTCGATGAAGCGGCGCATCTGGACCCGGTAGAGCCGCTCCAGCCAGGCACGCAGCCGCCGGTAGCCCGCCGCCTCACGGGCCCCGGCGAACCGCTCCACCTCCGCGGCCATCGCCTCGCCCTCGGTGTGCACGTCCAGCGTGCTGCCGTCCGCGAACGACGCCCGGTAGGCCGGGTGGAGCGGGATCAGGTCGACCCGCTCGCGCAGGCTGTCGCCGACCGCCGCGAAGGCCTCGTCGGCGAGGTCGGGCATGGTCAGCACGGTCGGACCGGTGTCGATCCGGTAGCCGCTCAGATCCAGGCGGCCCGCCCGGCCGCCGGGCAGGACGCCTTGTTCGACGACGGTGACCCGGCGCCCGGCGCCCAGCAGATGAAGAGCCGCCGACAGACCGGCCAGGCCCGCCCCGACGACCACCACATGGTCCGTACGGCCGGACAGCGTGCGCGTCATCGACGGGCCTCCCGTGCTCCGGAGCCCACCGGAGCGAGACCCGGCGCCGGGCGCGAGCGGGCGGGCGGGTGTGAGCGGGCGGGCGGGCCGTCCGCGGCACGGGAGACCGTCGCCGCGGTCAGCAGCTCGCGCAGGCGGCCCTTGGCATCCGCGTCGAGCAGGGCGCCGTCGAAGCGACGCAGTCCCTGCGCCGACAGGCGGTCGATCTTCGACTCGACCGCCGCCCGGGCACCCGTACGCACCAGGACGTCCCGCACCTCTTCGAGCCCGGCCGCAGACAGGCCCTCGTCGCCGAGCGCCTGTTCGAGCACCGTCAGAGCGGGCCGATCGCCCGCGGCCTGCGCGCGCGCCACCGCCAGGGCGACCAGATAGGTGGGCTTCCCCTCGCGGATGTCCCCACCGAGGCTCTTGCCGGTGTGCCGGGGGTCGCCGAAGACGTCGTCGAGGTCGTCGCGCAGCTGGAAGGCCATCCCCACACAGCGGCCCGCCGAACACAGCGCCCGCAGGGTGCGGCCGTCCGCACCCGCCACCGCCGCGCCCAGGGCGAGGGGGCGTGCCACCGAGTACAACGCGCTCTTGAGGCACGCGGCGCGCAGCGCGCGCGGCCGCGAGCGCGACCCGGTCAGCTGGCCCTGGAGGTCGAGGAACTGCCCCGCCACCATCTCCGTGCGCATGTCGCCCCACAGCCGGCGCACCACGGCCGCCGTCCGCGGATCGAGCGCCGTCCCGGCCACCACGTCGTCCGCCCACGCGAGCGCCAGGTCCCCGGCCAGGACCGCGGCCGCCTCCCCGAAGCGGGCGACGCGGGCCGGGGACGCCACACCGCTGTACCGTGCGCGCACGTCGGCGTGGAGCGCCGGACGGCCGCGCCGCAGCGTCGAGCCGTCCATCACGTCGTCATGGACCAGCGCGCAGGTCTGGAGCAGTTCGAGCGCGGCCCCGACGCGCAGGGCCGCCGTGAACGTCGGATCACCGGCCCCGCCGCAGGCGCGCATCGACCACCAGACGAGCTGCGACCGGATGCGCTTGCCGCCCTCCTGGGTGAAGCGGGTGACCCGCTCGGCCAGTTCGCGGGCGAAGAGGGCGTCCAGGTCCCCGGCCCGGACGAGCCGGTCGGCGAGCACCCGCTCCAGCACGCGCCCGACCGCGGCGGGCACGTCCGCGTCGACGGCCTCGGGCTCGACCGCCACAAGGGCGGCGCCTCCGGCCGGGCCCGTGCCGTGCGCCGCGCCGGCGACCGCCCTGCCCGGCCGCCTTCGCCGCGGCGGGGACCCCGAAGGGGCGACCGGGCGGGGGAGGGGCGACGGCGTGGCCGCGGGGTGGTCCTTCGCCTGGGTGGGGCGCATCCCGGTTCCTCTCATCGTGGTATCGCTCGCTCCTTACGGGTCTTCAGTCCCTTCCCGTGATACGGATGCGGTGCGGAACAGGTACCCGAAATGAGCGGTAATGCCGCCGTGTGGGCGTACTGGTGCGGGGGCGGCGGCCTCCGACGGCCGCATCCGAGTCCGTGCCGAGGCCAGAACCCCCATGACCGGTGTGAGGCCAGAACCCTCATGACCGGTGTACGGAAGAAGCGGGACAGAAGAGCGGGACGGAAGGAGCGAGCGTGCTGAAGGCGGACGTGGCGGTCATCGGGGCGGGAGCCGCCGGGCTGTCCCTGGCCCATCGGCTGAACGGACCCGTGGCCGGGGCCCTGACTCCGTCCGTGATCCTCGTCGACGCCCCGCCCGGCCCGCTGCGGCCTCCTCCGCGCACCTGGTGCTTCTGGGAGTCCGGCCGCGGCCGTTTCGACGCCGCGGTGCGATCGGAATGGCGTCACCTGCGGGTACGGCCGCCCGACGGCCGCGCGATCGAGGGGGACATCGCGCCGCTGCGGTACAAGATGATCCGCTCCGACGACTTCGAGTCCCTGATCGCCCGGGACCTCGCGCACAGCGCCAACGTCCGGCGCCTGGAGGCGGCCGTGGACACCGTGGAGGAGATCCCCTCGGGCGCCCGCGTACTGATGACCCGGTCCGACGGCCGCCCCCGCGTCCTGGAGGCCCGCTGGGTGTTCGACTCGCGCCCCCTGGGCAGCCTCCCGGCCGCCCGCACCACCCTGCTGCAGCACTTCCACGGCTGGTTCGTGCGCACCGCCCGGCCCGCCTTCGACCACGGGACCGTGGAACTGATGGACTTCCGCACCCCCCAGCCCGCCGACGGGCTCTCCTTCGGTTACGTCCTGCCCACCGGCCCGTGCGAAGCCCTCGTGGAGTACACGGAGTTCTCCCCGCGCCTCCTGACGGCGAGCGGCTACGAGGCGGCCGTACGGCACTACGCCGACGACGTGCTGCGCCTCGGCGACCTGGAGATCGTCGCCACCGAGACCGGAGTGATCCCCATGACGGACGCTCCCATGCCCCGACGGGTCGGCGCGTCCGTGTTCCGGATCGGTGCCGCGGGCGGTGCGACCCGCCCGTCCACCGGATACGCCTTCGCCGGCCTCCAGCGCCAGACACGAGCGGTCGCCGCCGCACTGCGGCAGGGGCGCGGACCGGTCCCGCCGGCCGCCCATTCCTGGCGGGCCCGCACCATGGACTCGGTGCTCCTGCGCGCTCTCGACAGCGGCCGCGTCGACGGTCCCGCCCTGTTCTCCCGGCTGTTCGCCCGCGTCCCGGCGGGCCGGCTGCTGCGCTTCCTCGACGGGAGCACGGGCCTGTTCGAGGACCTCTCCGTCGGCCTGCGCACCCCGGTCGTCCCCATGCTGCGCACCGCCGTCGAACTGCCCGGACTACCACGCCGCCCCTTCGACTGACCGGCTTGTTCCCACTGCCCCTTCGTCCGACCGGCCTGTTCCCACCGTCTCTTCGTCCGACCGGCCCGTTTCCGCAGTCCCTTCAACCGCCCCGCCCGTTCCCACCGAGCTCCTGGAGAGCGCATGACCCTGCTGCGCGACGAGAACCTCGCCGCCGCGTTCGACCACGCGTCCCGCAGTTACGACGCACTGGTGGCCGTCAATCCCGGCTACCACGCCCATCTGCGGCGCTCGGTGCGCCGCCTCGGCCTGCCAGGGCAGGGGGCCGGGCTGCGCGTGCTGGACCTCGGGTGCGGCACCGGCGCGTCGACGGCCGCGATCCGGTCCGTCCTTCCGGCGGCCTCCGTCACGGCCGTCGACGCCTCGGCCGGCATGCTCGGGCGGGCCGCCGCCAAGCCGTGGGCGGACGGCGTGCGGTTCGTCCACGCGCCGGCCGAGGGACTGGCGGAGGCGGGGGTCGAAGGGCCGTTCGACGCGGTGTTCGCCGCCTACCTCTTCCGTAACGTCTCCGATCCCGACGCCGTCCTCAATACGGTCCGCACCGTCCTGCGCCCGGGGGGACGGCTCGGGGCGCACGAGTACAGCCTCAGCGGCCGCCGCGCCGACCGGGCGGTGTGGACGCTGGTGTGCCGAGGCTTCGTCCGGCCCGCCGCGACCCTGCTGGGGGACGGGCCGCTCTACCGCCACCTGTGGCACAGCGTCGTCGGCTTCGACACGGCCGACCGGTTCGCCGACCGGATCCGGAAGGCCGGCTTCGACCGGGTCAGGGCCCTGCCCCTGCCGGGCTGGCAGACGGGCATCACCCACACCTTCGTGGCCTCGCGCGGGAAGGACGACCGATGACCGGCCCGATGACCGGCCCGGTGTCCCGCCCGCCCGCCGCACGCCGGGGCCGGGACCGCCGGGCCCGCGTGCTGCCGGCCCGCCCGGGAGCCGACCGCGCCGACGGCCGGCCCTCGGTCGCCGTCGTCGGCGGAGGGATCGCCGGACTCGCCGCCGCCACCGCGCTGGCCGAACGGGGCGTGGCGGTGACGCTGTACGAGCGCGAGCCCTGCATCGGCGGCCGGGTGGGCGGATGGCCGACCCGCCTGCGCGACGGCAGCACCGTGACGATGAGCCGTGGCTTCCACGCGTTCTTCCGGCAGTACTACAACCTGCGGGGCCTGCTGCGCCGTACCGACCCCGCCCTGGCCCGGCTGGCCGGACTGCCCGACTATCCGCTGTTGCACGCGGACGGGTCGCGCGACAGCTTCCGGCACGTGCCGCGCACCCCGCCGTGGAGCGCGCTGGGCTTCGTCGCGCTCAGCCCCTCCTTCGCTCTGCGGGACCTGCGCGCCATGGACCCGGTCGCGGCCCTGCCGCTGCTCGACGTCCGCGTCCCCGACGTCTACCACCGCCTCGACGGCGTCAGCGCCCACGACTTCCTCGAGACCGTCCGCTTCCCCGAGCGCGCCCGCCACTTGGCGTTCGAGGTGTTCTCCCGGAGCTTCTTCGCCGACCCGCGACAGCTGTCGGCGGCCGAGATGGCGCTGATGTTCCACATCTACTTCCTCGGCTCGGCCGAGGGCCTGCTGTTCGACGTGCCCCGCTCGCCCTTCCCGACGGCGCTGTGGGACCCCCTGGCCGGATACCTGCGGCGGCACGGCGCCGAACTGCGCACCGGCAGTGCGGTCGAGCACGTCGCACCCGCCCGGGGAGGCGGGTTCGAGGTCGCCGGGGACCGCGGCGAACGCCGGTACGACGCCGTGGTCCTCGCCCTGGACGCCGCCGGCCTGCGGTCCCTGGTCGCGCGCTCGGAGCGGCTCGGCGACCCCGCCTGGCGGGAGCGCGTCGCGCGCCTGCGCACGGCCCCGCCTTTCCTGGTCACCCGGCTGTGGCTGGACCGGCCCGTCGCCCCCGACCGCCCCGGCTTCCTCGGCACCAGCGGATTCGGTGGCCTGGACAACATCAGCGTGCTTGACCGCTGGGAGGACGAGGCGGCGCACTGGGCGGCACGTACCGCAGGATCCGTCGTGGAACTCCACGCCTACGCCGTCGACCCGCACGAGCCCCACACCGTCGTACAGAAACGCCTCGTCGAGCAGCTCCACCGCGTCTACCCGGAGACCGGAGCCGCCGAGGTCGTCGACGTCCGCCACGAATGGCGGGAGGACTGCCCGCTGTTTCCCGTGGGCGGCTATACCGACCGCCCCACAGTCCGCACCTCCGATCCCGGCCTGGTGGTGGCCGGCGACGTCGTGCGAACCGACCTGCCCGTCGCTCTGATGGAACGGGCGGCGACGACCGGGTTCCTGGCCGCGAACGCCCTCCTTGAGCGTTGGGGCGTACGCGGGCAGACCCTGTGGACGGTGCCGGACCGAGGTCGTGACGCCGTACTGCGGAGGGTGGCCGCGTGGGCAGGGCGCTGAAGAGGAGGATGCCGAAGCGCGGAAGGGCCCGCACGGAAAGGACGTACCGCGTCCGTGGCCGGACGCCCAGAGAGGAACCCGCACCCGCCGAACGCCTCACACCCACCCGCGTCCGCCGCGACTTCCGACGCATCCGCCTGCCCGGCCAGAGAATCGAAACCCTCTCGCCTCGGTCAGGGACGGCCCCTGGGCCGAAAGAACACCCGACCCACACCCCGCCACGACGTGCGCACACCCCGCAAGAGACAGCCGACGAAGCAGCGAACGAAGAAGTCGACCACTCCACGGCCCTGCCGCACGGGACGGAGACCAAGCCAGGTACGAAGCAGTGAGGCATGGATGCGGGCGATGGCCCGCAGCACCTCGTCACGGTTCTTGGCCTGCTGCATCCATGCGGGCAGGCGGGCCACCACGGTCGTCTTCCGGCCGTGGTCGTGCCAGGGAATCCCTTCACGCGGCGGTGCCCGCACGCATCGTTTGATCAGGTCCAGCTGTTCCAGGTCGTAGGCCCCTACCCACCCGTGCCGGGTCTCGGTCCGCAGCCGGAGACGGACATCGAAGTACGCGTCTGTGGCCGGCGTCGCCGGCGACCGCGAACGCGCGGTGACATCGAATGAGCACAACGCGCCCTGTCTCTTCCCATCGCTTCAGCTGCCCGGAAGGCCGATGGCGAGCAGGAATCCCGCCCGTCGGCTCCGTGGCATCGGACTCTCCACCGAAGCGGGACGATGCGCGGTCCTGCTCGACCTCTGCAGTCAGATGCCGCCGGCGGCCCTTCAGCGCCTGCTCGGCATCAACCCCGCAGCTGCCGAGCGCTGGACCGCCGGAGCCGTCAGGACCGCCTACGCAGCGGAGATCGCCCGTCGAGCATGACCCTGCTCAGTAGGTTCATGCACAGATTTCATGAAGGTGAGCCAGAGGTGGTGACGGTCTGCTGTGGTCGGCCGGACGTATGCTCGGACGGCTGTGTCGGGCGGATCTCTGTGAGGGAGAATGCTCGGCATGACGACTTGAAGAGCATTGGCGGGGCGACAGCGTTGGCGAAAGGCCAGGAGCTGGGACACGATTCCCGACGGCGATCGACGAGTCTGCGCCGTCTGCGGAACGCCCGTCTGCTCGTACCAGTATCGCGTTTACCCGCCCGAGTCCTCGATGTTCGAACGCTGCATCGGCTTCGCTTGGTGTGCGGGTTGCAGGGTCTACTCCGGCGACATGGTCCACGTCCCACGGAAGCGAGACCTGGTCGACCTCCTCGTCTCTCTTCCTCTTGAGCGGCGAGAGCGACTTCTGCGTTCGGAGACGCGAATGATCGAGTTCCTGGACCGCCAGGCCCGACGCGGCAGAGGTTAGGGCGTGTCCTGTCGATCTGACTGGCTGAGTAAAACCAGGTGCGGCCGGTCGCCGCGATGGTGTGGGATGCGGGACATGACGATCGTTCTGAACGAGCCCGGCGTCGATGGGTTGACCGGGGTCGTGGATGCCCTCCGCGTATGGCAGGACGACCGCACGCCGCTGCAACTCCATCCGGGAGACCTCGGCTGGGCGCTGGGCGCTGGGCGCGGAGAGGCTGGCCGCGGCCGTCCGCACCTGGAGCGTGGACGGACGGATCATTGCCGTCGGATACCTGGACGACCCTGATGTGCTGCGCCTGACGACCGCGCCGGATCTGCGGCAGGACGGTGATCTGGCGCGCCGGCTGCTGGCGGACCTCGGTGATCCGGAGCGCGGGGTCCTGCCGCCCGGGAAGGTCGGCCTCGAAATCCCCAACGGCGCCCTGCTCCGCGAGGTCCTCTTGGAGGCGGGCTGGATTCTGGACGAGCCGTGGACGCCGCTGCGCCACGACCTTGCCCAGCCGGTGAAGGACTCCGGCCTGCGGATCGAGGTAGCCGGTCCGGAGACGGCGGGGGTGCGGACCGCAGTGCATCGCTCGGCGTTCGGCAGCCCGGCGTTCACCGAGGAGATTTGGCACGTCCTCGCGGCCGGACCGGTCTATGCCGACGCCCGCTGCCTGATCGGCTACGACGACCAGGACAATGCGGTGGCCGCGGCGACGGTCTGGTCGGCCGGGCCCGGCAAGCCCGGCCTGCTGGAGCCGGTGGGCGTGCACGCCGACCATCGCGGTCGCGGCTACGGGACGGCGATCAGCGTCGCCGCTGCGGCGGCGCTGCGTGAACTGGGTGCATCAAGCGCACTCGTCAGCACTCCGACCTCGAACGCTGCCGCCGTCGCCGCCTACAGGGCAGCCGGCTACGAGCCGTCGTCCGAACGGCTGGACGTCAGCCGAGCCGCCTGAAAATGATCAGGCGGCGGTATCGGACAGGCCGCGTCGCTGACCCTGGCTGGGCCCGAACGCCCTTTGAGGACATGGGATAGGTCAGGGTTCGATGATGGTCGGATGATTCGTCGTGGTGAATGGACCGATGCGGCCTGGGCGCGGATCATGCCGCTGTTGCCGCGCTCCAACGTCCAACGGGCGTCGTGGCCGGTGGCGGGATCCGCCGGAGCGGTACGGGCCGTGGAAGACCTGCCATGAGCGGCTGCGCCGGTGGACGGCGGATGGGACCTGGGATCGGATCCTCACGCAGGTCCAGGCGCACGATGACGCGGTCGGGACGATCGAGTGGGCGGTGTCGGTCGACTCCACCATCGCCCGGGCCCATCAGCATGCGGCAGGGGCCCGGAAAAAGGGGGCTGCGGCATGTGGCCGGTTGCGCCGGTCGGCGGCGAGGCACTGGGACGATCCCGCGGCGGGTTGAGCACCGAAGTGCACCTGGCTGTGGACGGGCGCGGCCGTCCACTGTCGTTCCTGCTGACGCCCGGACAGGCTGGTGACAACCCGCAGTTGGTGCCGCTACTGGAGGCGATCCGGGTGCCCCGGCTGGGGCCGGGGCGTCCCCGGTCGCGGCCGGATCGGGACATCGCCGACAAGGCACACTCGCATCCGTCTACCCGCGCCGAGCTACGCCGGCGCCGGATCGCCACCACCATCCCCGAGCGTGCTGATCAGAAATCCCGGCGCCGCGGCCGACCACCTTGCTTCGACCGCGACCTCTACCACGACCGGAACGTAGTCGAGCGCTGCTTCAACCGGCTCGAGCAATGGCGCGGCATCGCCACCCGATACGCCAAGCGCGCCGCGATCTACCGAGCCGAAGTCGTCATCGCCGCCATCATGATCTGGCTCCGCTGATCGACAGGACACGCCCTAGTAGTACTTCGTTAGGTTCTTCGTCTGGTTCTGTTGCGGGGTAGGGGTCGGCCGCAGGTGGTGCAGGTGCCGGTCCAGCACTGCAGGAGGTC